>JACCZY010000273.1 GCA_013695685.1 Geodermatophilaceae bacterium | reverse complement strand
CATGTGCACGAGAACCTGGACCTGCCCGGGGCAACATTCCTCTACACCACGTCGACGCTGCACTGCATGACGGTGTCCCTGGCTCTCGGTGGTACCGGGCTAGGCACAGCCTGGGGGGAGCAGTTGGCCGTAGCCATGCTCGGCGACGCCGGGTTCGCTCAGGGGGACCCCAAGTCGATCGACACAGACCCGTTCAACACCTACTACGTCGCGACGAAGGGCTGAACGCCGGCTAGCGACGCCCGTGCACCAGCCGGACCAGGCCTACCGTCGCCTTGACGGCGAGCGGGCGGCGGCGGAACGTCGTCAGCCGCAGTGGCGGGGTGAACCGCTGCCGCGTCACCGATTTGGGCCGGGTGAACTCACGCAGCCCGTCCGCTCCGTGCACCCGCCCGAACCCGGAGTCCCCAACACCGCCGAACGGCAACGCCGGTACGGCGGCGAATGCGATCACGGAGTTCACGCTGGCCATGCCCGACCGGACCCGGTGGGCGATCTCGACCGCCCGGGCCTGGCCGAACACCGCGGCGCCCAACCCGTACCGGCTGGCGTTGACCCGGTCCACCGCCTCGTCGGCGTCGCGGACCCGGGTGACCGTCACTGTCGGACCGAACGTCTCCTCGGTGACGGCTGCGGACTCCTCCGGTACGTCGACGAGCACCACCGGGTCGACGTACGGCGGGCGGACTGACCCCGGGCCACCGACGACAGCGCGGCCGCCGCGCGCCAGGGCGTCATCGACATGCCGACGTACGACGTCGAGCTGCTGGGGGGTGGTCATCGGGCCGTAGTCCGCCCCCCGCTCGGGACCGGGCCGGACGTGTCGAGCGCGGTCGGCCAGGGCACGGACGAACTCGTCGTACACCGCGTCCACCGCGTACACCCGTTCGATGCCGATGCAGGTCTGCCCGGAGTTGGACATCGCCCCCCACAGTGCGGCGTCCGCGGCAGCCCCGACGTCCGCGTCGGAATCCACGACGAGGGCGTCCTTGCCGCCGCATTCGAGCAGCACCGGGGTGAGCGTCTCCGCGCATACGGCCATGACCTTCTTGGCGGTGGCGGTGGAGCCGGTGAACGCGAGCTTGTCCACACCGGCCCGGCACAGCGCCGTCCCGGTGTCTGCGTCCCCGGTGACCAGGGAGAGCACCGTGTGCTCCGGGACCACTTCGGCGAAGCGCTCGACCAGCCACCGGCCGACCGCCGGTGTGTAGGGACTCGGCTTGAACACGACCGCGTTGCCGGCCGCCAGGGCATAAGCCAGCGATCCCATTGGGGTGTAGACCGGGTAGTTCCACGGACCGATGACCCCGACGACGCCGTAGGGCTGGTACTCCACGGTGGCCGCCTGGTTCGGCATCAGCAGCCCCGGCCTGACCCGCCGGCGTTCCAGCACCTTGGCGGCGTGGCCGGCAGCCCATCCGATCTGCTCGACGGCGAGAACGATTTCCAACGTGCCGTCCGCTACCGGCTTGCCGCCCTCGCGGTGCATCAGCTCGGCGAGGTCGTCCACCCGACGGATGATCGCCGATTTCCAGGCTTTCAGCCGACGCTCCCGGCCGGGAAAGCCGAGGTCGGCCCACCACTGCGCGGCTCGCCGAGCATCCGCCACGACGGCGCGTACAGCGTCGTCGTCGTGGACCGCAAAGCTGCCGACAAGGTCCCCGGTCGCGGGGTCGAGCGAGTCGAAGAAGTCCGGGATCCGCGCCCCGAACGTCATCTCAGACACCGCCGTCGAAACCGCCGCCGAAGTCGCCGCCGCCGCCACCCCAGTCTCCGCCGCCACCGTAGTCCGCGCCGCCGTAGTCCACGCCGCCGGAATCGGCGCCGGAGTAGTAATCGCCGCCGGGGTCCTCGCTGCCGGCCCCAGGATCTTCGGCGCCCGACGCGTCGGCCTCAGATCCTGCATCGTCGAACATAGAGCCCGCAATTGCGGTACCGATGAAGGCTCCCGCGACGCTGGCCAGCAGGCTGCCGGCGACCAGGCCGCCCATTCCCATGCCGCCGGGCCGCCCGAGCGTGCGCTCCAGCGTTCCGGGCTGGCGCATCTCCGCCCGGGTGGCCATCCGGGCCAGCGCCTGCGGATCGTCGCTCTGCGCCCGCTCGGCCAGCGGCACCTCGGCACCGAGTTGGGTCAGCACCTGCTGACGCTGCTCCGGGGTCAGCTTCGCGAACGCCTCGGCGTGCGCCTGCTCCACCTGATCGGGAGGAGCAGTTCGCAACAGGTAGCGGTAGCGCTCTATCGCCTGCTCGTCGGGGTCATCGGCACTCTGCCGTACACCGCGCCGGCCCGGGGCGGCAGCCGGGTCACGGCCCGGATCAGGTTCGGAATCGCGGCCCATCAGCTTGTCCCAGAGTCCCATCGTGCACTCCCGTCGCTCGCTCGATGGCTCAGCCGGCGACGATCTGCCGCCGTACCTCGTCCATCGTCTCCATGATGCTCACCGTCTCGTCCAGCGGCAGCAGCGGCGACTCGCGGCGGCCGTCCCCTACTAGCTGCGCCAGGTGTGCGGCCTGGTAGCACAACCCCTCGTGACCCCGGATCGCATCGACCTCCCGTACGTGCCAGCCGGCCTGCGTCGTCAGGATCAGCTCTGCGGGGGTGTAGAAGTCGGCGGCGATCTCCACCCGCCCCGCCGTACCGGAGACCGATGCCGTGGTAGGCGTACGCGCGGTCAACGTCGTGGTGACAACCGCATGCGCGGTCCCTGTGCGGAGCACCGCCGAAACCTGGGCGTCGACCCCGGTCGGCGCCATCTCCCCGGCCGCCACGACCGAGTCCGGCCGGCCGAGCATGAGCGCGGCGAAGGAGATGGGGTAGACGCCGAGATCGAGCACCGCTCCCCCGCCGAGCTCCGGGCGGTGCAGGCGGGGCGCGCCGTCGGGCGTGAGCAGCTGCCCGTGATCGGCGATGACAGTCTGCACCTCACCGAGTACGCCGTCGTGGACGAGCTGCCGTACGACGTCCATGTGCGGCAGGAACCGGGTCCACATCGCCTCCAGCAGGACGACGTCGGCCGAGCGTGCCGCGGCCACCATCTCGCGGGCCTCGACGGCGGTGCGGCTGAACGACTTCTCCACCAGGACGTGCTTGCCGGCCGCGACGGCCAGCAGGGCGTGCTCGTGGTGCTGGCCGGTCGGGGAGGCGACGTAGACGACGTCCACGTCGGGATCGCTCACGAGTGCGTCGTAGGACCCGTGGGCTCGGGGGATGCCGTGTACGCCGGCGAAGGCGCTCGCCCGCTCGGTCGCACGTGAGCCGACTGCGACGACGCGCTGCCCGGTGTGCTTGGTGAGCGCATCGACGAACGAATGCGCAATGCCGCCTGGGCCAAGAATGCCCCAGCGCAGCGACGGTGCATCGGCGGGGTCCGGGATGCGGCTGACCGGGAATGCGAACGGCATCTCAGAACAATCGTGACGTGGGGTCGTCGAAGCCGCGCAGCGACGCGTAGTCCAGCGTCACACAGCCGATCCCACGGTCGGTGGCGAGTACCCGCGCCTGCGGTTTGATCTCCTGCGCGGCGAATACCCCGCGCACCGGGCTGAGCAGCGGATCGCGGTTGAGCAGTTCGACGTACCTCGTCAGCTGCTCGACGCCGTCGATCTCACCCCGGCGCTTGATCTCCACAGCGACCGTCATGCCGGCGGCGTCCTTGCAGAGGATGTCGACCGGCCCGATGGCGGTCATGTACTCACGCCGGACCAGTGTCCAGCCCGCGCCCAGTGTGCTGATGTGCGCCGCGAGCAGCTCCTGCAGGTGCGCCTCCACGCCGTCCTTTTGCAGGCCGGGGTCGACACCCAGGACGAAAGACGCGTCGTGCAGCACCTCGTCCATCGTGATGAGCAGCTGCTCACCGGACTTGTTAGTGACCGTCCAGAGTCCGGGCTGCTCGTGCAGCGTGCACGGCGGGCTCATCCAGTTCAGCGGCTTGTAGGCACGGTCGTCGGCGTGCACGGACACCGAGCCGTCGGCCTTGACCAGCAGCAGCCGGGTCGCCCGGGGCAGGTGCGCCGTCAGCCGCCCGACGTAGTCCACCTGGCAGCGAGCGATCACCAACCGCACGGCGGGCGGCTCAGTCCGGCCACTCCGCGTGCCGTTTCTGCAGGAATGCGTTCATGCCCTCTCGTGCGGACGGCGTCTGGCTGGCCGCGGCCATGACCTCGATCGCGTAGGTGTAGGCGTCCCGCTCGGGCCGGTCCAGCTGCGCGTACAGCGCCTGCTTGCCCAACGCCTTGGACGCGCGGCTGCCGCGGGTCGCCCGCTCCAACAGCGACAACGTGGCCTTCTCCAGCTCCTCATCGGGTACGGCGGAGTTCACCAGACCCCACTCCGCCGCTGTCCGGGCGTCGATGACGTCGCCGGTGAGCGCGATCTCCATGGCCCTCTTGCGCCCGACGTTGCGGGCGATCGGCACCATCGGGGTGTGGCAGAACCAGCCGCCCTTGCCTCCTGGTGCGGCGAAGCCGGCGGAGTCTGCGGCCACCGCGAGGTCGCAGGAGGCGACGAGCTGGCAACCGGCGGCCGTGGCCAGCGCGTGCACCCGGGCGATGACGACCTGCGGCACGGACTGGATCGTCTGCATCAACTCGGTGCACAGCTGGAGCAGCCGGCGTACCGCATCGAAGTCGGCCGCCGCGACGTCACCGAAATCGTGCCCGGCGGAGAAGACCGGTCCGTTGCCGGCGAGGATGATTCCGGTCGCATCGGTCTGCCCGACCGCCCGGAAGGCATGCAGCAACTCCCGGAGGTGGTCGGCGGACAACGAATTGCGACGCGCCGGCCGGTTCATCGTGATCGTCGCGTAGTTGCCCGCGGAGTCTCCGGCGATGTCGACCAAGATGTGCTCGTACTGATGTGTCATGGAAACACTGTAAAGCCATGCAACCCCTTGGGGCAGTCAGGCGTCTGCTCTATGTGAGCACGGAGGTAGGCATCAGCGTCGATCCGGTCGGCTTGCACGAGCCTGTGGAGGAGCGCGACTTCGCCGAGTTCTACGCGGCCACAAACCGCGCTGCGACCGCTCAGGTGTACGCGATGGTCGGCAACTGGCACGAAGCGCAGGAGGCGGTCCAGGAGGCGTACGCGCGGGCCTTGGCTCGTTGGCGGCAGGTGTCGACGTACGACGACCCGCTGGCCTGGGTCCGCACGGTGGCCTACCGCGTCTCGGTCAGCCGCTGGCGCAAGGCCAAGCGGCTGGTGTTCAGCATTGACCACGACACCGCGGGTGTCCCCGAACCGATGGAGAACCACGTGGCGCTCGTCGCCGGACTGCAGCAACTGCCCGCGGCGCAGCGCGAGGCGCTGGTCCTGCACTACCTCGCGGACCTGCCGGTGGCCCGGATCGCCGCGCAGCTCGGCGTACCGGAGGGAACCGTCAAGGCCCGGCTCTCCCGTGGCCGCAGAGCGATGGCCCAACTGCTCGGGGAGGACGACCATGTCTGACGACGGATGGCCGGACGGGGATCGGGACGAGCTGCGCGGGCGGATGCGCGACCTCTCCCGGCACGCCGAGCAGACCTCCGCGCCGGGGCTGGCCGATGTCCGGCACCGGCGGGACCGCCGGCAGCGCAACACCGCGATGGCAACCGGACTCGCGGTGGTCGCGGTGCTCGGCTCGACCGCGCTGTTCCTGAACCCCTTCGGCGACGACACGTCCATCCAGCCTGTCGGACCCGGTCCGACCACCAGCAGCGAAGCGATCACCAGCCCGCTGACGCCGTCGCCGACGACCGGGTCGGTGCCGACCACCGGTAGCCCGAGCGGCTCGACCGGCGCCCAGGGCGGCCAGACCTCGGCTTCGCCGACCGACACCGGCAGCAACACCGAGACCGAGCCGGCCCCCGGGGATCCGCTCCTGGCGATCGACTTCGGGTCGCTGGTGACCGCCGAGGAACTCGATGCGGCCGGAGTCCAGACCCGCGGGCCTGACCTCGGCGATGCCGACGGACAGCCCACCTTGGGGCCGATGTGTACGGCGAGCAGCTGGCAGGAGCAGTACGCCAACCCGCGCGACTTCGTCGGCGGCGGCTACCCGGTCGACGGCGGGCAGGTGCTGCTCGACCTGCTCAGCTACCCCAGTGCGGCGGAGGCCAACTTGGCCCTGGTCAAGCTCAAGGAGGACGCCAGGGCATGCCCGACGGTCAACGAGTTCCTGACTGTCGAGGTGACCGCTGTCGGGTCGGCCATCGGCGACGAGTTCGTGGTGTTCGCCCTCGACGCGGAAAGCGGCGAGGACGG
>JACCZY010000248.1 GCA_013695685.1 Geodermatophilaceae bacterium | reverse complement strand
CCGCGGTGGACGGGTGGGTCGGCACCGTCGCCCGGGCGAGCGCGGCGTTGGGTCGGCTCGCCCGGCGCCCGCAGCCCGGGCAGTTGCACCAGTACTACGCGCAGGCCGCCGCCGCGCTCGCCGTACTCGCCCTCGTCGTCGTCCTGGTGAGGTGAACATGCTCAGCATCATCGTGTTCCTGCCGCTGGCAGCCGCCCTGCTGCTGCTCGGCTGGCCTCGGCCGCCGGGTCGGGCGGTGACCTGGGTCTGGATCGCGGTGAGCGCGGCCGACCTCGCACTCGTCGTCCTTGCCTGGCTGCGCTACGACGGCGGCCCCGGGGTCACCGGCGGATTCGGGTTCGAGCAGCAACTGCCGTGGATTCCCGGTGCCGGCAGCTCCTACCACGTCGGCGTGGACGGTCTGTCGCTGCCGCTGGTGGCGCTGACCGCCGTACTCTTTCTCGCCTGCGCCGTGCACGGCCTCGGCGAGGACCGAAACCGCCGCTCGTACGCCGCGCTCTTCCTCTTCCTGCAGACGGTCTGCACGGGACTATTCGTCTCCCTCGACCTGATCCTGTTCTTCGTCTTCTTCGACCTGTCCATCGTCGGCATGTACTTCGTCATCGCCGGTTGGGGGCACGCCCATGCGGCCCGAGCGGCGCTGAAGTTCTTCCTCTACACGTTCCTCGGCTCGTTGGCGCTGCTGCTCGGTTTCATCGGCCTGTACGTCGGCAGCGACCCGCACACCTTCGACATGGTCGAACTCGCCCGGACGACACCCCTGGACGGCCGGCCGGTATTCGGCGGCCTGGTGCTGCTGGCGATATTTGTGGGGCTCGCGGTGAAGACGCCGACGTTCCCGTTCCACACCTGGCTGCCGCCAGCGCACACCGAGGCGCCGGCGGCCGGCTCCGCGATCCTGGCCGGCGTCCTGCTGAAGATGGGCACGTTCGGGTTCGTGCGGATCGCGATGCCGATCCTGCCGGAGGCGTGGCGGACGTGGGCCTGGCTGATCGTCGTCGTCGGTGTCGTCAGCGTGCTGTGGGGTGCCCTGGTCGCGCTCGCGCAGACCAGCTTCAAGCGGCTCGTCGCCTACACCTCGGTCAACCACATGGGTTACGTGATCCTCGCGTTGGGCGCCGCCGGGATGCTCGGCGGGGACGCGGCCGGGCGCACGGTCGCGGTCACCGGCGCGGTCACCCAGATGGTCAGCCACGGCTTGATCACCGGTGCGCTGTTCCTGCTCACCGGCGTGATGTGGGACCGGCGGAAGACCTACGAGATGGCCGAGTACGGCGGGCTGGCCGGGCCGGCGCCCCGGTTCGCCGCTCTGCTGGCGCTGGCCGCGTTCGCCTCCCTCGGGCTGCCTGGGTTCAGCGGCTTCATCGCCGAGTTCCAGATCTTCGCCGGCAGCCTCGGTCCCGCGCCGGTCGCCACGGTGTTGGCGGTGCTCGGGATCCTGGTGACGGCGGGGCTGTTCCTCTGGGCGCTGCAGCGGATCCTGCTCGGCGACCGCGGCGGTGCCCGTGAGCGGGGCGGCCGGGGTTTCGCTGACCTGCGCGGGCACGAGACCGCGGCGATCGCGCCGCTGATGGGACTGGCGATCCTGATCGGGCTGCTGCCGGCCTGGCTGCTGGACGTGATCGAGCCGGCCGCGCAGACGGTCGTGGAGCTGCTCACGCCATGACTGTGACCCCGGTCGGCACCGTCCAGTCCGCTCATGCTGTGTGCTCCCGGACGGAGCCGACCTCGTGAATGAGCGACCGCTCGCACTGCTGCCAGAGCTGCTGCTGCTCGGCGGCGCGGTGGGCGGCCTGATCCTGGGGCTGTTCCTGCCGCGGGCGCGGCAGGGAGCGGTCCGGATCGTGGCCGCCGCGACGCTGGTGGCGGCGACGATCGCCTCGTTGGCTGCGGGCCGTGGGTTGGCCGGTCCGGTGTTCGACGACAGCTACGACGTCGACGTACCGCTCACTGTTGCCCGGATCGTGGTCTGCGCCGCGACCCTGCTCGTGCTGGCCCTGCCCGGCCGGGACGTCCTCGGCCATCCGCGGGAGACCGAGTTCTACACCCTGCTGCTGCTGGCCGCGCTCGGCACGATCGCGCTGGCCGGCGCCGCCGACCTGCTGCTGCTCGTCGCGGCGTACCTGCTGGCCAGCGTCCCGCTCTACGCCCTGGCCGGCTTCGCGAAGGACGCCGGCGGCACCGAGGCCGCGTTGAAGTATTACCTGATCGGCGCCTTCTTCGGCGTCGCCCTACTGGTCGGCGTGACGCTGCTCTACGGCGCCGGCGGCGGCACCGGCTACGTGCAGCTCGCCGAGTCCCTGCCCGACGCCCCGCCGGTGGCGGTCGCGGTCGGCGGGCTCACCGTACTGGCCGGACTGGCGTTCAAGCTCGGCGCCGTACCGGCGCACTTCTGGGTACCCGACGTCACCGAAGGCGCGAGCACGGCGGTCGCCGCGTTCGTCACGACCGTGCCGAAGGTGGGCGCGGTGCTGGCGGCGTACCGGCTGATGGCCGGACCGCTCCTCGGCGCTCCCGGGGACTGGCCGCTGCTCGTCGCGATCCTGGCCGCGGCCAGCATGACGCTGGGCAATCTGGCCGCGTTCTTCCAGGACTCGGTACGCCGGCTGCTCGCCTACTCCACGATCAGCCAGGTCGGTTACCTGCTGATGGCGGTCGCCGTCGCGGGCCGGGTGGAGCTGGCGTTGCCGTCGCTCAGCCTCTACGCCGCGGCGT
Organism: Geodermatophilaceae bacterium; assembly: GCA_013695685.1. Classification (GTDB taxonomy): domain Bacteria; phylum Actinomycetota; class Actinomycetes; order Mycobacteriales; family Geodermatophilaceae; genus JACCTY01. Next base: position 2,624 of record JACCZY010000248.1, on the reverse strand, counting down.
ACGTGGTGACCAACGTGGGCGCGTTCGCGGTCCTCGCCGCGGTCCATGCCGGACCCCGCCTGGAGGACTGGCGCGGCGCCGCCCGTACGCATCCCGCGCTCGCGGTGTCCCTGGTCGTCTGCCTGCTCGGTCTCGTGGGGACGCCGCCGACCGGAGTGTTCGTCGGCAAGCTGGTCGTGTTCACCGCTGCCGCTGACGGCGGGCTGGGCTGGCTGGTCGTTCTCGCCGCCGTCAACACCGTGGCCAGTCTCTTCTACTACCTGCGCTGGATCGCCCCGATTTTCCGGTCCGGGCCGGACGGACCGGCGACGTCGAGCGGCATGGCCGGGTGGGCGGCGGTGCTTGCCGCCGCGCTGTCGGTGGTGCTGGGGCTGGCGGCCGGGCCGCTGCTCGCCGCCGTCCTCGACGGTGCGTGACAGCCGCTGCGGCGCGGCACCTGCCAAGCTGTGCGGATGCGGGTCGCGCTGTTCATCACCTGCCTGGCCGACGCCATGTTTCCCCAGGTCGGGAAGGCGACGGTGCACCTGCTCGAACGGCTTGGGTACGACGTCGGCGTGCCGCTGCGGCAGACCTGCTGCGGCCAGATGCACACCAACACCGGGTACGCCGACCAGGCCGTACCCCTGGTCCGGCAGTTCGCCGACGTCTTCGCCGGGTACGACGCGGTCGTGGCGCCCAGCGGATCGTGCGTCGGCTCGGTCCGCCACCAGCACGTCGCCCTGGCCGAACGGGCCGGTGATCCGGGGCTCCGCGCGGCAACCGAGGCCGTCGCCACCCGCACGTACGAGCTGTCGGAGTTCCTCGTCGACATCCACGGCAGCACCGATCTGGGCGCCTACTATCCGCACCGCGTCACCTACCACCCGACCTGCCACTCGCTGCGGCTGCTCCACGTCGGCGACCGGCCGTTGCGGCTGCTCCGAGCCGTCGGCGGCCTGGAACTCCTCGATCTACCGGACGCGGAGTCCTGCTGCGGCTTCGGCGGTACGTTCGCGTTGAAGAACGCCGACGTGTCCGCGGCGATGCTGGCGGACAAGATGCGGGCCGTTGTGTCGACAGCGGCGACGGTCTGTACGGCGGGGGATTCCTCCTGCCTCATGCACATCGGCGGTGGGCTGAGCCGACACGGCTCCGGCGTACGCACCGTGCACCTGGCCGAGATCCTGGCTGCCACATGACGACGTACCTCGGGATGCCGGCGTACGCCCCGCGCGGCGTGGGGCAGCTGCGCGGCGAGCGGTCCTTCCCTGCGGCGGCCCGGGAGGCTCTGGCCGACACCCAACTCCGCGGCAACCTAGGCCGGGCCACCGCCGGGCGCGTCGTGCTGCGATGACGATCGGCCGACGGCGGAAGGTACCGTACCGCCGAGGGCGCCTCCGGTGGTCTGTCCGTGTGGCTGCCCGCGGGCCGGTCCGGCGTGGACGTCGACATGGTGTCTATGTCTGATGCTCGGTGTGCCTGCGCCGCCCCGCCAGGCTCAGGAGGTGGGGCTGGCCGTCGTGTCCTCGACCGTGACGTCCGTGGCGGCCCGGCATTCCTCACCCAGGTCACGGATCCGCTCAGAGGCGCTCTGCAGGTCGTCGACGATGGTCTGCAGCCGCGCCGCGTCGAGTTCGCTGATCGCCTGCGTGGCTTGGTCCAGCAGGTCGAGCGAGGCCATCGACTCGTCCACCCCGTCGAGGCAGGACTGCGGGACGGCGACGGTCACCGTCGTACCGGCGCTCTCGCCGGTAGGCGCCGATGAGGTCAGCGCGGGCGTGGTGTCAGCCAGGCCGGTGGGACTGTCGTCGTTGTTCGTCGTCCCCCAGATGACGAAGCCGATCAGGACGCCGATGACCAACGCCGAGACCGGCAGGAGCCAGGCGGCCGCCAGCAGGCCCCGGCGCTTGGGAGATTGCGCTCGGTCCTGGTCCTGCCCGGAACCGTCCCCGGCTGCGGTGGTGGACATGATCACCCCTCGGGTTGGTCCGACGCCGAGTTCACGTCCACTGATCCTATGTGTACATCGGCCGGGCGTGCCTTACTGTCGTGTCCAGATCGCGGGCGTGTCGGATCGAGGAGGTCGGTGCGTGCGGACGTTTATCCGGACGACGGACGCCTGGGCCTTGGCTGTGCTCGACGGCTTCGTCGTGTTCTGGATCGCGTTGTGGATCGTGTTCGGTCTGCTCACCGGTTCTCAGGTCTGGCAGCTGTCCTCAGTCAGTGAGTCCGCGCAGGCGTCGGCCGCGGCCGCCGACACCGCCGGGGAGGCTCTCCAGTCCCTGTCCGGGTTGCCGCTGGTGGGGGACGACTCCGAGCGGCTGGGCGACGAGGTGCGGGCGGCGGCCGACCAGGTGCGAACCAGCGCGGCGCAGACCGACGTCACCCTGCGCCGGTTGGGGTTCCTGCTCGGTGGGTCGATCATCCTGATCCCACTCACCCCGGTGTTCGGGATGTACCTGCCCATCCGGCTCGCCCGCGGCCGGGAGGTACGCGCGTTGCGACGGCGGCTGCGAAGGGGCGCGATAGACCCGCCGCTGCGGGCCTACCTGGCCCGCCGCGCCGTCGACATCCTGCCCTATCAGCAGCTGCGCTTGGTCACCGCCGACCCGACCGGGGACCTCCAAGCGGGTCGGCACGATGCG
>JACCZY010000236.1 GCA_013695685.1 Geodermatophilaceae bacterium | reverse complement strand
CTCCACGACACCGTCGGCCAACGGCCGGCGATCCAGACGCCGGCGCGAGCGCCATCTGACCCGCCGCGCCAGCTCGGCGTCGACCGTGCGCCACGACGTGTCCGAGGCGAAGCGCACCGTGCGACCGGCAGCTGCCACCGAACTCAGGAGGTCGTCGGCATCGGCGGCTCCGACCGCCTGCGCGACGGCCGGCTGTTCCTGCTGGACCAGCCGATTCACGCCGCGACCCAGCCGCCGGTGCAGCTCACCCCGCACGTCCAGGAGCAGCGTCCGGGCCGCTCGCACCGCCTCGCCGGGCTCGTCGACCAGTTGCGCGGCCGCGAGCGCGTGCAGCACGAGGCAGTCACGGATCCCGCCGAGACTTTCCTTGAGGTCGGGTTCGAGCAGAAAGGCCAGCTCGCCGGCGGTGCGCTCGCGCAGCCGGGCGGCCTCGGCCAGGGTCGGGACGTGCGTATGTGCCTTGGCCCGCCACACCTCGAATCCGGTAGCCCGCAACGACTCGCTCAGCCACTGCGAGCCGGCGATGTGCCGCGCGTCCAGCAGCCCGAGGGCGGCCTTGGCGTCATGTTCGGCGACCGCGCGCACCTGCGGAATGCTCCGCACGGAGTGGTCCAGCCGTACACCGCCGTCCCAGATCGGGTACCAGAGCGCCTTGGCCAGCTCCTGCACGCCGGGTCCGCCGTCATGCACCAGGACGAGGTCGAGATCGCCGTACGGCGCCGGCTCGCACCGGCCCAGACCACCGACGGCGACCAGAGCGACCTCCGTTCGCGAGCCGACGACCCCGTCCGCCGATAGCTCCACGAGGAGTTCGCGCAGCCAGGCGTCGTACAACTCGCTCAGCGCCGCACGGAGGGCGGCACCGCGGATGTCGGCCCGGCCGAGCAGCGCCGTACGGGACTCGCGCAGGGCGACGGCCCGCTCAGAGCGCGTCGGTGCCACGCTCCCCCGTCCGGACCCGCACGACGTCCTCGACCTCGGTGACCCACACCTTGCCGTCCCCGATCGATCCGGTCCGGGCGGCCTCGACGATCACGTCGGTGACCCGGAAGGAGTCCGCATCGTCCACGAGCACCTCGATCCGGACCTTGGGCACGAAGTCGACCTGGTACTCCGCACCGCGGTAGACCTCGGTGTGCCCCTTCTGCCGGCCGAAGCCCTGCACCTCGCTGACCGTGAGACCCGCGACGCCGACGGTCTCCAGGGCCAGCTTGACGTCGTCGAGCTTGAACGGCTTGACGATCGCGGTCACCAGTCTCACGCCGACCCCCCTCGGGCCGCCGAGTTCGCAGTGCCTGCGGTGGACCGGGACCCCCCGGCATACGGCGCACCGACGCCGCCACCGGCTCCGCCACCGCCGAGGCTGGTGAAGTCATAGGCGGATTCGGCGTGCACTGCGGTGTCGATACCGGTCATCTCGTCCTCCTCGTCCACGCGGAAGCCCATGGTCGTCTGGATGACCAGACCGATGATGTAGGTCAGGACGAACGACGTGATCAGGACCGCGAACGCGCCGACCGCCTGCCGCCACAGTTGATCGGCGCCGCCACCGTAGAACAGCCCGTCCACACCGGCCGGCGCGGCCGCAGTGGCAACGAAGCCGACCCCGAGCGTTCCCACGAGACCGCCGACGAGGTGTACGCCGACCACGTCGAGTGAGTCGTCGTAGCCGAATCTGTACTTCAGTCCTACCGCTAGCGCGCAGAGTCCGCCGGCAACGGCGCCGAGGAGTATCGCCCCGACCGGGGACACCGCCGAGCAGGACGGGGTGATCGCGACGAGCCCGGCCACGACACCCGACGCTCCACCGAGGGAGGTGGCGTGACCGTCGCGCAGCTTCTCGACCAGCAGCCACCCCAGTGAGGCGGCACCGGCGGCCACCAGCGTGTTGACCCAGGCGACAGCTGCGGTGTTGTTCGCCGCCACCGCCGACCCGGCGTTGAATCCGAACCAGCCGAACCAGAGCAGCCCCGCACCGATCATGACCAGAGGGAGGTTGTGCGGCCGCACCAGGTCCTTGCCGAAGCCGCGGCGCTTGCCCAACACCAGCGCCAGGGCCAGGCCGGCAGCACCGGCGTTGATGTGGACCGCGGTACCGCCGGCGAAGTCGACGGCTGCCAGGTTGTTCGCGACCCAGCCGCCCACGTGCGTGACGACGCCATCGTCGTCGGCCAACGTGAAGTCGAAGACCCAGTGCGCGATCGGGAAGTAGACGATCGTGGCCCAGACGCCCGCGAAGACCATCCAGGCCCCGAACTTCGCCCGGTCGGCGATGGCACCGGAGATCAGCGCGACGGTGATGATGGCGAAGACCGCCTGGAACCCGACGAATGCCATGCTCGGCAGACCGCCGGCCTCACTGGTGACGTCCGCCATCAGCCCGTTCAGGCCGAGGTACTCGGTCGGGTCGCCGAGCAGTCCGTAACCGACGTCGTTGCCGAACGCGATCGAGTACCCGTAGAGCACCCAGAGCACGCTGATCAGGCCCAGCGCTCCGAAGCTCATCATCATCATGTTCAGCACGCTCTTCGCGCGGACCATGCCGCCGTAGAACAGTGCCAGGCCTGGAGTCATCAGAAGCACCACGGAAGCGCTGGTGAGGATCCAGGCGGTGTCGCCGGTGTTGACCACGGTCACCACCTCACTGGTTGTCGTCGGCCGGGGGACGTCCCTGAAGGTGGCAGGGGGTTGTTACCCGGCCTTTCCCTGCGTGTTTCCGGCGCGTTATCTGACCGCCGTCAATGTGAACTTCGTGAACGTCCATTTGGTTGTTGTTGCACATCATGTGCGGTAGGGGGTTACTGTTAGCCGCGATCGGAACCTGTCTCTGCGGAGGTCCTCATGCACGTCCCCGACGGGTTCATCAACGCCCCCGTCTCGCTGGCCGCGGGTGTCGTCGCCGCCGCCGGCCTGGCGATCTGCCTGCGCGGTGCCCGTCGCGAGCTCGACGAGAAGACCGCCCCCTTGGCGGGACTGGTGGCCGCTTTCGTGTTCGCCGTACAGATGATCAACTTCCCGGTGGGGGTCGGCACCAGCGGCCACCTGATGGGCGGCGTGCTGGCCGCTGTGCTGGTCGGCCCCTACACCGGCGTCTTGTGCGTGTCGGTCGTGCTCATCGTGCAGGCCCTCTTCTTCGCCGACGGCGGCCTGTCGGCCCTGGGCGTCAATATCATCCTGATGGCGCTGGTGACCACCCTCGCCGGCTACGGCACCGTCCTGGTTGTCCAGCGACTGCTACCTAACAAGCGCGCCTCCGCCGTACCTGCCGCTTTCGTCGGCGCGCTCGTGTCCGTCCCGATCGCAGCGCTGGCCTTCGTCGCCCTGTACGCCGTCGGTGGGACCGCGGACCTGCCGCTCGCCGAGGTCGCCCTGGCCATGTTCGGCGTACATGTGGTGATCGGGATCGGTGAAGCGCTCATCACGGCGCTGACCGTGGGGAGCGTCCTGACCGTGCGACCCGACCTCGTCCACGCCGCCCGGCGCTACGAGCAGGAGCTCGAGCTGCGCACCGCGCCGGCGGGAAGCTGACATGAGCACCCGCAACGGGAACTTCCTGCTCGGCTTCCTCGTCGTGGTCCTGCTGCTCGCCGGCGGAGCGAGCTATGTCGCGAGCAGCCAGCCCGACGGGCTGAACCGGGTAGCGGCGGACACCGGCATCGCCGACCAGGAGCAGGAGCATCAGCTGGGCGACTCTCCGCTCGCCGGCTACGAGTTCGCCGGTGTGGAGGGGATTCTCGGTGGCGCGCTGGCCGGCATCGTCGGAGTCGTCGTCACGCTGCTGCTCGGCGCCGGTCTGTTCATGCTCATCCGCCGCAAGCCCGCCGAGTCGACGGGACGGTCCGGCGTACACCCGCGTCAGCGGGGCGGATCCGGTTCGGAGTGAGCGGAGGCCACGCCCACCACCAGCTGTACCTCGATCGGGAGACGGCGATCCATCGGCTCGCCCCGCAGTGCAAGATCGCCGCTGTCCTGGTCTTCGTCATCGCCGTGGTTGCCACGCCGCGGGAGACCGACTGGCCGTACGCCGTCTACGCGCTGGCCCTGCTGGGCGTTGCCGCGGTGGCTCGGGTTCCGGCCCTGGTGGTGGTACGGCGGATGGTCGTGGAGATCCCGTTCGTGATCTTCGCCTTGCTCCTGCCCATCATCGCCCGTGGTCCCCGGGTGGACGTGCTCGGCGTGTCGCTGTCCGCCAATGGCCTGGAGTCGGCGTTCATCCTGCTGGCCAAGGGCACCCTCGGGGTGGTGGCGTCGATCCTGCTGGCAGCGACCACGCGGCCGCGCGATCTGTTGCTGGGCCTGCAGCGGCTGCGGATGCCCGAAACGCTGGTGCAGATCATGACGTTCATGTTCCGGTACGTCGAGGTGGTGCTGGCTGAGATGACCCGGATGCGGATCGCTCGGGAGTCCCGCGGCTTCCAGGCCCGGCACGCCGGGCATCTGAGGGTCCTGGCCAACTCCGCCGGTGCGCTGTTCATCCGATCCTACGAACGCGGCGAGCGGGTGCATCTGGCGATGCTGTCGAGGGGGTATGTCGGGCGGATGCCGGTGCTCGTCGACGTCCGGTCCGCTCCGAGCCAGTGGGCGGTGGCCGCCCTGCTGCCGCTGGTCGCCGTCGCCACCACGGCTGCGGCCTGGGTGATCCGGTGACGGCGTCGCTCCTCGTCGAGGAACTGGCCTTCGCCTACCCCGACGGCCACCAGGCCCTGTTCGGTGTGAATCTCGCCGTGCAGCGCGGCGAGCGGGTCGCCGTACTCGGTCCGAACGGCGCGGGGAAGACCACCCTCGTTTTGCACCTGAACGGGATCCTGACCGGGGGCCGGGGGACGGTGCAGGTGGCCGGGCTGCCCGTGGTCAAGGAGAACCTGCGAGAGATCCGCCGCCGGGTCGGCATCGTGTTCCAGGATCCCGACGACCAGCTCTTCATGCCCAGCGTGCGCGAGGACGTCGCCTTCGGCCCGGCGAACCTGGGAATGCGCGGCCCGGAGTTGGAAGAGCGCGTGCACGAAGCGCTGGCCCTGGTGGGGATGGCGCAGTTCGCCGACCGCCCGCCGCACCACCTGTCATACGGGCAGCGCCGCCGGGTAGCGGTCGCGACCGTGCTCGCGATGCGCCCGGAGATCCTGGTGCTGGACGAGCCGTCGTCGAACCTCGATCCGGCCAGCCGGCGGGAGCTCGCGGACATCCTGCTGGGTCTGCCGGTGACGATCCTGATGGTGACCCACGATCTGCCGTACGCGTTTCAGCTCTGCCCGCGTTCGGTGCTCCTCGACGGCGGCGTGATCGTCGCCGACGGGTCGACGTACGACCTGCTGTGCGACACCGCCACGATGTCCGCGCACCGGCTGGAACTGCCGTTCGGGTTCGACCCGCGGTCGGTCGGCGCGCCCGCGGGCTGAACCCGGCCTCTGCCTATCCGGCAAGCAGGCCTGCGACGAACTCCCTCGGCTCGAACGGAGCGAGATCGTCCTTGCCCTCGCCCAAGCCGACCAGCTTGACCGGGATCCCCAACTGCCGCTGGACGGCGATCACGATGCCGCCCTTGGCGGTGCCGTCCAGCTTCGTCAGGACGATCCCGGTCACGTCGACGATGTCGGTGAAGACCCGGGCCTGCACGACGCCGTTCTGGCCGGTCGTCGCGTCGAGGACCAGCAACGTCTCGTCCACCGGCCCGTGCCGCTCCACCACCCGTTTGATCTTGCCCAGCTCATCCATCAACCCGGCCTTGGTGTGCAGCCGGCCGGCGGTGTCGATGAGCACGGTGTCCACCCGCGCCGCCGTACCCTGCTTGACCGCGTCGAAGGCCACCGAGGCCGGGTCCGACCCCTCCGGTCCGCGGACGGTCTGCACGCCCACCCGCTCGCCCCAGGTCTGCAGCTGCTCGGCGGCGGCCGCGCGGAACGTGTCGGCGGCGCCGAGCAGCA
>JACCZY010000196.1 GCA_013695685.1 Geodermatophilaceae bacterium | reverse complement strand
CCGCCCAAACCCCATGATCACAGGGCACAGGTGTGGTTCTGATGCCGCGTCGGGAGGACCTGGCCCACGTGCTCGTCATCGGCTCCGGGCCGATCGTGATCGGCCAGGCCTGCGAGTTCGACTACTCGGGGACGCAGGCCTGCCGGGTGCTGCGCGAGGAGGGCCTGCGGGTCAGCCTGGTGAACTCCAACCCGGCCACCATCATGACCGACCCGGAGTTCGCCGACGCGACGTACATCGAGCCGTTGACCGCGGAGTGCGTCGAGCAGGTCATCGCTGCCGAGCGACCGGACGCCCTGCTGGCCACGCTCGGCGGGCAGACAGCGCTGAACCTCGCCGTCGCGCTGCACGAGTCCGGAGCGCTCGACCGCTACGGCGTGGAGCTGATCGGCGCTGACATCCAGGCAATCCGCTCCGGCGAGGACCGGCAGCTGTTCAAGGACATCGTCGCCTCGGTCGGAGCGGAGACCCCGCGCAGCGCGGTCTGCCGCACCATGGCCGAAGTACTGTCCACAGTGGACGATCTGGGCTACCCGGTGGTCGTCCGCCCGTCGTTCACGATGGGCGGGGCCGGATCAGGTATCGCGCACGACGAGGTCCAGCTTCGCCGGATGGCCGGTGCGGGGCTCGCCGCCAGCCCCACCACCGAGGTTCTGATCGAGGAGAGCGTGCTCGGCTGGAAAGAGTACGAGCTCGAGCTGATGCGCGACCGCAACGACAATGTCGTCGTCGTCTGCTCGATCGAGAACATCGACGCGATGGGTGTCCACACCGGCGACAGCCTCACCGTCGCGCCGGCGATGACGCTCACCGACCGGGAGTACCAACGGCTGCGTGACGTCGGAATCGCTGTGTTGCGCGCCGTGGGCGTCGACACCGGCGGCTGCAACATCCAGTTCGCCGTGCACCCCGGCACCGGGCGCCTCGTCGTGATCGAGATGAACCCGCGGGTCTCCAGGTCGAGCGCCCTGGCGTCCAAGGCGACCGGCTTCCCGATCGCCAAGATCGCTGCCCGGCTGGCGATCGGCTACACCCTCGACGAGATCCGCAACGACATCACCGGGGTCACGCCGGCGTCCTTCGAGCCGGCGCTGGACTACGTGGTGGTCAAGGCGCCGCGGTTCGCCTTCGAGAAGTTTCCAGGCGCCGACCCTGAACTGACCACGACCATGAAGTCCGTCGGTGAGGCGATGGCGATCGGCCGTAACTTCACCGAGGCGCTGCAGAAGGTGCTGCGCTCGCTGGAGACTGGCGCGGCCGGGTTCTGGACCGCGCCCGATCCCGACGATGTCACCGCCGAATCCACAGTGGACTCACTGCGTCGCCCTCGCGACGGCCGGGTGTACGACGTCGAACGGGCACTTCGGCTTGGGGCGACCGTCGAAACCGTTGCCGCCGCGTCGTCGTGGGACCCGTGGTTCGTCGACCAGATCGCCTGCCTGGTGGAACTGCGCTCCGCCGTCGAAGCCGCCCCGTCGCTGGACGCCGCGCTGCTGCGCCGGGCCAAGCGGGCCGGCTGCTCGGACCGGCAGATGGCCGCCCTGCGCCCGGAGTTCGCCGGTGAGGACGGCGTCCGCAGTCTGCGCTGGCGGCTCGGCGTACGCCCGGTGTTCAAGACCGTCGACACGTGCGCTGCTGAATTCGCCGCCACTACGCCGTACCACTACTCGACCTACGACGAGGAGACCGAGGTCGCCGCCCGCGACCGCCCCGCCGTGCTGATCCTGGGCAGCGGGCCGAACCGGATCGGGCAGGGCATCGAGTTCGACTACTCCTGTGTGCACGCCGCCCTCGCGCTGCGCGACGAAGGTGTCGAGACGGTGATGGTCAACTGCAATCCCGAGACCGTGTCGACCGACTACGACACCTCCGACCGGCTCTACTTCGAGCCGCTGACTTTCGAGGACGTGCTGGAGGTGGTCGAGGCCGAACGCGCGGCGGGCGAGGTGCTCGGCGTGATCTGCCAGCTCGGCGGCCAGACACCGCTCGGCCTGGCGCAGCGGCTCAAGGACGCCGGCGTACCGGTGCTGGGGACGCAGCCGGAGGCCATCCACCTGGCCGAGGAGCGGGGCGCGTTCGGGCGACTGCTGGCCGAGGCCGGCCTGCCGGCACCACGACACGGCACCGCGACGTCGTACGCCGACGCCGGCGCGATCGCCGCCACCATCGGCTACCCGGTGCTGGTCCGCCCGTCCTACGTCCTCGGCGGGCGCGGGATGGAGATCGTGTACGAGGATGCGGCGCTGGAGGCCTACATCGGTAAGGCGACCGAGGTCAGCCCCGAGCACCCGGTGCTGGTCGACCGGTTCCTCGAGGACGCGATCGAGATCGACGTGGACGCACTGTACGACGGCGTTGAGCTGTACCTCGGCGGCGTGATGGAGCACATCGAGGAGGCCGGCATCCACTCCGGTGACTCCGCCTGCGCGCTGCCGCCGATCACCCTCGGGACGAGCGAGATCGACCGGATCCGGCAGTCCACGCAGCGGATCGCGGCCGGGGTCGGTGTGCGCGGACTGCTCAACGTGCAGTACGCGCTCAAGGATGACGTCCTGTACGTGCTGGAGGCCAACCCGCGGGCGTCGCGGACCGTGCCGTTCGTGTCCAAGGCGACGGCGGTCCCGCTGGCCAAGGCGGCGGCCCGGATCGCGCTCGGTGCGTCGGTTGCGGAGTTGCGCGCGGAAGGGCTGCTCCCGGTGTCCGGTGACGGCGGCGAGCTGCCCTGGGATGCCCCGATCTCGGTCAAGGAGGCGGTGTTGCCGTTCCACCGGTTCAGCACCGTCGACGGGCACGGCGTGGACACCGTGCTCGGTCCGGAGATGAAGTCCACCGGTGAGGTCATGGGCATCGATGCGGTGTTCGGCACCGCGTTCGCCAAGTCGCAGACCGCGGCGTACGGCTCGCTGCCGTCGTCTGGGACCGTCTTCGTCAGCCTGGCCAACCGTGACAAGCGCTCGGCGATCTTCCCGGTCAAGCGGCTCGCCGATCTCGGCTTCGACGTGCTGGCGACTGCCGGTACCGCCCAGGTGCTGCGGCGCAACGGTGTCGACGCGCAGGTGGTCGGCAAGTTCAGCGACGGGCCCGGGAACTGCGTCGAGCGGATCCTGGCCGGCGACGTGGCGATGGTGATCAACACCCCGTTCGGCAACGCCGGCCCCCGGCTGGACGGCTACGAGATCCGCACTGCCGCCGTGACCGTCGGCATCCCGTGCATCACCACGATCCAGGGCGCGGCCGCTGCGGTACAGGGCATCGAGGCGCAGCTGGCCGGGCGGGTCGGCGTACGGCCCTTGCAAGAGTTGCACGCGACGTTGCGGGCGTACTGGGCCGGCACGCCATGAAGATCAAGCAACCACTTCCCCGTTCTGATCATGAAACGCCGGTCGAATGAGTGCGACCCAGGTGTCGGCGCGAGTCGTGTCCAACGAGCCGGCCGGCGCGTATCACCTGATCACGCTCGACGCCCCGGCGGTCGCCGCCGGGGCCGAGCCCGGGCAGTTCATCGCGGCGGCGGTGGGCGGACCGCAGACGGCGCTGCTGCTGCGGAGGTCCTTCGCGCTCTACACGGCGGATCCCGCCACCGGCCTGATCCAGATCGTCGTCGCCGAACACGGCCCCGGCACCGCCTGGCTGGTCCGGGTCCGGCCGGGTACGCCGTTGGACGTCGTCGGCCCCCTGGGTCGCCCGTTCACGCTCCCGGCCGAGCCGGGTACGGCGGTGCTCGTCGGCGGTGGCTACGGCAGCGCGCCGCTGTTCGACCTGGCCCGCCGGCTGCGCGCCATCGGATCAACCGTGCACATGGTGGTCGGTGCCGGCAGTGCCGAGCGGCTCTTCGGTACCGCTGACGCGCGGACCGTCGCCGACTCGGTGGTCGTGACGACCGACGACGGTTCGGTGGGTGTCCGCGGTCTGGTGACCGACGCTCTGCCCGGACTGCTCGGCCCGCGCGGGGTGTCGGCGGTCTACGCCTGCGGGCCGATGGCGATGCTGCGGGCGGTCGGCGAGACCGCGGCGTCGTACGACGTGCCCTGTGAGGTGGCGGTCGAGGAGTCCATGGCCTGCGGGATCGGGGTGTGCATGACGTGCGTGCTGCCGGTCGTCGGGGTCGACGGCCGGTCCCGGATGGTGCGCAGCTGCATCGAAGGTCCGGTGTTCGACGCCGGCCGGGTGAGGTGGAAGGACGTGGGCACGCTGCCCGTAGACGTGCTGGGAGCCGACGCGATGGACGGGCACTGATGATGCCGCTGGCCGCCCATGATCATGAGTCTGGAATCAGGGAAAACCCCGGATCTCACACTCATGATCATGGTGGGACCAGTGACGCGACAGTGGACATGGTGACCACCCTCGCGGGCACGGTGCTGCCGAACCCGGTGCTGACCGCGTCCGGCTGCGCGGCCGCGGGCCGGGAGCTGGCACCTTTTCTCGACCCGGCCGCGCTGGGGGCGGTGGTCACCAAGTCGGTGCTGCTGCGGCCCCGGTCGGGGCGGGCGACGCCGCGGATGGCCGAGACCCCCAGCGGCATGCTGAACTCGATCGGCCTGCAGGGGCCCGGGATCGACGCGTTCCTGGAACACGACCTGCCGTGGCTGGCCGCACGCGGGGCGCGGGCGGTGGTCAGCATCGCCGGCGGCAGCGTGGAGGAGTTCGCCGAGCTGGCCCGGCGGCTGGCCGGGGCGCCCGGACTCGCGCTGCTGGAGGTCAACATCTCCTGCCCGAACGTGGCTTCCCGAGGTCAGGTCTTCGCCTGTGACCCGCTGGCGGCTGCCGATGTGGTGCGCGCGGTCAAGGCCGAGTCGGGGGTGCCGGTGCTCGCGAAGCTGTCGCCGGACGTCACCGACATCGTCGCCATCGCCGGCTCGTGTGTCGAGGCCGGCGCGGACGGGCTGTCGATGATCAACACCCTGCTCGGCATGGTGATCGACACCGACACGTTCCGGCCGGTGCTGGCCGGGGTGACCGGCGGGTTGTCCGGCCCGGCGATCCGGCCGGTGGCCGTGCGGTGTGTGTGGCAGGTACACGCGGCGCTGCCCGGCGTACCGATCCTCGGGATGGGCGGGATCCTGAGCGGGCTGGATGCGCTGCAGTTCCTGCTCGCGGGGGCGAGCGCTGTCTCGGTCGGAACCGCGGTGTTCCACGACCCTTCCGCACCCGTCCGGGTGCTGGCCGAGCTGCGTACCGAGCTGGCTCGACGCGGCATCACGCGGCTGTCCGACGTGGTCGGCGCGGCTCACCGCGAGCCGCACCGATGACGTTCGGGCGGCGGCTGCGCCTGGCGATGGACACCCGCGGGCCGCTGTGCGTGGGCATCGACCCCCACCCCGAGCTGCTGTCGGCCTGGGGACTGCCGATGGACGTGAGCGGGCTGCAGCGGTTCTGCGCGACAGTGGTCGAGGCGCTGGGGGAGCGGGTCGCCGTTCTCAAGCCGCAGTCGGCGTTCTTCGAGCGGTTCGGCAGTCCAGGCATCGCCGTCCTGGAGTGGACGCTGGCCGCGATCCGCGACGCGGGCGGGCTCAGCATCATCGACGCCAAGCGCGGCGACATCGGTAGCACCGTGGCCGCCTACGCCGCGGCGTACTTGGATCCGGCCAGCCCATTGGCCGCCGATGCCATCACGGCCAGCCCGTACCTCGGCTTCGGCTCGCTGCAACCCCTGCTGGATGTGGCGACGGCCCATCAACGGGGGGTGTTCGTGCTCGCGCTCACGTCCAACCCGGAGGGGCCGCAGGTGCAGCACGCCCGCACGCCGTCCGGCTCCACCGTGGCGCAGGAGATCCTCGACGCGGTGGCGGCACGCAACGCCACGGCCGGGTTGGGCTCGACCGGCGTGGTCGTCGGGGCCACCGTGGGGCAGACCGGGCACTCGTTCGCCGGCCTGAACGGGCCGATCCTGGCACCCGGCCTCGGAGCACAGGGTGCCACGCCGGAGGACCTCCGCCGGGTGTTCGGCTCCGCGCTGCCCGACGTACTCCCCAGTACGTCGCGGGACGTGCTCGGCCGCGGCCCCGCGGTGCAGTCCTTGCGCGACGCGGTCGAGCGCCTGCACGATCAACTCTCGTCCGCCGCGGGTACGTATTCCGCCATCTGACCCGGGTAGGCGTTGCAGCGGTTCCCCGTCGCTCGCTAGGTTCGGGGTTCGTCACAGTCAGCCGGACCGTGCCCTCCGATCTCGTGAGGTGACCCCCAGTGGCCTTGCCCCAACTCAGTCCTGAACAGCGCGCCGAGGCTCTGCAGAAGGCAGCCGCTGCCAGGAAGGCCCGGGCGGAGATCAAGGATCGACTCAAGCGCCAGGAGATGACTGTCTTCGACGTTCTGCGCGCCGGTGAGACCGACGACGTCGTCGGGAAGATGCGCGTGACCGCGGTCCTGGAGGCGCTTCCTGGCCTCGGGAAGGCGAGGGCGCAGAAGATCATGGAACGGCTGGAGATCTCGCCGACGCGCCGGGTCCGCGGCCTCGGCGCCAATCAGCGCAAGGCACTGGAGCGTGAGTTCAGCTCCGACTCGGCTTGAGTGCTCCCTCCATCGACGCAGACCCGCCTCACGGTCGTGTCCGGGCCGTCGGGCGTGGGCAAGGGCACCGTGGTCGCTGCCCTGCGCCGCAGGTATCCGGACGTCTGGGTGTCGATCTCGGCGACCACCCGGCCACCGCGGCCGGGGGAAACCGACGGTGGGCAGTATCGCTTCACCGACGACGCCGGGTTCCAGGCGATGATCGAGGCGGGCGCTCTGCTGGAGTGGGCGAACTTCGCCGGCTACCGCTACGGCACACCGCGCGAGCCGGTCCTCGCCACCCTGGCCGCCGGTAAACCCGCCCTCCTGGAGATCGAACTGCAGGGGGCGCGCCAGGTGCGCGCGGCGATGCCGGAGGCCCAACTGGTGTTCCTGACCTCGCCGAGCTGGGCCGAACTCGAACGCCGGCTCGTGGGGCGCGGCACCGAGCCGCCCGAGGTGATAGCCGCTCGGCTCGAGCGGGCCCGGGTCGAACTCGACGCGAAGAGCGAGTTCGACGTCGTCGTGTGCAACGACGAGGTCGGCCGCGCGGCGGAGGAATTGGTACAGTTGGTGCGACATCCCCGCCAACGGCCGGGTTGAGCGCTGCGCACGCGCCTTGTATCGAACTGAGAGAGCTGGTTTCTGTGTCCGGAGTCGTCGCCGCCCCCGAGGGAATCACCAACCCGCCGATCGACGAGCTGTTGGACCGGGCCAGCTCCAAGTACGCCCTGGTCATCTTTGCCGCCAAGCGGGCCAGGCAGATCAATGCCTACTACAGCCAGCTCGGTGAGGGGCTGCTGGAGTACGTCGGACCGCTGGTGGCGACCGCACCGCAGGAGAAGGCGCTGTCCATCACGCTGCGCGAGATCAACGAGGGCCTGCTGACCCACGAAGAGGTCGACGTCTAAGAGCCGGCGCCGACGCACTCTTTACCGCGGAGGCGCAATGATGCAGCCGACGCACTCTTTGCCGCGGAGGCGCAGTGATGACAGTTCGCACGTGACAAGCACCCCGCGGGTCCTGCTCGGCATCGGCGGCGGCATCGCGGCGTACAAGGCCTGCGAGCTGCTCCGGCTGCTCACCGAATCCGGCCACGACGTCCAGCCCATTCCCACCCGGTCGGCGCTGCGCTTCGTCGGCACCGCCACCTGGGAGGCCCTGTCCGGCCACCCCGTCGCATGGGACGTGTGGAGCGCCGTCCCCGACGTACCGCACGTCCGGCTCGGGCGCACCGCCGAGCTGATCGTGGTAGCCCCGGCGACCGCCGACCTGCTGGCCAAGGCCGCTCACGGGCTGGCCGACGACCTGCTGAGCGCGACGCTGCTCACCGCCCGCTGCCCGGTGCTGTACGCGCCGGCCATGCACACCGAGATGTGGGAGCACCCGGCCACCCGCGACAACGTGGAGACCCTGCGTCGCCGTGGCGGCATCGTCATGGACCCGGCCAACGGGCGGTTGACCGGTGCCGACTCCGGACCGGGCAGGCTGCCCGAGCCCGTCGAGATCGCCGAAGTGGCCCGTTTGCTGCTCGCCCGCCCGGACGCACTGCCCCGCGACCTGGCCGGAGTCCGCGTCCTGATCAGCGCCGGCGGCACCCGAGAGCCGCTGGACCCGGTGCGCTTCCTCGGCAACCGGTCAAGCGGCCGGCAGGGCTGGGCGCTCGCGCGGGTGGCCGCAGCGCGCGGGGCCACCGTGAGCGTTGTGGCCGCGAACGTCGAACTGCCGGACCCCGCCGGCGCCCGGATGATCCGGGTCGGCACGGCCGAGCAGATGCGCGCGGCGATGCTCGATGCCGCGGCGCAGGCCGATGTGGTCGTGATGGCCGCAGCGGTGGCCGACTTCCGGCCCCGAGACACCCACGAGCACAAGATCAAGAAGGACGCCGGTGAGCCGGACGCTGTCGTACTGGCCAGCACTCCGGACATCCTCACCGAGCTGGTGGCCGTACGACGTACCGGGCAGGTCATCGTCGGGTTCGCCGCGGAGACCGGTGATGCCGAGCGCGACGTGCTCGCGCACGGCCGGGCGAAGCTCGTCCGGAAGGGCTGTGATCTGCTCGTCGTCAACGCCGTCGGTGAGGGTAAGGCGTTCGGAGTGGACACGAACGCGGCGGTGATCCTGGGGTCGGACGGCACGAGTGTCGAGGTGGGACACGGGCCGAAGACGCACCTGGCCGCGGTGGTGCTCGATGCCGTTTCGGCCCGACTGATCGGTTCGGCTGGCTAGACTGCGGCGGCAGCCTCGCGCGCGAATCCCGATCGGCAGGAGCACCGTGTCCCGACGTCTTTTCACCTCTGAATCCGTCACCGAAGGCCATCCGGACAAGATCGCCGACGCCATCAGCGACTCGATTCTCGATGCGATGCTCACCGACGATCCGCGCAGCCGGGTGGCCGTGGAGACGCTGATCACGACTGGTCAGGTCCACATCGCCGGCGAGGTGACCACCGCGACGTACGCCGACATCCCGGCCATCGTCCGGGCCAAGATCCTCCAGATCGGCTACGACTCCTCCCAGAAGGGCTTCGACGGGGCCTCCTGCGGGGTGAGCGTGTCGATCGGCTCGCAGTCCCCGGATATCGCCCAGGGCGTGGACATGGCCTACGAGGCCAGGACGGCGGGAGACCGCGATCAGGCCAAAGTGGCCGCCGAGGAGGACGCCATCGCCCGGCAGGGGGCCGGTGACCAGGGCCTCATGTTCGGGTACGCCTGCGACGAGACCCCGGAACTGATGCCGTTGCCGATCGCGCTGGCGCACCGTTTGGCCCGCCGGCTGGCCGCGGTCCGCAAGGACGGGACGGTGCCCTACCTGCGCCCTGACGGCAAGACCCAGGTGACCATCGAGTACATCGACGGCAGGCCGGTCCGGCTCGACACCGTCGTGGTCAGCTCCCAGCACGCCGAGGACATCGACCTCGACACCCTGCTGGCGCCGGACATCGCCGAGCACGTGGTCGATCCCGAGCTCCGCGAGCTGGGGCTGGACTCCGACGACTACCGGCTGCTCGTCAACCCGACCGGCAAGTTCGTCATCGGCGGCCCGATGGGCGACGCCGGGCTGACCGGTCGCAAGATCATCGTCGACACGTACGGCGGGATGTCCCGTCACGGCGGCGGCGCCTTCTCCGGCAAGGACCCGTCGAAGGTGGACCGCTCGGCGGCGTACGCGATGCGGTGGGTGGCCAAGAACGTCGTCGCCGCGGGCCTGGCCCGGATCTGTGAGGCGCAGGTCGCCTATGCGATCGGCAAGGCCGAGCCGGTCGGGCTGTTCGTGGACTGCTTCGGTACCGAGTCCGTGCCGCTGGACTCGATCAGCAAGGCGGTCACCGAGGTGTTCGACCTGCGCCCCGGCGCCATTATCCGCGACCTGAACCTGCTCCGGCCGATCTACGCCGCCACGTCGGCGTACGGGCACTTCGGCCGCGAAGGCGACGGCTTCACCTGGGAGCTGACGGACCGCGCCGACGCGCTGCGCGCCGCCGCGGGAGCGTAGCTGTCCCGAGCCGCTCCTCGGGCCTGTGATCAACTCGGGCTTATCGTTGGAGAATCGGACCGTGCGGCAACGACAACCCCGAACTGATCAAGGAACGGATGAGCCGTCGACTCGTGCCCGCCCAGCACGACCCGATCGCCCGGCTGGTGCTCGACGTGCCACTGGCGCACCTCGACCGGCCGTTCGACTACCTCGTGCCGGCGGAGCTGGCCGAGGCGGCCCGGCCGGGGGTGCGCGTCCGGGTCCGGTTCTCCGGCCGCCTGGTGGGCGGTTTCGTCCTGTCCCGCCACCCCGCGAGCGACCATAGCGGTCGGCTGGCCTACCTGGACCGGGTCGTCTCCCCCGAAGTCGCGCTCACCCCCGAGGTCGCCCGGCTGGCGCGGGCGGTGGCCGACCACTGGGGCGGCTCGTTGTCGGATGTGCTGCGACTGGCGGTGCCCCCGCGGCACGCGCGGGTCGAGGCCGAACCGGGGCCACCGCCGCCCCGCGTCGATGACGCAACCGTGGAGACGGGACGGGGGCCGGTGTTGTGGTCGGCGTACGACGCGGGACCCGCGTATCTCTCGGCACTGCTGGCCGGCCGTGGCCCCCGCGGGGTGTGGACCGCGCTGCCGGGGGAGGACTGGCCCGCGCGGCTGGCTGAGGCGGCACGGGCCTGTGCCGCCGGCGGGCCGGGCGTTGTGCTCCTCGTTCCCGACCGGCGCGATCTTGCCCGCGTTGACACCGCGCTGCGCGATGCGTTGGGGGAGGGGCAGCACGTCACGCTGTCGGCCGACCTCGGTCCGGCGCAGCGGTACCGGAACTGGCTGCGGGTAAGCCGGGCGCAGGTCCGGGTCGTGGCCGGGACCCGTGCGGCGGCGTACGCGCCGGTGACCAACCTCGGGCTGGTGGTGATCTGGGACGACGGCGACGATCTGTACGCCGAGCCGCGGGCGCCGTACGCGCACGCCCGGGACGTCCTGGTCATGCGGGCGCATCTCAGCGGCGCGGGTGCGCTGCTGGGGGCCGCGGCCCGCTCGGCCGAGGCCGCTCAGCTCGTTGCGACCGGCTGGGCGCGGGAACTCAGCGCACGGCCGACGGCGATCCGCGCTCGCGCCCCGGCGGTCCGGGCCATGGCCGACGACGAGGCGCTGGCTCGCGACGAGGCTGCGCACACCGCGCGGCTGCCCTCGGCTGCCTGGAAGGCTGCTGGTGCAGCGCTGCGGGCAGGTCAGCCGGTGCTGGTGCAGGTTCCGCGGCGCGGGTACGTTCCCGCGCTGGCGTGCGCCCGATGTCACTCTCGGGCGGGCTGCTCGGTCTGCGGCGGGATGCTGGGCCAGTCACGCTCGGGCCTAGCCCCGGGTCCGTCCTGCCGCTGGTGCGCTCGCCCGGCGACGAACTGGTCGTGTCCGGTCTGCGGTGAGCGCCGGATGCGCGCGGTGGTGGTCGGCGCGCGCCGGACCGCCGAGGAGTTGGGACGGGCGTTTCCGGGCGCCGTCGTGCGCACGTCGGGGCGGGACGCGGTGCTCGACGCGGTAGACCCCGGGCCGGCAATCGTGGTGGCCACACCGGGCGCCGAGCCGGTGGCGTCCGGCGGTTACGGCGCGGCGTTGCTGCTGGACGGGTGGGCGCTGCTGACGCGGGCGGATCTGCGGGCCTCGGAGGAGGCGCTGCGCCGCTGGATGAACGCCGCCACGCTGGTCCGTCCGGGCGGGGCGGTTCTGGTCGGGGCGGAGGCGGGGGTGCCGGCGGTGCAGGCGCTGGTGCGCTGGGCGCCGGCGTGGCTCGCCGAGCGGGAGCTGTCCGAGCGGGCCTCGTTGGGGTTTCCCCCCTCGACGCGGTTCGCGGCGATCACCGGCGTACCGGCGGCGGTGGCGGACGTGCTCGCGGCGGCTCGGCTGCCCTTGACCGCTGAGTTGCTGGGCCCGGTGCCGGTCGATGCTTCGCGGGAGCGGATGCTGGTCCGGGTGCCCCGGGCGGATGGTGCGGCGCTGGCTCGCGCGCTGCACGG
>JACCZY010000193.1 GCA_013695685.1 Geodermatophilaceae bacterium | reverse complement strand
AAGTCGACCCACGGTGACACCCACCTCGGCGGCGACGACTGGGACCAGCGCCTGGTCGACCACATGGTCAAGAAATTCAACGCCGACAACAGCATCGACCTGTCCAAGGACAAGCTGGCGATGCAGCGCCTGCGGGAGGCAGCGGAGAAGGCCAAGATCGAGCTGTCCGGCTCACAGTCCACGGGCATCAACCTGCCCTACATCACCGCCGGCGCCGACGGGCCGCTGCACCTGGACATCACGGTGACCCGCGCCGAGTTCCAGCGGATGACCCAGGATCTGCTGGAGCGCTGCAAGTCCCCGTTCAACCAGGCTGTTCGTGACGCCGGCATCGACGTCAGCAAGATCGACCACGTGGTGCTCGTCGGTGGCTCCACCCGGATGCCCGCCGTCAGCGACCTGGTCCGCGAACTGACCGGCGGCAAGGAGCCGAACAAGGGCGTCAACCCCGACGAGGTGGTGGCCGTCGGTGCCGCGCTGCAGGCAGGCGTACTCAAGGGCGAGGTCAAGGACGTACTGCTGCTCGACGTCACGCCGCTGAGCCTGGGCATCGAGACCAAGGGCGGCATCATGACCCGCCTGATCGAGCGCAACACGACGATCCCGACCAAGCGCTCGGAGACGTTCACCACCGCCGATGACAATCAGCCCTCGGTGCAGATCCAGGTGTATCAGGGTGAGCGGGAGATGGCTTCGTACAACAAGAAGCTCGGCATGTTCGAGCTGACCGGCCTGCCGCCCGCGCCGCGCGGGGTGCCGCAGATCGAGGTCACCTTCGACATCGACGCCAACGGCATCGTGCACGTCAACGCCAAGGACCTCGGAACCGGCCGCGAGCAGTCGATGACGATCACCGGTGGCTCGGCGCTGCCCAAGGATGACATCGAGCGGATGATGCGCGACGCCGAGGCGCACGCCGAGGAGGACAAGCAGCGGCGGGAGGAAGCGGAGACCCGCAACGTCGGCGAGTCGCTGATGTACCAGACCGAGAAGTTCCTGGCCGAGAACGGCGACAAGATCCCCGACGACCGCAAGGGCGAGCTGACCGACGCGCTGTCGGAGCTGCGCGGCGCGTTGGGCGGAAGTGACACCGGCGCGATCAAGTCCGCGCAGGAGAAGGTCGCCAAGCTCTCGCAGGACATCGGTGGGGCGATGTACGCCCAGCAGGCCTCGGAGCAGCCAGGTGCCGGCGCCGGTGCGTCGATGGGCGAGGACGGTACGCCGAACGCCGGTGGCCCGAGCGACGACGACGTGGTCGACGCTGAGATCGTCGACGAGGAGCAGGGCCGGGAGACCAAGTGACCGCACTCCCGACCTCGATAGTGATCCCGGTCGGCTCGAGGATGGAGCCGACCTCGTGACTCAGCCAAGCTCTGACCGCCGCGAATCGGAAGAGGAGGCTCCGCGCGTCGTGATCCGCGACAAGCGCCGTCTCGATCCGATCACCGGACAGGTTCGCGAGGCTCCGGCAGCGTCGGAGGCGGCGCAGCCGCCCGCCGGCTCGCCTGTCGCAGCACCGGTTGACGAACTGGCTGAGCGCACAGCCGACCTGCAGCGGCTCAGCGCCGAGTACGCGAACTACCGGCGCCGGGTCGAGCGGGACCGGGTGGCTGTCGTCGAGAACGCCCAGGACCGGGTGCTCGCGGCATTGCTGCCGGTGCTCGACGATGTGGACCGAGCGCGGGAGCATGGCGACCTGGACGGTGCCTTCAAGGCAGTCGCCGAGCAGCTTATCGCCGTGCTCGCCAAGCACGGGCTGGAAGCCTTCGGTGAACTCGGGGAGGCATTCGATCCCAATCGGCACGAGGCGGTCATGCACTCGGTGAGCGCCGACGTCGACGGCCCGACCTGCGTCGGGATCATGCGGCGCGGCTACCAGCGCGGCGAGCGCGTCCTGCGGCCGGCCATGGTGGCGGTCGCGGATCCGGCCGAACCGGGAGCCGAGACAGCGTCCGAATCGGTGGACGGCGGCGTCGCTGAGACCGCCTCCGGCTCCGCATCCGCGGGCTCGGCTGAGCACTGAGGATGCTCGGGTGAGCACAAGGGATTTCATCGAGAAGGACTACTACGCCGCTCTGGGCGTCGCCAAGGATGCCACCGGGGCGGAGATCAAGAAGGCCTACCGGGCGCTGGCCCGGGACCTGCATCCGGACAAGAATCCTGGCGACAATAAGGCGGAGGCCCGCTTCAAGGAGATCTCCGAGGCCTACGACGTACTGTCCGACGACACCAGGCGCAAGGAGTACGACGAGGCGCGGGCGCTGTTCGGCAGCGGCTTCCGCCCAGGCGGGTTCCAGCCGGGGCAGGGTGGCACCACGTTCGACATGGGCGACATCTTCGCCTCGGCTGGCCGGGGTGGCGCCGGTGGCGCCGGCGGCCTAGGAGACCTCTTCGGCGGCCTGTTCGGAGGCACGGCCGGCCGCAGTTCGGGAGCCGGTACGCCGCGGCGGGGGCAGGACGTCGAGAGCGAGGTCACGCTTGACTTCGACGATGCCGCACAGGGCGTCACGCTGCCGTTGCGGATCACCAGCCCCGGCGCCTGCACGACCTGCCGCGGCTCGGGTGCGCGGCCAGGAACGAGCCCGCACGCCTGCCCGACCTGCGGCGGTGTCGGTCTGGTCAATCGGAACCAGGGTGCTTTCGCGTTCAGCGAACCCTGCCGCGACTGCCGCGGCACGGGCCAGGTGGTCGACGAGCCGTGTTCGGACTGTCTCGGCAGCGGCGTCACGAATCAGACCCGCACCATCACGGTCCGGATCCCGGCCGGCGTCAAGGACGGCCAGCGGATCCGGCTGGCCGGCCAGGGGTCGCGGGGGTCACAGGGCGCACCGGCAGGGGACCTGTTCGTTGTCGTCCACGTCCGGCCGCACAGCCTCTTCGGCCGCTCCGGGGACAACCTAACCCTCACGGTTCCGGTGACCTACGCAGAGGCAGCGCTCGGAACTACCCTGACCGTGCCCACCCTGGACGGTGCGGTGACGCTGAAGGTGCCCGCCGGCACGGCGAGCGGCCGACGGTTCCGGGTCAAGGGCCGTGGCGTCCGGGCCAAGCAGCGGACCGGCGATCTGCTCGTCACCATCGAGGTGGCGGTGCCGCAGAACCTTTCCGCCGAGGCTAAGCGCGCCCTCGAGGCGTACGCCGCCGCGCAGACCGAGGATCCGCGGCCGCGGATCACCGAGCGGGTGGACAGAGGTGCTGGCTTTGCCGCCGGAGGCGGCGGTGCTGGCTTTGCCGCCGGAGGCGGCGGTGGCTGAGTTCGTGGTCCGCGGCCTGCCCGAGGACGCGCCGGTCTTCGTCATCTCGGTCGCAGCGGAACTCGCCGGGATGCATCCGCAGACGCTGCGGCAGTACGACCGGGCCGGCCTGGTGAGCCCGGGCCGCACGCCGGGAGGCGGTCGGCGCTACAGCCCTCGCGACGTGGCGATGCTTCGCGAGGTGCAGCGGTTATCTCAGGAGGACGGCGTCAACCTTGCCGGCATCAAGCGGATCATCGAGCTCGAATCGCAGGTGGACGCGTTGCGGGGACGGGTGAGCGAGCTGCTCGCCGAGCTGGCCGAGACGCATGCCGCAGTGGTGGCCGCGACCACCGCCGTGCATGCGTCGTACCGGCGTGAGCTCGTGCCGCTGTCGCAGCAGGCACTGACGGTCTGGCGGCCGCCGACCCGGCGCTGACCGCGTCATGTCCGTAGGTTCGAGCGCCAGCCAGAGTTGCGGTTCGCGCCTCGGAGCGCTGCCGATTAGCGAGATATGGCCCGATATCACCCGACTCGACGGGCTGGCTTCGGCCACGCATGATGGTAGACGTGTCAACTATCCGCGGGCGCGGCCCTGACCCGCGCTGGATCGGGCCCTGCCTCGTGGCGGTGATGCTCGTGGCAGCCGGCTGCAGCGAGGTATCGCCGCAGGACTCGCCCGTGTCCACCCCTGGGGCGACCTCGGCGACCTCGGCCACTTCAGAGGCTGCCCAGCCGGAGGCCGCCCAGCCTCGGCTGGACCAGCCGCAGGTGGCCGAGGCCGAGATCGACTTCCGGGCCGGCATCGACGCGGCGACGGACTTCGCCGCCGAGCAGGGCCTCACGGTCAGCATTGCCGTGATCGACCGGTCGGCCGACGCGGAGGTCGTCAACGGCGCCGCAGCCGACACCCCGGTCTTCGGGGCTTCCCTGGTCAAGCTGTTTCTCGCGGACAACCTGCTGCACCGGCAGCGGGCCGGTGAGTTCCAGCTCGGCCCGCGCGACCGCGAGCTGCTGGAGGCGATGCTGGTCGCGTCGGACGATCCCGCGGCGGACTCGCTGTACAGCCGGTTCGGGGGAGACGCGATGGTCACCGAGGTGGCCCGGCGCTACCAGCTGCCAAGCGTGGCACCGACGAATCAGGCCGGCGAGTGGGAACTGACCACCATGTCCGCCCGCGACGTCGCCCGCTACTACGACCGCTTGCTGACCCGTACGCCGGGCGCTGACCGGGACTACCTGATCGACCTGCTGCGGCGCAGCGCCATGATTGCCAGGGACGGCTTCGACCAGTTCTTCGGCATCCCGGCCGCTTTGCCGGAGCAGACGTGGGCCATCAAGCAGGGCTGGATGTGTTGTCCCAGGGACACCAGCTACCTGCACACCACCGCCATCATCGGAGCCGACAACCGGTACACCGTCGCGATCCTCAGCGGCGACCCCGGCGTGACGTCGCCGGGCTTTTCCACCGATGCCCTGAACCGAATCGCCGCGATCCTGTTTCCGCCGGGAGCGGTGACCGACTGATCCTGCGCCGAGGATTCCCAATGGGCAAGGTTGAGCGGAACAGACTCAACTCTGACGGCGTTGCGGGTGCAGACTGATCTCTCGGAGGTTTCGATGGAATCCAAGCTGACCACGCAGTCGCAGGAGGCGGTGGCCGCGGCCCAACGGCTGGCCGTCGACCGCGGCAACCCCGCGCTGGAGCCGGTGCACCTGCTCTCCGCACTGCTGGCCCAGGCCGAGGGCATTCCCGCGCCGCTGCTGCAGGCGGTCGGTGCCGACCTGGCCGCCGTACGAGGGGCCACCCAGGTCGCCGTCGCCGCGGTACCCAGCGCCAGCGGCGCCACCCTGTCAGCCCCGCAGGCGTCCCGTGACTTCATCAAGGTGCTCTCCGAGGCAGGCTCCCAAGCCACCGCGTTAGGCGATGAATACATCTCGACGGAGCACCTGCTGGTCGGCCTCGCCGCGGCTGGTGGCGCCGCCGCGACGATCCTGACCAGCAACGGGGCCACCCCAGCGGCGCTGTTGGCGGCGTTCAGCACGGTCCGCGGGTCCCGGCGGGTGACAAGCCCCGACCCCGAATCGACGTACCAGGCCCTGGAGAAGTACGGCGTCGACCTGACCGAACGCGCCCGCGAAGGCAAAGTCGACCCGGTGGTC
The DNA here is from genome assembly GCA_013695685.1 of Geodermatophilaceae bacterium. Classification (GTDB taxonomy): domain Bacteria; phylum Actinomycetota; class Actinomycetes; order Mycobacteriales; family Geodermatophilaceae; genus JACCTY01. The sequence continues at coordinate 12,472 of JACCZY010000193.1, read as the reverse complement.
GGTCGGGACACCGAGATCCGGCGGGTCGTGCAGGTGCTGTCGCGACGTACCAAGAACAACCCGGTCCTGATCGGGGAACCTGGCGTCGGCAAGACCGCGATCGTGGAGGGCCTCGCCCAGCGGATCGTGGCCGGTGATGTGCCGGAGAGCCTCAAGGGCAAGCGGATCATCTCGCTGGACCTGTCCAGCATGATCGCCGGCGCCAAGTACCGCGGGGAGTTCGAGGAGCGCCTCAAGGCGGTGCTTGCCGACATCAAGGACGCGGGCGGCCAGATCGTCACGTTCATCGACGAGCTGCACACCGTGGTCGGGGCCGGCGCGAGCGGTGAGTCCGCGATGGACGCCGGCAACATGCTCAAGCCGCTGCTTGCCCGCGGTGAGTTGCGGATGGTCGGGGCGACGACTCTGGACGAGTACCGCAAGTACATCGAGAAGGACGCCGCGCTGGAGCGGCGCTTCCAGCAGGTGTACGTCGGCGAGCCGTCGGTCGAGGACACGATCGGCATCCTGCGCGGCCTCAAGGAGCGCTACGAGGTGCACCACGGCGTACGCATCACCGATGCCGCGATCGTCGCGGCCGCGACGCTGTCCGACCGCTACGTCACGGCACGGTTCCTGCCGGACAAGGCGATCGACCTCATCGACGAGGCAGGCTCCCGGCTCCGGATGGAGATCGACTCCCGGCCGGTCGAGATCGACGAGGTGGAACGCATCGTCCGGCGGCTGGAGATCGAGGAGATGGCACTGTCCAAAGAGGACGATGCCTCGTCCCGGGAACGGCTGGAGCGGCTGCGAGCCGATCTCGCCGACCGGCGGGAGACCCTGAGCGGGCTCACCGCCCGCTGGCAGCAGGAGAAGGGTGGCATCGACCGGATCCGGGTGCTCAAGGAGGAACTGGAGGCCGCCCGCGGCGAATCTGAGCGGGCTGAACGCGACGGTGACCTCGCGCGCGCCGCGGAACTGCGGTACGGCCGGATTCCCGCACTGGAGCGGGAACTGGCGGCGTTGACCGATCATGCCCCGGCTGAGACCGCAGATGCTCATGGCGGCCGCTTGCCGGCCGCGCCAATGCTCAAGGAGGAGGTCGGCCCCGACGACATCGCCGAGGTCGTGGCCGCCTGGACCGGTATCCCGGCCGGGCGGCTGCTGGAGGGCGAGACCGCCAAGCTGCTGCGCATGGACGCTGTTCTCTCCCGCCGAGTCGTGGGGCAGGACCAAGCAGTCCGGGCGGTCTCCGATGCCGTCCGTCGCGCCCGTGCCGGGGTGTCCGACCCGGACCGGCCGACCGGCTCGTTCCTGTTCCTCGGACCGACCGGTGTCGGGAAGACCGAGTTGGCGAAGGCACTTGCCGAGTTCCTCTTCGACGACCCGCGGGCGATGATCCGCCTCGACATGAGCGAGTACGCCGAGAAGCATTCGGTGGCCCGCCTGGTCGGAGCACCTCCCGGGTATGTCGGGTACGACGCCGGCGGGCAGCTCACCGAGGCGGTCCGGCGCCGGCCGTACTCCGTCGTACTGCTGGACGAGGTGGAAAAGGCGCACGCCGACGTCTTCGACGTGCTGCTGCAGGTGCTCGACGACGGCCGGCTGACCGACGGCCAGGGCCGCACCGTGGACTTCCGTAACACGATCCTGATCCTGACGTCCAACCTGGGCTCGTCGTTGATCGCCGACTCGGGGTTGACCGGTGATGCTGTGCGGGACGCGGTGATGGGCGTGGTGCGCGTGCACTTCAAGCCGGAGTTCATCAACCGGCTCGACGATGTAGTGGTGTTCGCCGCACTCGGCTCGGAGGAGCTGACGGCGATCGTGGACATCCAGGTCGAGCTGCTGGCCCGCCGGCTGGCCGCGCGCCGACTGGAGCTGCAGGTGAGCCCGGCAGCGCGGGAATGGCTGGCACTGGGCGGATTCGACCCGGTGTACGGCGCCCGCCCGCTACGCCGGCTCGTGCAGTCCTCGATCGGCGACCAGCTTGCGACCGCTCTGCTTGTCGGTGACATCCGCGACGGCGACTCGGTGCTGGTGGACGTCGCGGTGGGCGCCGACGCGCTGACCGTGACCCGGGCGGAGGCCGTCGCCGCCTCTGCCTGATCCGGTGTCCATGGGCAGTCAGCGGTCCATGGCGGTTACCGGCGCACAATGGGTTCATGCCCTCCGCCATACCCACCCCGTCCGGCGGCGTTCGGGCGGCGACCCCGTCCGGCGGCGTTCGGGCAGCGATTGGCGGGGTGAGTGCCGCGGGGGTTGCGCTCGGCGTCGGTGAGCTGGCTGCCGGGCTGATCGGTCCGGAGTCCTCGCCGGTGCTGGCGGTCGGTGCGGCGGCAGTGGACGTGAGCCCGCGGGCGACCACCGAGTTCGCGATCAGCACCTTCGGGAGCAACGACAAACTTGCCCTGCTGATCGGCATGCTCCTCGTTCTCGCAGTCGCCGCAGCACTGCTCGGCGTCCTCGCGGTCCGCCGCCTGGGTATCGGCGTCGCCGGAATGGTCGTCCTGGGAGTGGTCGGCGCCGCCGCCGCAGTGAGCCGCCCGGGCGCGAGCGTGCTGGCGGCCGTGCCGTCCCTGCTTGCGGCTGCGGCCGGCGTCGGCGCCCTCCTTCTCATGCTCCGCATGTTGCCTGCTGGCCGGGACGACCCCGCCGACTCCGGGGTCCCGCCTGAGCTGCCGGCACCGAGGGAGATCGAACGACGGCGGTTCGTGCTGGCGGCAGGAGCAGCAGCCGGCGTGGCCGTGGTCACCACCGGTGCCGGTGCCCTCGTACGGCGTTCGCGGGACGTCGCGCAGGCGCGAGAGCAGTTGCTCGTGCCTGCTGCCGCCACCCCTGGCCTCGGATCCGACGCATTGCCCGCCGGCTTCCCCGACCTGGCCGGTCTGAGCCCGCTCCTGACTCCCAACGACGACTTCTACCGGATCGACACAGCCCTCCGAGTACCTCAGATCGACCCGAGCAACTGGTCGCTGCGCATCCACGGCCGGGTTGAGCGTGAGTTGCGGTTCACCTTCGCCGAACTGGCCGGCCGCGACGACCTGATCGAGGCCGACATCACCCTTGCGTGTGTATCCAACGAGGTGGGTGGCCCGCTGGCCGGCAGCGCGCGGTGGGTCGGCGTACCGCTGGCAACGCTCTTGGCCGAAGCCGGAGTCGAGCCTGGCGCGGACCAGGTGCTGACCCGCTCCGTGGACGGCTGGACCTGCGGCACCCCGACCGTGGACTGCCAGCGCACCCCCAACGCCATGCTCGCGCTGGCAATGAACGGTGAGAATCTGCCGCTGGAGCACGGTTTCCCTGTCCGGATGATCGTGCCGGGTCTCTACGGTTACGTGTCGGCGACGAAGTGGCTCGTGGACATGGAGCTGACGACCTTCGCCGGGTCCGACGCCTACTGGGTCCGGCGCGGATGGGACGCCACCGCCCCCATCCAGACGTTCTCCCGCATCGATGTTCCGCGGCCGGGCCGCACGCTCGGCGCGGGAATGGCCGCGATCGCCGGCGTCGCGCACTCGGGGTCGGATGGTGTCAGCGCGGTCGAGGTGCGCATCGACGACCAACCCTGGGAGCAAGCCCGGATGTCGGCAACCACGAGTACCCAGCTCTGGCGGCAGTGGTACCACCCCTGGGTGGCCGAACTCGGCCTGCACGTGATCAGCGTGCGAGCCGTGGACGGGAAGGGCCGGACACAGAGCAGCAGCCGCTACCCGCCGTACCCCAACGCCTCCTCGGGTTGGCACTCGGTGCGCGTGGTTGTGGGCTGAGGGCGGCCCAGCTCGTCAGCCTGTGAGCTTGTCCGTCGCACATTCCTGGATCTGCTGCGACGTCGCGGTGTCTCCCAGTTCTGCCGAGCAGTCGGTGAAGATGTTGACGAACACGACGAGGAACACGATGCCGATGGCGGCTCCGACGAGGCCGGTGATCAGCCCCGCGATGGCCACTCCCCGGTTCGTGGCCCGGCCCTTCTTGGCTCGACCCATGCCGACCGCCCCGAAGATGACCGCCAGGATTCCCAGCAGGATGCCCACCGGGAAGAAGAACACACCCAGCGGGATGGACGCGATGCCCAAGACGAGCGCTGCGATCCCGAGGCCGTTGCGCGGCGCCTGTTGCGAACCGCCGTAGCCGGCGCCGGGACCGCTGCCCGGGCCGTAGCCGGGACCGCCCGGGCCGTAGCCGGGACCGTAGCCGACCGGGCCGGGCGCTGACGGATATTGCCCAGGCGCCTGCGGGTACGCCGGCGGCTGCCCGGAACTCGCAGTGTCTTTGTGCAGTGACGGCGGCTGCCCGGAGCCCTCGGGATCCTTGTGCAGCGACGGCCCCTCGCCGGGTCGCTGGAGCTGCGGATCCGGGTTCTGGTTCATCGCTACTCCTGCCTGCGGCGCCGGTCGCCCCGCCTCCCAGCTCAGCCTAGGTCTGGCAGCGGTGGCGCCGGGCGCCGGTCGGCCGGGCCGGTAGGTTTGCCGGGTGATGCACACCAGCGGAGGCCGTCGGGGCCAGCCTGCCACCACCATGCCGCGCGAGGTGCGGATCGCCAGTGCCCTCCTGACCGGCCTGGGCGCCGTTCTGATCGTCAACGCCGTCATCGCACTGCTCTATCGGGATGATCTCCGGGCAGCCGCCCAGGACAACGTCGGTGGGCTGCTGACGAGCGGGCAGGTGAACGGCATCCTGATCGCGGTGGCGGCACTGATGTTCCTACTCGGCGGACTGCTCGTCCTGGCCGGTGGGCATATCCGCCACGGCCGGCAATGGGCCAGAGTGCTCGCCTTCGTGACGGCCGGCACGCTGCTGCTCTTCTCCGGCATCGGCGCGCTCGCCGGTGCCGGCCTGCTTGCCGTGGTCCTGGTGGGCGCGTCGGTCGGCGTCGTCGCCCTGTTGATGCAGTCCGCTGTCGCCGACTTCTTCGAGCGCGACGCAGCCCAGCGGGATGCAGCCCAGCGCGACGCAGCTCGGAACGATGCAGCCCAGCGCGACGCGTCGCAGCACGATCAGCGGCCATGACCGGCCCCTCGGAACCTGACGCGCTGCCGCAGCAGGTGCGGCTCGCGGCCACCCTGCTGCTGGGGCTTGGCGGTCTGCTGGTGCTCTCCGGTGTCCTGATCTTCCTGATCCGGACGAACATTGCCGACGGCGCCGTTGTCGCGGCGCAGGAGCAGGAGTCGGCCCCTCCTGATCGCTCTCAGCTTGTCGGCAGCCTGGCTCTGGTCGCAGGGATCTTCGTGGCCATCGGCGCCGGTTCACTGGTCGCCGGCTACTACCTGCGCCAGCGCAAGTCATGGGCCCGCTTCGCCGGGCTGGGGCTGGGAGTGCTTCTGGGTGCCCTGAGCGTCCAGTTCCTGTTTGCCGGCGGTGGTGGGCTGGTCGCTCTGCTGCTGCCGGTCGGAGCCATCGGTGTCGCCGTGACGGTCGTGGCCACGCTGTTGAGCGCGCCGACGGCTACCTGGTTCCGCCGCGAGCCGGCCTGACGCGGGCACCGGCGTCAACCCGTCACAAGATGTCCGCGCCGTTCATAACGGGTAGTTCGCCACTCCTCGTAGGGCACGGACAAGCAGATCGTGACCGTCTCGTGATCAGGCACACGTGAACCGCTGACCTTTGCGGGGCGAATGACTCGCGTGATCGACACCGAGACCCTGGCGCCGGATGAGGCAGTGAGCCCGTGGCCGCGCCGCGCCCGCGCCGCCATCGCCGGCATCCTCGCCGCCCTGGTCGCCCTCGGTGTCGCCGAGCTGATCGCCGCGTTGATCGGCCCCAACTCCTCCCCCGTGGTCGTGGTCGGAGGAACCGTCATCGACGCAACCCCGCGGCCGGTCAAGGACTTCGCGATCAGCACGTTCGGCGAGAACGACAAGATCGCGCTGATCGTCGGCACGCTGGTGCTGATCGTCGTCTTCGCCGTGGCCATCGGCCTGCTGTCGCTGCGGGACCGCCGGATTGGTGTCGCCGGGATCGCCCTGTTCGGCGCCGTGGGTGCGCTGGCGGCGTACACCCGACCGATCGGAGACATCCTCGACACCCTGCCGTCGATTCTTGGTGCAGCGGTCGGGATCGTGGCGCTGCTGGGGATGTTCGCCCCGCTACAGCGGCCCGTCGGCACCGCCGACGTCGATCAGGACAGCACGGCCAAGGCACAGCAGCCGGGCGGGCTGCTGGACGGCCTCCGGCAGAACCTCGCCGGCCGCGACCGCAAGGGCGTGTCGATGGACCGCCGCGGCTTCTTCATCGCCGGCGGCATCGCGGCGGGGGTTGCAGCAGTCACCGGCGGTGCCGGAACGCTGCTCCAGCGCCGATTCGACGTCAGCGACGCCCGCGCCGCCCTGGACATCCTGCCGCCGTCAGACCCCGCGCCCGCACTCCCGGCCGGCGCCAACCTGGCCGAGGATGTCCCCGGGCTGACCCCGCTGTTCACCGACAACGCCGACTTCTACCGGGTCGACATCAACATCACCGTTCCGCAGATCTCGCCGGCGGACTGGTCACTGCGGATCCACGGCCGGGTTCAGAACGAGCTCACGTTCACGTTGGCCGACCTGATGGGCCGCGACGACGTCATCGAACGCGACATCACGATGACCTGCGTCTCCAACACCGTGGGCGGCAGCCTGGCCGGCGGTGCACGCTGGATCGGCGTACCGCTGCGCAACCTGCTCGAGGAGGCCGGCGTCGAAGACGGGGCCGATCAGGTCCTCACGACGGCAGTGGACGGTTTCACGATCGGTACGCCGACCGAGGACTGCCTGCGCACCGAGAACGCCATGCTCGCCTTCGGGATGAATGGCGAACCGCTGCCGCCGGAGCACGGGTTCCCCGTGCGAATGCTGGTGCCGGGGCTGTACGGCTATGTGTCGGCCACCAAGTGGATCGTCGACATGGAGCTGACGACGTTCGATGCAGTCGACTCGTACTGGACCCAGCGCGACTGGGACGAGACCGCCCCGATCAAGCTCGCCTCGCGGATCGACACCCCGGCATCGGTCGGAGTGGCCGCCGGTGACCTGATGATCGCCGGCGTGGCGTGGGCGCAGACCCGCGGCATCGCCAAGGTCGAGGTGCAGATCGATCGCGGTGACTGGCAGGAAGCCGAACTCGCTCCGGAGACGAACGTCCAGATGTGGCGGCAGTGGCGGATGCCCTGGCAGGCGGAGGCCGGCCAGCACTCGCTGTCCGTCCGCGCCACCGACCAGGACGGCGAGCTGCAGACCGAGGAGCGCGTCGAGCCGTTCCCCAACGGCGCCTCCGGCTGGCACACCCTGCAGGTGTTCATCCAGTGACACCGGCAGCCGCCTCGCCATCGGCGAGCGACAACTTCCTCGCCTAGGGCGAGGGGAGAACTTCCTCGCCTAAGGCGAGGGGAGAAACCGGTCTAGGGCGATCGTCGCCCCGGCCAACCCACCATGAAAGGAGCACCACCGGTGAAAAGCACAATGCGGATGCGCGCCATCCTGCTCACCGCCGTGGCCGGCATGACCCTCTCGGTCGCCGCCTGCGGAAGTGACGAGCCCGAGGACACCAGCACGGGCGGAAGCACCACCACCGAAGCCGAGGAGACCACCGAGGCGGAGGAGACCACCGAGGCCGAGGAGACCACCGAGGCTGAGGCGGAGCCCGCGGGCGAGAACTTCGGCCCCGGTTGCGCCGATGTCCCCACCGACGGTGAGGGCAGCTTCGAGGGTATGACCGACGACCCGGTCGCCACCGCGGCGAGCAACAACCCGCTGCTGACGACGCTGGTCACGGCAGTGGGTGCGGCCGACCTGGTCGACACCCTGAACGACCTGCCCGAGGCCACCGTGTTCGCTCCGGCGAACTCGGCGTTCGAGGCGATTCCGACGGCCGACCTGGATGCACTGCTGGCCGACACAGAGGCACTGACCGGTGTCCTGACCTACCACGTCCTGCCTATGCAGCTTTCACCGGAGGAGCTGGCCGGTACCTACACCACGGCCAACGGTGCGGAACTGACCATCGAGGGCAGCGGTGAGGACTTCACCGTCGGCGACGGCGGCGCCACGGTCGTCTGCGGCAACGTGCAGACCGCCAACGCCACCGTCTACGTCATCGACGGTGTGCTCAGCCCGCCTGCGTGATGTGAGGTGAACACTGTGCCCCCGGAGCCTTTGGCTGCGGGGGCACAGTGCTGTCCGGCTCAGCCGAGGAGGGCAGTCGCCAGCTCGGCGCGATGAGTCCGGGATGTGCCGTCGAAGGCAGCGATCCACTGCGCCCGCTTGTAGAAGCGGTGCAGCGGGTGGTCCCAGGTGAACCCGATGCCGCCGAGCACCTGCATGGCGCTCTCACAGGCGAGTACGGCGCCCTCACCCGCAGAAACAGCGGCGACGGTCACCGCCTCGTCGACGTCGGCGGCGTCGGCATCGACAGCCCACGCCGCCCGGTAGGCCAGCGACCGGGCCAGCTGCAGCGCCGTGTAGACGTCGGCGACGCGGTGCGAGATCCCTTGGTAGCTCCCGATCTGCCGTCCGAACTGGACCCGCTCCTTGGCATGGGCCGAGGACATGTCCAGTGCCCACTGAGTGATGCCCACCGCTTCACACGCCAGCAGCGCCAGAGACCGCCGGCGTACGGCGATCAGCGCATCCCCGGCTGAGCCGGGCGCGAGAATCGGCTCCGCGGCTGCTGAATCCAACCGGAGTTCGGCCAGCCGCCGGGTTCTGTCCACTGTGGACACCGGGATGACATCCCCGCCGCTGACCGCCACCCGCCAGATGCCGGTGCCGCCGTCGGCAGCTGCGACGACCAGCACCGAGCTGGCGATCGCCAGGTCGGGAACTCGCTGCTTCGTTCCGGAGAGTGTCCAGGCCCCAGCCGCGCGGGTGGCGCTCGTCGCTGAAGAGCTTGCCGCCGACCGCAGGTCGGGAGCCCCGGCCTCAGCCCAGGCGAGGGTGGTCGGCTCGTCCGGCAATCCGCCCAACACCGGACCGGCCAGCGCCACCGTCGACCACCACGGGCCGGGATACAGCACGTAGCCGGCCTCCTCGGCCAATACGGCGTACTCCAGCACTCCCAGCTCGGGGTCCAGCCAGCCCAAGGTGCCGAACTCCCGCCAGGACTGCGGATCCCATCCCTGCTCGCCGTCGGCCAAGCTCGCGACGCGATCGGCTGGGTAGTGCGCCTTGAGCCAGGATCGCGCCGCGGCGCGCAGCATCTCCTGCTCTTCGGAGAACGCGAAGTCCACTGTGGACGCTCCTGACTTGAGTGGTCAGCGGGACCGGGGCAAACCGACGAGCCGTTCGGCGATGATATTGCGCAGCACCTCGGAGGTGCCGGCCTCGATGGTGTTGCCGCGGCTGCGTAGCTGCTGGAACTGCCAGAAGCCCGACCAGAAGCCGCCGTCGCCGTCCAGCTGCGAGTCGGTGCCGAGCAGTTCGAGTGCGAACGAAGTCAGCCGCTGGTTCGTCTCCGACCAGCACAGCTTGGCCACGGATCCCTCCGGCCCGGGCACCCCGGTCTTCATTAGGGTCGTCAGGGACCGCAAGTTGGTGTAGCGCAACCCTTCCAGTTCGACGTACAGGCCGGCGACACGATCTCGTACGACGGGATCGTCGGCCGCGCCGACCTGCTTGACCGTCTCCAGCAGCCGAGCCATGTTGCCTTCCAGGTGCGAGGTCAACGCGAAGCCGAGAGTGCCGCGCTCGTGCAGCAGCGTCGTCATGGCCACGTTCCAGCCGTTGCCCGGTACGTCCACGATGTCCTCGGCCGGGATGCGTACGTCGGACAGGAAGATCTCGTTGAACTCGGGGTCACCGGTGATCTGGCGTAGTGGCCGGACTGCCACACCGGGTGAATGCATGTCCAGGATGAAGTACGTCATGCCGCGGTGTCCGCGCTCGGCAGGGTCCGAGCGGGTCAGCAGGATGCAGTAGTCGGCGACGTGCGCCCACGACGACCAGACCTTCTGCCCGTTGACCACATAGCTGTGGCCGTCCAGTTCCGCTCGGGTGCTCACGCTGGCCAGGTCCGATCCGGAACCGGGCTCGGAGAAGCCCTGGCAGAAAATCGTGTCGCCGGACAGGATCGCGGCCAGGTGCTGCTTCTTCTGTGTCTCGGTGCCATGGATCCGGATCGTCGGACCCGCCATGCCCAGACCGATCACGCCGACATGCTCGGGCGCTCCGATCCGGCCGGTCTCCTCCAAGAAGATCGCCTGATAGCTGTACGGCTTGCCGCCCCCGCCGTACTCGGTGGGCCAAGTGAGTCCGACATACCCGGCGTCGAAGAGCTTGCGACTCCAGGCCCGACGCTCCTCGATGGGGTGGTGCCCGACGTGCGGGGGGCGCTGCGCCCAGTTTGCGGGGAGGGTGTCGGCGAGCCAGTCGCGCAGACCGGCGCGGAACTCTGCCTCGTCGGTCGTGTCCCGGAAGTCCATGCGCACCCCTCCGCCGAAAGTCGAACGGGATTCTAACTCAGCCGGTCCCGGACCTGCGGGGCACAGGACCTAGTGTTGCCGGCATGTCCGATCGTGACCGGCTGCTGGAACTGATCCGGGAGATCGCCGTCGTACGCGGACCGGTGACGCTGTCCAGCGGTCAGGAGGCCGACTGGTACGTCGACCTGCGGCGGATCACGCTGCACCACGAAGCCGCCCCGCTCGTCGGCAGGGTGATGCTGGAGCTGACCCGAGACTGGGAGTACGACGCCGTTGGCGGGCCGACGCTGGGGGCGGACCCGGTCGCCGCTGCCATGATGCATGCCAGCGGCGGTCGGCTGGACGCCTTCGTGGTGCGCAAGGAAGGCAAGGCGCACGGGATGAAGCGCCGGATCGAGGGGCCGGACATCACCGGGCGGCGGGTGCTGGTCGTCGAGGACACCTCGACCACCGGCGGCAGCCCGCTGGGGGCGGTCGAGGCGGTCCGTGCGGTCAGCGGCGAGGTGGTCGGCGTAGCCCTGATCGTCGACCGCGGAGCCCGAGCAGCAGTGACGGCAGCCGGTCTGGACTACCGGGCGGCGTACGGCGTACCGGATCTTGGCGTGTAGATGATGAAGGCGCTGACCGTGCGGCCGGGCCGCCCCGACGACGTCGAACTGAGCGAAGTCCCCGATCCCGACGAGGCTCAGGGGTCGGTACTAGTCGAGGGGCTGGCGATCGGGATCTGCGGGACCGACCTGGAGATCGTCGCGGGCCAGTACGGCGAGGCGCCGGCCGGTGCGGACAGGCTGATCCTCGGGCACGAGTCGCTGGGCCGCGTCCTGCAGGACTGCTCCGGTCGGCTGAGCCCAGGGGAGCTGGTGGTCGGGTTCGTGCGGCATCCCGATCCGGTTCCGTGTGCGAACTGCGCGGTCGGCGAGTGGGACATGTGCAGCAACGGCCGCTACACCGAGCATGGGATCAAGCAGATGCCCGGCTTCGGCGCGCAGCGGTACCGGCTCCAACCGGACCGGCTGGTCCGCCTGGATCCGGCGCTGGAGTCCACCGGCATGCTGCTGGAACCGACGAGCATCCTCGCCAAGGCATGGGAGGCGATCGAGCGGATCGGCGCCCGCTCCCATGGCACGCCGCGCCGCGTTCTCGTCACCGGGGCCGGTCCGATCGGGCTGCTCGCCGCGCTGCTCGGTGTCCAACGCGGACTGGAGGTACACGTGCTGGACCAGGTGACCGACGGGCCCAAGCCGGGTCTCGTCCGCGACCTCGGGGCGACGTACCACTCGGCTCTTGACACCGCCCCGACCGATGTCGACATCGTCATCGAGTGCACGGGAGTGGCGCAGCTGGTCTTTGACGTGATGGGCCGGACTGCCTACAACGGCATCGTATGCCTGACCGGCGTGTCCTCCGGTGGACGCACGCTGTCCGTCGACGGCGGCGCGATCAACCGGGAGCTGGTGCTGGAGAACGACGTCGTCTTCGGCTCGGTCAATGCCAACGGCCGGCACTACGAGGCGGCGGCAACCGCACTCGCGGCGGCCGACGCGAACTGGCTGTCCCGGCTGATCACCCGCCGGGTTCCGCTGTCGGAATTCGGGGCGGCGCTGGAGCAGCGACCCGGGGACGTGAAAGTAGTTCTCGAACTGAAGGAGGACGACGCATGATGCCGATCGAGGACTACGCGCTGCTCGGTGACCTGCAGACGGCGGCGCTCGTCGGCCGGGACGGGTCAATCGACTGGTTGTGCCTTCCGGCGTTTGACTCCCCGGCCTGCTTCGCGGCACTGCTCGGTGACGCGGAGAACGGCCACTGGCGGATCGCGCCGGCGTCGGGCGGCAGTTGCCACTCCCGGCAGTACCGCGACGACAGCCTGGTGCTGGACACCGTGTGGCGCACACCTGAGGGCGAGGTGCGGGTGACCGACTTCATGCCCCCCCGCGGCCAGGCGCCCGACGTGGTGCGCATCGTGGAAGGCGTGCGCGGCGCGGTCCCGATGCGCAGCGAGCTGCGGCTGCGGTTCGACTACGGCGCGATCCTGCCGTGGGTGCGCCACACCGGAAGCGACTTCTCCGCTCTGGCCGGTCCTGATGCGGTGTGGCTGGA
>JACCZY010000186.1 GCA_013695685.1 Geodermatophilaceae bacterium | reverse complement strand
TGGCGCTTGGCGCGAACTCCCCGTTCCTCTTCGGCAAGGAACTGTGGCGCGAGACCAGGATCGCGCTGTTCGAGCAGGCCACGGACACCCGACCGGAGGAACTCAAGGCGCAGGGGGTCCGGCCGCGAGTCTGGTTCGGGGAGCGCTGGATCACGTCGATCTTCGACCAGTTCGAGGAGAACGTCCGGTACTTCCCGGCGCTGCTGCCAATCACCGAGGAGGAGGATCCGGTCGAGGTCTTCGAACGCGGCGACGCGCCCGCGTTGCAGGAACTCCGGCTGCACAACGGCACGATCTACCGGTGGAACCGGCCGGTGTACGACGTGTTCCGCGGCAAGCCGCACCTGCGGGTGGAGAACCGGGTTCTGCCGGCGGGGCCGACCGTCGTCGACATCCTGGCCAACGCCGCCTTCTATTACGGGGCGCTCAGGGTGCTCGCGGAGGAGGACCGGCCGATCTGGTCGCGGATGTCGTTCACCGCAGCCGAGGACAACTTCCATCAGGGCGCCCGCCAAGGCATCAACGCGCGGATCTACTGGCCGGGGATCGGTGAGGTTCCGGCGACGGAGCTGGTACTGCGTCGGCTGCTCCCGATGGCCCATGAGGGGCTGTCCCGGTGGGGTGTGGACACCGAGGTACGGGAGCGGCTGCTCGGCGTCATCGAGCAGCGCTGCCTGACCCACATCAACGGCGCGGAATGGCAGGTCCGGACATTGCACCAGATTGACTCGGCGGAGCAGCCGCTGGACCGGCGGGACGCGTTGCGCGAGATGCTGCGCCGCTACGTCGAGCACATGCACAGCAATGAGCCGGTCCACACCTGGCCCCTGGACTGAGGCGGTCCACGAGCCTTCGAAGGCCCGTCTTTCCCACTTTGCCTGTCGGGCGGCCCCGCAAATCGGACAATGCGGTGCTCAGCGCGGCCACCGGACAGGCATAGTCGGGGGCAAGAGCGCTCAGCTCGGCCGCGGAGCACGAGTGACGCACGGCTCACGATGGCTCGGCGCCCCGCGACATAGATTCGGGGGTATGACGAGCGGGGGACGCCGAGTGCAGCTGCTGGTGCTGGTCGGGATCGCGCTCATCGCCCTGACCCTGCGCTCGGCGGTGACGGCGGTCTCGCCGCTGATCGAGGACCTGCGCGAGGATCTCGGCGTCGGCACCGCGGCGATCGGGATACTCGGCCTGTTGCCGCCCTTGTGCTTCGCCGTGGTCGGCGCGCTGGCCCCGGCCGTCGGGCGCAAGCTCGGCCTGGAGCGCGCGCTGGTACTCAGCCTGGCGGTGACCGTGGCCGGCACGCTCGGGCGCTCGGTGGTCGACGGCGTCGTACCGTTCCTGGTGCTGAGCGCGGTCACCCTGTCGGGGATGGCGATGGGCAACGTGCTCCTGCCGCCGGCGGTCAAGCGCTACTTCCCCGGCCATATCGGCACGGTGACCAGCTTCTACGTGGTCATGATCGCTGTCGGGGCCGCGCTGCCGCCGTACGTCGCCGTTCCCCTGGGCGACGCCTTCGGATGGCGGTTGTCGCTGGCCAGCTGGGCGCTGGTCGCGGTCGCGGCGGTCCTGCCCTGGCTGCCCCGCCTGCGGACCCGAGGGGGCGGTGAGTTCATCCACCCCGGCAGTCGGGTGGCGGTCCTGCGGTCCCGGCGGGCGTGGGGGCTGACCCTGATGTTCGGTATGACCGCGCTGAACGTCTACTCGTTGTTCGCCTGGCTGCCGTCGATCCTGATCGACGCCGGATTCAGCGTCGGCGACGCCGGCACGCTGCTGGGGCTCTACGCCGGCACCGGGATTCCCGCGTCCATCGTGGTCCCGCTGATAGCCGCACGGATGACCAACCCGTTCCCTCTGATGCTGGTCTTCGGTGCGTTCTTCGCGGTGGGGTACTACGGCCTGCTGGTCACCCCGACATCACAACCTGTGCTCTGGATGATCATGGCCGGGCTCGGCCCCTCGACGTTCCCACTGTCCATCACCATGATCAACCTGCGGACGACGACCGAGGCGGGATCTGCCTCGCTGAGCGGGATGGTGCAGGGCATCGGCTACGCGGTAGCGGGAGTCGGGCCGCCGGTCTTCGGGCTGCTGCACGAGGCGACCGGCAGCTGGAACCCGCCGTTGGCCCTGCTCAGCTGCACGGTCGTCCTGATCATGGTCGGGGCCTGGTTCGCCTGCCAACCTGGCACCGTGGAGCAGGAGCTGGCCGAGCGCGCGGCAGCCCGCGGTGATGGGGTTACGCCGGTCCTGACCGGCCACAGGCCGTGATCATCGTCAGGTCTCAGAGCTGGCCGAGGAAGAAGCGGCAGCCCTGGTCGTCCGCGCACTCGGCCATCAGCCCGTACGGCTGCTGCTGCGGTTCGCCCGCCGTACCGCCGGCGTCCCGGACCCGATGGGCCGCGGCCGCGATGTCGTCCACCCGCCACATCGGTACGCCGACCGACCGGTCGCTGCCCCCAGCGAAGCCGGTCATGGGTGCGACGGCGGTGACTTCCCAGCCGTCCTCAACACTGCCCGGTGTGAACCGCCAGCCCAGTACGGCGGCGTAGAAGTCCTTGAGCTTCACCGAATCCTCGACGAACAGGGTGACGTAGGCCAGATCGCCCTGCCCAGTCCCGTCGACGGCGGGCCTACCGGTTCCGTGCGTCTGATTCAGGGCGAACCGCAATCCCTGGTTGTCTACGCAATCCACAGTGCGGCCGTATGGCTCGTCACGGGGAACGTCTGCACTGCCGCCGGCAGCCCGCACCCGCTCGACTGCGGCGTCGAGATCGTCGACCGAGTAGCAGCAGAACAACGTCGTCTCCGGCTGGCCACCGGCGATTCCCAGCGCCGGTGTGACGTTCTCGACCCGGTGGCCCGGACCGTCGCCTGGACGATAGGTCCAGCCGAGCACCTCGGCGTAGAAAGACGCCGCGCGGGCCGCGTCGGGGACCCACATGGACGCGTAGACGAGGTCGCCGTGCCGGGTTCCCGGCGGCGCCGGAAGGGACGGGGAGTGCAGTCCCCAGCGGTGTCCGAACGGGTCGATGACCCATGCGTTCCGTTGCCCGTAACCGTCGTAGGGTTCCCGGTGCGATCGGCCGCCGCCGGCGAGTACGGCGTCGCGGGTCGCGTCGGCGTCAGCCACCCCGAGCATCAGGCTCACGGCACAGACCGCGGGGTCCGGGGCGGCGAATCCGATCTCCGGATGCTCCTCGGCCAGGTACAGAGTGCCGCCGGCCAGAGCCAGTTCGCAGTGACCGATCCGGCCGTCGGCCATCACGATCGGCTCCCCGACGACCTGGGCGCGGAAGACATCGACGTACCACTGGATGGCACGCGGTGCGTCGCTGACGGCGAGGTACGGGATGGCGGCGCCGAGCCGAGGGGCTGAGATGACGGGTCCGTCGATGGTGGGCGTGGACACGGAGACTCCTCGGGGCAGGGTCAATGCACGCTCGAGCCGGGCGCGCAGTCGGGCGGCGAAGGCGGGGTCGGGGTCGATCGCCGCAGCCGGCAACCGGAGGGCGTCGAACGGGTCGGTCTTTCTCATGAGCCCACCTCCGTCCGAGGGCACACAACCGGAGCGGACTGGACGGAGGCGGGCGGGGTCACTGTCCCGCCTCCTCGTCGTCGCGGTACGCCCGGCGGAAGGCGGCGCGGGCTCGCACCAGCAGGGCTTCGGTCGCGTGCGGGCTGCGCTCCAACAAGGCGGCGACCTCCGGGACGGGGAGGCCGTCGAGGTAGCGCAGCGTCAGCGCAGCCCGGTGGTGGCTACCCATCCGGTCGAGTGTGTCGCGCACGCGGACAGCGTCGAGGTGGTCGTCCCACGGATCCTGGTGGTCCTGAGCGAGTCCGCCGATGACCTGCAGGTCCCGGCGTTCGCGGGCCTGCCGGCGCCAGTGGTCGACGAGCTTGTGCCGGGCCACGCCGATCAGCCACGGTACGGACAGCCGTGCCGCCGACGGGCGGCGTACCGCGTCGACAGCGGCGAGGAACGTCTCGGCGGTGAGGTCCTCGGCGACCGTGGCCTGCCCGCATCGAGACAGCAGGTAGCCGTAGACCTGCGGCAGCGCGTCGTCGTAGAGCCTCAGCAGGTCCGTCCCGCCCTCGTCCACGTCAGCCCGCACATCCCTATCGTCGTTCCAGGCTGCCGGACTCCGACGGGCGGGGCGCGCGTTTCTCGGAGTGAAACGAAACGGGCTGGCAGGGTCAGCCGCGCCCCGCTGCGCGAGAACCTCGAAATCGATCGGATCAGTTCACCCTGACGGGCGGTGCAGGTGGAGGTCGCGCAGCAGGCAGAGCTCCGCGCCGTGATGGATGGTCTCCCGGTTGATGTGCAGCACCAACTCGGCCATCGAGTGCTCCGCGAAGGGGCCCTCGGCCTCCCCGCAGGGCCGCCCCAGCCCGTCCGCACCGAGTTCGCGGACGCCCTCGCTCCAGCGCCGGTAGCCCTCGTCGAGCTGCTCCAGCGCAGAAGCGGCGGTCCCGGCGTACGCGAACGTCTCGTAGTCCATGGCCGGACCACCGAAGTGACTGGCGGCGCGTTGGCCGAAGATGCCGACGATGATGTGCGCCATCCGCCACGCGATCGTGGTCACGGGCGCGGGATCCGGCTCCGGGAAGGCGAAGTCGATGGTGAACTCGCCGGAGCCGACCGCCATCGGGGCCGTGCTCGTCCCGAGCGGACGGACGTTCCAGCATCCGGCAACCGGCTCCCACAGGTACTCCTTGTCGGTGAGCCCGTCGAGTCGGGGGCGCAGGTGGTGCTGCCAGTGCCAGTCGAGTTGCTCGTGCAGTTGGGAGTTCCAGTCGATGTCCATGCCGACGACGGTAGGACCCCTTGCGGACAGTTCCGGTCCGCAAGGGGTGCCAGACTGGCTGACGTGATCACCACGTCCGCACGGCTGCTGCGCCTTCTCGGCCTGCTACAGCGACGCCGGTCTGACCCGGCCGCGACCTCGCTGACCGGTTGGAGATCACCGAGCGGACCGTACGCCACGACATCGACCGGCTCAGGTCACTCGGTTATCCGGTCCATGCTGCGACCGCTCGGGTGGCGGGTACCGCCTCGGCGCCGGCGAAGCCTCGCTGCGGGCGCTGACCAAGTTGGAGCGAGTTCTACTGTCGCGGCTGCGGCACGTTGTAACGACTCTGCACTCCGCGACCGTGCCACTTGCCGCCGGCGCCCCGGGCGGCACTCTCCTCGCCGCCGTCAGCCGAGCCGGGCTCGCTCGTCGCTGGCCCAGGCGGCCAGCAGCCCGCGGTAGTGCGCGATGAAGTGGTCGTGCTCGTGCGCGGGAAACGTCGTGCGCACCGTGTCGATGAGAAGTCGGTCGAAGTCCTGCCCCGCGACCCACTCCAGGACGACGTCGTCGATGTTGGCCAGCCGGCTGGCGCAGAAATCGGCGTACCGCTCGGCCTCGAAGTAGTCGTCGGCGAACTGCCGGTACGACGACAGCTTCTCGGTGTAGCCGAGGTCGTCGCGATCGGCTATGTCGAAGTAGCGACGGGTGTCGAGGTCGTAGCGTGCACGCCGGCCGGTCACGGTGCAGAAGACCGACCACTTGACCAGCGCCTTGATCGCCCACGGGAAGTAGTAGTGCAGGCTGGTGATCGCGACGTCGGGGCACGCGTTGGCGTAGTCGATCGGGTAGACCTCGTCGCCCTTGATCAGCGTCTCGCACGAGTTGAACTCCCACCGGAAGAACGCGTTGACCAGCCGGCTGATCGTGACGACTTCGTCGCCGACCCCGGCGTCGAGGAAGTCGTGTGTGACGGAGTAGCGCGCGTGCATCGGTTGGTCGGGATCGAACTTCAGCACCATCGTCTCGGCGCCGATGGACAGGCTCCGGGCGAATACGTCGTAGCCGGCGACGGCCTTTTGCAGGTGCATCAGCCGTTGCCCGGACTCGTCGTAGGCCTTGTGCAGCTCCTCACGATTGCGGATGTGGGTGACCCCGACCCAGGCGCCGCCGTCGTACGGCTTCATGAAGATCGGATAGCCGATGCTCTCAGCCAGTGCGTCGAGGTCGAACGGCCGGTTGTAGCGCTGCGCGGTGAAGGCGTACTTCGCATGGTCCGGCGGGTTCTTGTACGGCACGAGCACGGTCTCGGGGACTTTGAGGCCGAGTCGCATCATGGCGCAGTACGCCGCGTGCTTCTCCATGCTCTGGAACGTGAACGGACTGTTGAGCAGGTAGAGGTCGTCCATCAGCGCGGCCTTCTTCAGCCACTCCCGCGGGTGGTAGTACCAGTAGGCCAGCCGGTCGATGACGAGGTCGTAGCGCGGCTTCTGGCGCAGGTTGAACGGCTCGACGGTGACCCGTTCCACGTCGTAGTGGTGCACGGTGTCGCTGCCGTCGGTCACCGGCCCGAGTCGCCGGACGATCGACTCGAACGCCGCCGGCCAGTCCTCCTCGGTGCCGAGCAGCAGCCCCAGCACGTGCGTCGTCATGGACGCTTCCTAGCAGACGCCCGGTCTTACGGCAGAAAGGGTCAGTGCACCTGCGGCGCCATCACCGGTCCGTGCACGTCGCCGACCGTGACCGCGTCGACCAGCGCATCGACGTTGTCCCGCACGAAGCCGTTGCGCAGTCGCAGCAGTCGGGCGTGCAGGTCCGCGCAGGCAACCCGCGCAGCGCCTGTCGTACGCCGGCACGCCCGTGAGACCCGGCACGAGGCGGCGGGCTGTGAAGAACTCGTCCCAGGCCCAGTTCAGTTGATGGGAGATGCCGTCGTTGTGGATCCAGTGCTTCGCAGCGGCATCGAGCAGCTGGTGGTAGGCATTCAGCCGCCGACCGAGGAAGTCGTAATCCGGGTGCATGACGTTGCCCCTCAACCGGCCCTCTCTGGCCAGTTGCTCGCGGATCGGCGTCCCGCCGTACGGGAGCATCCGGCGGAACAGGGCGGCCGCCGTACCGTCCCCGCCGATCTGCCGGAGGAAGCCAGCGGAGCGAAGAGTTCCGGCTCGACGTACTCCGCGCGCAGCTGATCTTCCACAAGACCCGCTCGGCCAGGTCGGCCGCGCGCAGCCGATGCGCCAGCTCGTCGACCCACTTGGCGCCGGCCCTGCCCCAGAGCGGGAAGTCATCGTCTTGGAAGAGGAAGACGCGCACGCCGTGCTCGTCGTACAGCATCCGCATCTCCTCGACCACCCGCGCAGCGGAGCGGATCCGGACGGTCTTGCCGGGTGCGGTCCGGTAGAAGGTGTGGATCGAGCAGAACGAGCAACGTCGGGCACAGCCACGGCTGGCCAGCAGCGGCAGTGTCCGGAAGCCGACGATGAGTTCCGGATCGTAGGGACGTGCGGGAAGGGGAGAGTGTCCAGATCCTGGATTAAGGCGCGGGGCGGGCTCTCGGCTATCGCCCCGTCCATCGCCCCTTCCACGTCGTAGGCCAGTCCCGCGACCGTGGACCAGGGTTTGCCGGCGGCGGGGGCCTCCACCAGTCCCAGCAGGGTGTGCTCCCCTTTGAGCGGGTGACGCTGTCCAACTCTGGCAGCTGAGCCAGCAGCTCGTCGGGGCACAGGCTGGCGTAGTGCCCGCCGATCGTGAAGTGACTGCGTACGCCGGCGGCCCGCAGCGCGACGGCGACGGCCCGGAACTGCGGCAGGAAGAACTGGAAGATCAACGAGAAGCCGACCACGAGCGGCTGACCGGTGCCGACCCGGGCCGCAATCTGCTCGGGACCGTCGCGGACGTCGACGAGCTCGACAGTGTGGCCGTGCTCGAGCAGGACGGCGGCGAGGTAACCCATCCCCAGGTTGCCCTGGTTCTGATAACCGATCAGGACGAATCGTGCCCCTGACCGGCCCGAGACTCCAGCGTCGCTGCCCCGCGAGATGGCAGCAGCCCGGTCACCCCCTCTTGCCCCGAATCACGTCGACCGCTCGGGCCAGCCCGTCCGCTTGTGACGATCGCACTCTCGGCGCACCTTCCATGAGCCGCGACGATCATGGAGTTCCGGACACCCGGCGACCCTAAGAATAGGATAATTAGAGCAAATCAGGCCACGAAACTGCATGATCGCCGAGATAAGGGGGGCACCGGGGATGGCGCACACCCCGCGCACACCCGGCGCCCCCCCGCAAACGCCCGCAAACGCCCGCGAACGTGAGCGAACGCTGAACCGAAGCCGGCGCGCCGACGTACGGTGAGGCATGGCGGGTAGGGGATGAAGGCGTGGCAACGCTGGCTCGTCGTCGGGCTCGGCCTCGTCGTCCTGCTCGCGTTGCCCTCGGGGCTGGGTGCGCTGCCGGCGGCAGACACCAATGTCAGCGCCGTCGACCTGCTCGAGCAGGTGCGGGACTCTGGCGACGTCCCCTTCTCCGGCTATGCCGAGTCTGTCGGCGGGCTGCAATTGCCAGTCACGCGGGACTTCACCGACCTCGTCGATCTCCTCGGGGAGCGCTCGCGGATGCGGGTCTGGTGGCGTAGTGCCGAGGACTGGCGTGTCGACACCCTGTCGGCCACGGGTGAGACGGACCTGTTCCACCGCGCCGGTGCGACCCTCAGATGGGAGTACGAGGACGACCGCGCCACGCTGAGCAGCGATCCGGACGTCCGGCTCCCGCGTACCGCCGATCTGCTGCCCCCCGAACTCGGCCGGCGCCTGCTCAGCGAGGCCACCGGCGACGAGGTGACCCGGGTGCCGCCCATCCGGGTCGCCGGCCGCGACGCGCCCGGACTTCGGTTGCAGCCGGCCGACCCGCGCACCACCGTGGACCGCGTCGACGTCTGGGTCGATCCGGATAGCGGTCTCCCGCTGCGGGTCCAGGTGTACGGCGGCGGCTCGGACACAGCAGCCCTGACCACGACCTTCCTGGAGCTGACGGTCGCCGAGCCGTCCCATGCCGATACCAGTTTCACCTCGCCGCCAGGCGCACTGTTCCGCTTCGAGGATGTGGTCGATGTAGCCGCGGCGGCAGACGAGTTCGCCCCGGCGGCGACCCCGGACCGGCTGGCCGGCCTGGACCGGCGCGACGACGGTGTCACCGTGGGCGCAGTGGGCACCTACGGCCGGGGAGTGACGCTGCTCGGCGCCGCCCCGGTATGGGACCGCATCTCCCGGCCGCTGCGCGATCAGCTGGAGGGGACACCCGGGGCCCTCATCGACGACGATGGTGTGTATGTGTCCGTCGGACCGCTGGGCCTGCTGCTCACACCCGGCAGCAGGAACCAGCGCAGCTGGCTGGTGACGGGCACGGTGGACCGGCAGACCCTGGCGGCCGCGGCCGCCGAACTGGTGCAGATCCCCGTGGCAGACGGATGATCCGCACCACCGCGCTGACCAAGCGCTACGGCGCAATCCTCGCCGTCGACGGGGTCAGCCTGGACGTACGCGCCGGTGACATCTATGGCTTCCTGGGCGCCAACGGGTCCGGCAAGACGACGACTGTACGAATGATCCTCGGCCTGGTGCTCGCCACGAGCGGCGAGGTCCAGCTGCTGGGACAGCAGATGCCCAAGGGCGGCCGTACGGCGTTGCCGCAGGTCGGGGCACTGGTGGAGGGGCCGGCGGCGTACGGGCACCTGTCAGGCCGGGCCAACCTCGCGCTTCTCGATGCGATGGGCCAAGGCGGCGTACGCCGGACCCGCACGCGACGCATCGACGATGTGCTGGAGCAGGTGGGGTTGGCCGAGGTCGGGCGGCGGCCGGTCAAGGCCTACTCCCTCGGTATGCGGCAGCGGCTGGGGCTCGGGGCGGCGCTGCTGCGCCAGCCTCGGCTGCTTGTTCTGGACGAGCCGACCAACGGGCTGGACCCGCAGGGCATCCGCGAGATCCGCGAGCTGCTCCTGCACCTGCACGCGAGGGGTACCACTGTGTTCCTGTCCAGCCACCTGCTTGCCGAGGTCGAGCAGCTGTGCACCCGGGTCGGCGTACTCGACCGTGGCCGGCTGGTCCTGCAGGAGGACCTCGCGAACCTGCAGGCGCCGACCGGGCGCACCGTCGTACACACGCCCGACCACGACCGGGCCCGCGCCCTGCTGGACGGGCGGATCGAGCACCGAGACGGGGACCGGCTGGTGATCCGCGGCGCGGACGCGGCGGAGCTCAATGCGCTTCTCGTCGCCGACGGTGTGCGGGTCACCGAACTTGGGCCCGAGCGGCGCACGTTGGAGCAGGTGGTGCTGGCCGCCACCGACACGGCCACGGGTCAGGTCGGTGCCTGATGACCGCCGAGGCAATTGTCGCCGCCGAGGCGCGATGATGACCGCGGAGGCGCGATGATCGCGGTGGAGCTGCAGAAGATGCTCCGCCGCCCGCGGACCTGGGTGACGATCCTGTTGCTGAACGCGCTGCCCACGCTGGTTGCGGTGCTCTTGGCCGTGACCGACCTGGGGCCGCGGCCCGGCACCGGGCCGGCCTTCCTGTCCGCCGTACTGGCCGACGGGACGCTGTTCCCGCTCGCCGCGCTGGCGATCATCCTGCCGCTGTTCCTGCCGATCGCGGTGGCGGTGATCGCCGGGGACTCGGTGGCGGGGGAAGCGCAGAGCGG
>JACCZY010000121.1 GCA_013695685.1 Geodermatophilaceae bacterium | reverse complement strand
ACGCCGGCGACATCGACCTGATCCTCGGCCCCATCCACGCCGACCTACCCGACCGTTACTCCCCGCAGCCACTGCTCGGCGAAGAACTCGTCCTCGTCACCCCGCCCGGCCATCCCCGGGCCCGCACGCCCCGGCTCACACTGGCCGACCCGCGCGACGAGCCGTTCGTCTGCCTACCACAAGGGAGCGGACTGCGGGCCATCCTCGACCAGGCCGCGGTCGCCGCCGGGTTCGCGCCACGGGTGGAATTCGAGACCCACAGCGCCACCAGTATCCGCGAACTGGTCAGCGCCGGGCTCGGTGTCGCGCTGTTGGCCCGCTCCGCAGCCCACGCCCCGGGGCCGCCGGTAACGATCAACGTGCTGCATCCGGCGCCGCCGCATCCTCCCGCGGGCCTGATCCACCACCGAGACCACCGACTTACTCCCGCCGCGCAGGCCCTGCGCCGGCACCTCGCCGACGCCGCTACCGGAATCGGCGCGACGAGGCTGCCCGACCGGGTGTGACGCGGTGCTCGGGTACCGGCGGCGCAGCGTGTGCGGGGATGGTGGCGGGTGAGGACCGCTGCAGGCATTGATCTCGTCGCCACAACCGAGCTGACGGCGGTCCAAAGTACGTCGGGACAACCGCAGGTCCGCATCGGCCGTCGAAACTGTGCCGATTAGTTCCCCGTACAACCGCCTCGCCGGCCAGCGTCTGGATCCGCTGCGGGCGTTGAGTGACGGCGTGTTCGCCGTCGCGATGACGCTGCTGGTGCTGGACCTCCGCATCCCGCGAGGGTGGGCCGCGGCCGATGTAGCGTCGCTGGTCATGGTCCACCACGGCTCATCGCGGTGGGACGTGGCGGCAGCCGCGGCCACGATGTGGTGTGGCTCCTTCGCGGGTTTGCATCTGTTCTGGGCACTTGGCGGCTCGGTCGGACTCGCCTCATCAGCGGGTCGTGATCTGGCCGTACGTCGACCCGCCAGCTTTGTCATCTTCGGTCTCTACGGCACCGCGTTGCTCCTCGTGGTCGGCATCCTGATCATTGCGGTCACGCAGAGACCTCGAGCGGCCAGGCGCCTGCGCCGCGGGGCGTCCGTGCTCCTGGCCGTTGTCGGTGTCGGACTCGTGTTACGAGGTCTAGCGCTGGAGGTGCTTCTCGCCACGAACGCCGCCGGGCTGCGTGCGAACGTGGGCCCCCTGGAGACCTACTGGAGCCTCATCCTCTGGAACCCGTCGTTCGTCGTTGGAGGAGCGTTGTTCATCGCGACAGCGATTCGGGCCAGCCGGGCCGGATTCGTGCGCGGCGAGTCGCAGTAGACGGATTAGCTACCGGTTCGCTGCACGGCGTGCGAGCAGTTCAACCGGCAGGGCTGTTTCGCTTCCGGGGCCGCAGGCTGGTCTGCAGGTCGATGAAGCCGGCGGCGGTGGCGTTGGCCACGAGCTGGTCGGCTGGGACGTCGAGTACGTGTCGATGCACCGTGATCACGAGCCGATCATCGGGGCGGAGCACGCGGGCCAGTTCGGCGAAGCCCGCTGGGCGATCCCACAGCATCACGTTGTTGACCGAAACGACGGCGTCCCCTGACGCGTCCGGACAGCCGGTGTCCTCGGCGGTGCCCTCGCGCAGCTCGATGACACCAGCCACGATCTGCTCCGCGCAGCGGACGGCGGCGGGCTCACGCATCAACGGAGACG
The DNA here is from genome assembly GCA_013695685.1 of Geodermatophilaceae bacterium. Lineage (GTDB taxonomy): Bacteria > Actinomycetota > Actinomycetes > Mycobacteriales > Geodermatophilaceae > JACCTY01. Next base: position 426 of record JACCZY010000121.1, on the reverse strand, counting down.
GGTCGACGCCGATGACCTGGTCTCCAGGCGTGACGGCGGCAGCGGCCTGCACGAGCCCGACTCCCGGGCCGTGCCCAACCACCAGCACCCGCAATCGGGCATGCAGTCCGGCATGCTCGACTGCCCACGTCTCCTGCTCGACGTTGCCGCGAACCATCAGGGCCGCGCCGAGGCGACCGAGCGGTCCATGGGGATGACCGAAGGCGACATCGAGGAGCCGCATCACCGGGGAAGCCACTCTGACACTCTCGCAGGCCTGCACGGTCGCGGCGCCCGGCGGCCGCGTCTCCGATGGAGGATCGACTAGCGGCACGTGGTCTCTAGCCGAGTCAACGCTCGTTTGGGGTGATCGGCGCCAGGAGCTGCTCCACTTCCTCGTGGCCGTGTCCGGGGCCGGTCTCGTCGCGCCGGTGGCGGCACCAGCCC
>JACCZY010000106.1 GCA_013695685.1 Geodermatophilaceae bacterium | reverse complement strand
CCGTGCCGGAGCGCGCATCCGCCCGGCGGGGCGCAGGTCGAGGGTGCGCCTATCCGGCCGTCCGGACCACGACGCGCCCCTCGGTCAGCCGCCCGGGGGCCCAGGCAGCAAGAACCCTCGCAGCAGCATTGCGGTTCCCTCCAGGTGCTCGGACATCCCCCGGCGGGCGCCGTCGCAGTCACCGGCGAGGATCGCCTTGACGAGGTGTACGTGTTGTCGGTTCGAGTGCTCGATGTTCGGGGACAGCAGGGGGATCGCGTGCAGCAGGTCGTTCGTGCGCAGCCGCACCTCGGCCACCGCCGCGATCAGGCTCGGCGAGCCGGTGACCTCGGCGACCGCGAGGTGCAGGCGCGAGTCGAGGCGCCGGTAGTCCGGCAGCGGCGCGGCTGACGTCTCGGCCAGTAGATCGCGCAGGTGGTTGCGCTCGGCGGCTCCCAGGGTCGCCGCGGCTGCAGCCTCGGCGGCTCCGCACTCGACCACCTGCCGGAAGATCAGCGCGTCGACCAGATCCTCGGCCGAGCGCACGGGCGCAGCGGACGGTGGCCCGCCGTTGCTCGGCTGCGGTGAGCACACGAAGGTCCCGCCGTAGCGACCGCGCCTGACCTCCAGGTACCCGGCCGCGCTCAGCGCCCGCAGGCTTTCGCGCAGCTTCTCCCGTCCCACGCCGAACCTCGCCGCCAGTTCGCGCTCGGGGGGAAGCCGCTCCCCGGGGGCCACGACGCCGAGGCGGACGGCCTGGAGCAGCCGCTCGACGGTCTCCTCGAAGGCGTTCGCCGCCCGCACCGGCCGGAACAGCGCGTCGTCGGCCATCGACCGGGCCGCCCCCCCCGCGCTCGCCGCGCTCACCGCCTCGCCTGGCTCAGACCGGTGTCACGTAGGCGCCCGAGATGCCGCCGTCGACGAGGAACGTCGAGGCGGTGATGAAGCTGGCGTCGTCGCTGGCGAGGAAGGCGACCGCGCTCGCAATCTCCTCCGGCCGGGCGAAGCGGCCCATCGGAATGTGCACCAGACGTCGTTGAGCACGCTCCTCGTCGCTGGCGAACAGCTCTTCCAGCAGGGGGGTGTTGACCGGCCCCGGGCAGAGTGCGTTCACGCGGATGCCCTCGCGCGCGAACTCGACGCCGAGCTCACGGCTCATCGCGAGCACGCCACCCTTGGACGCCGAGTAGGAGATCTGCGACGTGGCAGCTCCCAGCACGGCCACGAACGAGGCCGTGTTGATGATGCTGCCCCGGCCCTGCCGCCGCATGTACGGCAGGACGGCCTTGCAGCACAGGTACACCGACGTGAGGTTGACCTCCTGCACGCGACGCCACGCCTCCAGACCGGTCTCCAGGATGGAGCCGTCCTCGGGCGGGGAGATACCGGCGTTGTGGAACGCCACGTCGACCGAGCCGAACCGCTCGTCGGTCGTGGCGAAGAGGCGATCGACGTCGTCGGCGGCGGTGACGTCGGTCCGCACGAAGAGGCCCTGCACCTCGTCGGCCATGGCACGGCCCGAGGACTCATCGACATCGGCCACGACCAGTTGTGCTCCCTCGGAGGCCAGCCGACGGACCGAGGCGGCCCCGATCCCGCTGCCCCCACCGGTCACGACCGCGACGCGGCCGTCCAGACGTCCCGACATGAGCTCAATCCTCCGTGGCGATGTAGACGTTCTTGGTCTCGGTGAATGCCTCCAGCGCATCCGGACCCAGCTCACGCCCGAGACCGGACTGCTTGAAGCCGCCGAACGGCGTTGAGTAGCGCACCGAGGAGTTCGAGTTCACCGACAGGTTGCCGGCCTCCACCGCGCGGGCCGTGCGTAGCGCTCGACCCAGATCGCGGGTCCAGATCGAGCCCGACAGCCCGTACTCGGTGTCATTGGCGATGCGGACAGCGTCCTGCTCGTCGTCGAAGGCCACGACGGTGACCACCGGTCCGAACACCTCGTCGGTGAACGCCGGGTCGCTGGTCTGCACCGGCGCCAGCACCGTCGGAGCGAACCAGTACCCGGGCCCGTCGGGCGCGCTCCCGCGGAAGGCGACCAGGGCGTCGTCCGGCACGTACGACGCCACCTTCCGGTGGTGGCCGGCGGAGATCAGCGGGCCCATCTCGGTCGCTTCGTCCCCGGGGTCACCGACCCGGATGCGAGTCACTGCCGGCTCCAGCAGTGTCATGAACTCGTCGTAGACACTGCGCTGCACCAAGATCCGCGAACGTGCGCAGCAGTCCTGGCCTGCGTTGTCGAACACTCCGGAGGGTGCCGCGGCGGCGGCTCGCGCGAGGTCGGCGTCGGCGAAGACGATGTTGGCGTTCTTGCCGCCCAGCTCCAGGGTCACCCGCTTCACGTGCTGGGCGCAGCCGGCCATGATGCCGCGGCCCACTTCGGTGGATCCGGTGAAGACGATCTTGGCGACCAGGGGAGAGTCCACCAGCCGCTGGCCGACCACCGAGCCCTTGCCGGTGACGACCTGCAGCACCCCCTCGGGCAGGCCTGCCTCCAGGGCCAATTCACCCAGGCGCACCGCAGTCAGGGGAGTCATCTCGGCGGGCTTGAGGACGACGGCGTTGCCGGCCGCCAGCGCCGGCGCCATCCCCCACCCGGCAATGGGCATCGGGAAGTTCCAGGGCACGATGACGCCGACAACCCCGAGCGGCTCCTTGAAGGTCACGTTGACGCCCCCCTCGACCGGGATCTGTCGTCCCATCAGGCGTTCCGGGGCTGCTGAGTAATAGTGCAGGACGTCGCGGACGTTGCCCGCCTCCCAGCGGGCGTTCGCGATCGTGTGACCGGCGTTGGCGACCTCCAACCAGGCGAGCTCCTCGAGGTGGTCGTCGACCGACTCGGCGAAGCGGCGCAGCAGCCGAGCCCGGTCCGCCGGGGCGACGGCCCGCCATGCCGGCAGGGCCGCGGCGGCCAGCGCCACCGCCTCGTCGGTCTCCTCAGCCGACGCCGACGCGATCGTCGCCACCACCTGCTCGGTCGACGGGTTGATCACGTCGGTCGTGCCTGCGCTCACCGGGCCTCCTGATCAGCTGGCTGGGGCGGGGCTGTCAACTGTGGCCCGCGGCGGCCGACGTCGTGGCCGGGCGAGACGGCCGGCGTCGTGGCATCGCAACCGCTGGCGGCCCCGGCGTCAGAGCCGCTCGAAGCCACGGATGCGCTCCCAGTCGGTGACCGCCGCGTCGTACGCCGTCAACTCGACCCGCCCGGCGTTGACGTAGTGCTCCACGACGTCGGCACCGAATGCCCTGCGAGCGACGGTGCTCCGCTCCAGCAGGTCCACTGCATCGCGCAGCGTCGTGGGCACGCGTGGCTTGTCGGACTCGTAGGCGTTGCCCTCGAATGCGGGCTCCAGGGGCAGCTCATTCTCGATCCCGTGCAGGCCCGCGGCGATGAGCGCGGCGACCGCGAGGTAGGGGTTCACGTCGCCACCGGGTACCCGGTTCTCGAACCTCAGCGACTCGCCGTGGCCGACGACCCGCAGCGCGCAGGTGCGGTTGTCGCGGCCCCAGGCGACCGCCGTCGGAGCGAAGCTGCCCGCGACGTACCGCTTGTAGGAGTTGATGTTCGGAGCGAGGAAGTAGGTGAGTTCGGGCAGACAGGCGAGCTGACCGGCCATGAAGTGCTCCATCAGCGGCGAGAAGCCCTCCGGCCCGTCACCCGGCATCGCCGCCTTGCCGTCGTCGGTGCGCAGGCTCAGGTGGATGTGGCAGGAGTTGCCCTCTGCCTCGTTGTACTTGGCCATGAAGCTCAGGCTCATGCCCTGCTTCGACGCGATCTCCTTGGCGCCGGACTTGTAGATGCTGTGCTCGTCGCAGGCTCCGAGGGCATCGCGGTACCGGAAGACGATCTCGTGCTGGCCGGGGTTGCACTCACCCTTCGCCGACTCGACGTACAGCCCCGCTCCGGTCATCCCGTTGCGGATGCCGCGCAGCAACGCCTCTACCCGCGCGGTGCCCATGAGTGAGTAGTCGACGTTGTACTGGTTCGCCGGCTCGAGCGCGGTGTAGCGCTTGTCCCACGCCTGCTCGAAGGTGTCGCGGAAGACGATGAACTCGAGTTCGGTGCCGGCGTGGGCCGTCAGGCCGCGCTCGGCGAGGCGATCGAGCTGGCCGCGCAGGGCCTGCCGGGGGGAGGCGACCACGGGGGTGTCGTCCTCCCACATCACGTCGCACAGCACCAGGGCGGTGCCCTCGTGCCACGGCAGCAGCCGCAGGGTGGACAGGTCGGGCTTGAGCACGAAGTCGCCGTACCCGGTCTCCCACGACGTCATCGCGTACCCGTCGACGGTGTTCATCTCGACGTCCACGGCGAGCAGGTAGTTGCAGGCCTCGGTGGCGTGGCCGACGACCTGGTCCAGGAAGTACTCAGCGCCGCAGCGCTTGCCCTGCAGGCGCCCCTGCATGTCGGTCATGGCTAC
>JACCZY010000081.1 GCA_013695685.1 Geodermatophilaceae bacterium | reverse complement strand
GTGCTCGACCAACCAGGTCAGGCCGGCGTCGGTGATCACCCGGTGATCCCCGTCGGCGCGCAGCAACGGGGGGTCGGTCTTGTAGAGACCGGCGACCGCGCGCGGCGTGCTGCCGACCTCACGGGCGATCTGATGTACCTCCAGCTTGTGCAGCTGCCCGTCGGGGGCGGCGGCCACCCGCGCCAGCAACTGCCGTTCGGCGGTACCGGGTGCCGACTCGGAGTCGTCCTCGCCCGAGCCGAGCAGGAAGTCGATCTCGCGGACGAAGGTATGCACGAGGTCTCGGATCCGGGAGGTCTGCGTCGCGGCAGCGACTGTGTCCGAGGCCACCTCGGCAACCGTGTCCGGTGGCGGTGCACCCTCGGGCCCGCTGCCCTGCCAGGTCCGCTGCGGATGACGGCGCAGGTAATCCTGCTCGAGTTCGAGCATCCGGTGCGTATGGGTGCGGAACTGCTCGGCGGTCCCGTGCAGGAACACCCAGTGCCGGGTCGCGTGGGCGTGCACCCCCTGCCGTTCCAGTTCCTCGTCGGTCAGCTCATGCGCCGGGACGCCGTGTTCCATCAGGCAGCCTCCTCATCGAGGTAGATCCGCAGTGCGTTCCCACTCAACACCAGATCGACCGTCTCGTCGTCCGGGCACAGCGCCGCGACCGCACGGGCATTGCCGGCGATGCTCGGCACTCCCGGCCAGTCGGTGCCGAAGATGAAGCGCCGGCACAGCCGGGTGAAGTTCGACCGTGCGTAATACTGCGGCAGCCGGGCCGGTGGCAGGCCGGACAGTTCGATCCACACGTTCGGGTTGGACAACGCGAGGAACGCCGCCGCGTCATACCACCACCCCCGCCCACCATGGGCCAGTACGACGTCCAGACCGGGGAAGTCCCGAAGCACGTCGTCGAGCAGCGCGGGGTCGGCCAGTGCGTTCATCGAGCCGGGAAAACTGCTCGTGCCGCAGTGCACGACGACCGGCCGGCCGGCCGAGCGGCACAGCTCGTACGCGGCGTACAGCGCCCGATCGTTCACCGCGAAGCCGCCATGCACCGGGTGCACCTTGAGCGCGATCGCGCCGAGGTCCAGCTGTCGCTCGAGTTCCTCGACAATGGGAAAGTGCAGGTGCGGGTTGAGGTTCGCGATCAGATGGATCCGGTCGGGGTCGTACTCGACGATCGGCAGGAGGTCCTCGATCGGCTGGATACCGGTCGCCTTGGGGCTGTACTCGCACATCAGGAACGCGTGGTCCACGCCCTGGCCGTCCAGCAGCCTGCTGAAACCGGCCGGGTCGACGTACCCGTCCGCGCGATAGACCAGGTCGAGGTCGGCGGCGTCGCCGAAATCCTGTGCCCACTGCCGCCAGGCTAGCTTGAGCGTGGGCTGGGCGGCAGCGTGGATATGCGCGTCGACGAGGACGCGGCCGTCCAGCATCAGGTCTCGGATCCGGCGACCAGTTCGGTGTCGACGCCTACCGGGCCGAGCGCGGTGGCGCCGCCGGGGTTGCCGAGCGGTGCGTCGCGGCCCGGCAACGTGGTGGTGAAGAACGCTGCGTTGTCGGCGACGTGCTCGCCGTACTCGGCTGCCACCCGGCGGTCCTGTGAGATCGCCTCGACCGGGCAGACCGGCTCGCACGCGCCGCAGTCGATGCATTCCTTCGGGTTGATGTAAAGCTTGCGGTCGCCCTCGTAGATGCAGTCGACCGGGCACTCCTCGATGCAGGACTTGTCGGTGACGTCGATGCACGGGGCGGCGATCACGTACGGCACGGGCGCTCCAGCTCAGGCGGGGACGGCGTCGGAGGAGTGCCCGGGGAACAGGTGGGCGGACGGATCGATGAGCACAGCGGCATTGTTCACCGCGGTCGCCACTTCACCGAACCCGACGGCGATCAGCCGCACCTTGCCGGGGTAGTCGGCGATGTCACCGGCGGCGAAGACGCCGGGCAGGTCGGTGAGCATGGTGGTGTCCACCGGGATGTGCCGGTGTGCGACCACCGTCATCCCCCAGTCCTTGAGCGGCCCCAGATTGGCGAGGAACCCCAGCGCGGCGATCAGCGTCTGCGCCGGCAGGGTGCGGGACTCACCGTCGATGCTGATGTCGACCTCCTCGACCCGATCAACGCCACGTACCGCGGTGACCTGGGCAGGGGTGATGATCTCGGTCCGCGAGGCACGGACCTGTGCGACGGTGTGCGCATGCGCCCGGAAAGCGGGCCGCCGGTGCACCAGGGTCACGCTACGGGCGATCGGCTCGAGGTTCAGCGCCCAGTCGAACGCCGAGTCGCCACCGCCGACGATCACGATGTCGCGGCCGGCATGCTCGGCGAGGGACGGCACGAAGTAGAACAACCCGCGGTTCACGTACTCTCCACCGGCTGGCAACGGACGCGGCGTGAACGTGCCGATGCCGCCGCTGATAATCACCGCGCGGCAGTTGATGGCCGTGCCGTCGTCTGCCGTCACGACCATGGCACCGTCAGGCTGCTGCTGCAGAGCCACCGCCTGCCGCCCGAGCAGGTAGCGCGGTTCGAACGCGGCGGCCTGGGCTACCAACCCCGCGACCAGTTCCCGGCCCTTGATCGCCGGGAAGCCGGCGACGTCGAAGATCAGCTTCTCCGGGTACATCGCCGTGACCTGACCGCCGGCCTCCGGCAGGGAATCGATCAAAGCCACCGACAGTCCGCGGAAGCCGGCGTAGTACGCGCCGTACAGTCCGACCGGTCCCGCGCCGACGATCAGTACGTCGACGTCTACCGCGGTGCTCATGCCGCTCCGCTCAACCGGCGACAGCTGACCCAATTCCGCCGATCTTGGTCAAACGCACCTCTCAGCGACCGGGTGACGTTGATCTGACCAAGATCGGCGGGCAATGTGCGGCGCCGGTTCCCGCCGGCTAAAGCCTTCACACCACATGAACGTAGTCGTAGTCGAAGGGCTTGCCGTTGATGCCGTTGCGGGGCGGGGCGATCCAGCTGGCGATCTTGCCGCGTTCGTAGACCGGCTGCATCAGGGAGCGGACATGGGTCTTGTCGGTATCGGTCGGCAGCCACTGCCCCGCCTGGACATCCCACTCCTCCTTCGACACCACCTGGCCGGCCGGAGTGACGTGCAGGCCGGCGAACACGCCCACCCTGCGGTTGAACGCCCGATGCGGAAGCGCCAGTCGCTGCGGCATGCCGGCCTCCTCCAAGACTCGGTTCCAGCGCGTCAGGCCGTTCTCGCAGTCAGCGACGTACTCGGTCCTGAGATCCTGGTTCAGCCCGAGCAGCGCCGGGATCTCCGTCGAGCTGATCCGGCCGTCCTCCACCGCGTCGACGACTGCGGAGTCGGACAGCAGGGTGTGGTCGTCCTTGCGCCGTTCCTCCATCCAGCGGCCCTTGATCCCCGCGGTGAAGTAGTTGGCGACATTCGTCGACTGCTCGCCGCCGAAGAGATCGAGGGACACGGTGTAGTGGAAGTTGATGTACTTCTGGATGGTCGACAGCGGGATCGCGCCGTACGGTCCGGGGTCGTCAGTGTCGTGCTCGACCATCAGCTGCGCGGTGCGCTCCACGATGCGGTCGATGCCCGTTGTACCGACGAACATGTGGTGCGACTCCTCCTTGAGCATGAACTCACACGTCCGCGACAGCGGGTCGAAGGCCGACTCCTTCAAAGTTCCCAGCTGGTACTTGCCGTCGCGGTCGGTGAAGTACGTGAACATGAAGAAGCTCAACCAGTCCGGCGTCTCCTCGTTGAACGCGCCCAGGATGCGCGGTGCGTCGTCGCTGCCGGAGTTGCGCAGGAGCAAGGCTTCGGCCTCCTCCCGCCCGTCGCGGCCGAAGTAGGCGTGCAGCAGGTACACCATCGCCCACAGGTGCCGTCCCTCCTCCACGTTCACCTGGAACAGGTTGCGCAGGTCGTACAGGCTCGGAGCGGTCGCCCCGAGGTTGCGCTGCTGCTCGACGGAGGCGGGTTCGGTGTCGCCCTGGATCACGATCAGCCGGCGCAGGTCGGAGCGGTACTCACCGGGCACCTTCTGCCAGGCCGGCTCGCCCTTGTGCTGGCCGAAGGAGATCTTGCGCTCCCCGTCGCGCTCGGCGAGGAAGATGCCCCAGCGGTAGTCCTTCATGGCAACATGCCCGAAGTGCGCCCAGCCCTCGCGGCCGACGTTCATCGCCGTACGCAGGTAGACGTCCTCGGTGGGCAACGTCGGTCCCATCGTCTGCCACCAGCCGAGGAAGCTCGGCTGCCAGGATTCCAGCGCCCGTTGCAGCCGGCGGTCCTCGTGCAGGTCGACGTTGTTGGGAATTCGCTCTGCGTAATCGATGCTCATCGCTCGCTCCCGCAGGCGTCGGCTTCGGTACTCATCGCTCGCCTCCGCAGGCGTCGGCTTCGGTACTCATGAGATCTAGACCCGCTTCCGGTCGAAGGTCGCCCGCTGTCCGGTGCCGAACCTGCGCAGGGCACCGTCCGCGCCCGAGGCGTTGGGGCGGTTGAAGATCCAGTTCTGCCAAGCGGTGAGGCGGCCGAAGATCTTCGTCTCGAGGGTCTCCGGCCCGGCGAAGCGGTAATTGGCCTCCAGCCCGGTCAGGGCGTCGGGGCTGAAGCTCGCACGCTCCTCGACGGCCAGGCGCACCTCGTCCTCCCAGTCCAGGTCGTCCGGGGCGAACGTCACCAGACCCAGGTCGAGCGCGTCGTCGGCCTCGATCGGTACGCCGGCCTCCCGCACGCGGCGTACGGCGTCGTCGTCGCCGAGGAACCGGGTTCCGAGCCGGCTCAGGCCGTTGCCCATAGGAAGCAGACCGTCGTTGAGCGCGGTGACTACGAGCGCTGCCGGTGCGGCGGCGGAACCACCATCGGCGTCTTCGAATGTCCCGCTGAGCATGTACGAGCGGTCCGCCGCCAGTGCGAGCTCGAGCAGCGATCCGGCGAAGCAGCTGCCCGGCTCGATCGGCGCGATCAGGCTCCGGCTGGTCACGTCCAGTCGCTTGAGCGTGCGCTTGACGTAGTGCAGCACCTCGGTGGCCAGCCAGTCGCCGGCGTTGTCGATCAGCACCTGATCGTGGGCCAGCACCCGCCCCGCGTCGCCGTCGGTGCGCAGGAGCCAGGTGCCAAGTTCCAGCTCGTTGGTGCGCAGGTGCAGGATCAGGTCGTCCAGTTCGCGTACCACCGCGAGCGACCAGAAGTCCGCACCCTGCTCGTGCAGAGCCGCCAGCGTCGGCGCCTCCCCCGTGGTCGGACCGCTGACCGTGATCGACACGGTGCCCACACTGCGGTCGAACTGCGCCCGGACGTGCCGGTACCGAACACCGTCGTCGGTCGCCGCGCACTCCAGCGGTGTCAGCGGGATACCGGTCGCGCCGCCGGGCCGACTGGATCCCTCGGCGGCCTGCTCGGCGCATTCCCGGACCCGCCGGGCGAAGGCGTTGCGCGGGACAGACTCGTCGACGAGCCGCCAGCGGACGGCGGTCTCACCACGGACGCCCTCGGGCAGCGTGGCGAAGACGTCGGCGAGATCCCGCCGGACATGCCGCTTGTCGACGATGCGGGTCAACCCACCCGTTCCAGGCAGTACTCCGAGTAGCGGCAGCTCGGGTAGGGATACCGCCGAGGAGCCGTCGTCGACCAGCAGGATCTGATCGCAGGCCAAGGCCAGCTCGTATCCGCCGCCGGACGCGGTGCCGTTCACCGCGGCCAGGTAGGTCTGCCCGCTGCTCGCCGTGGCGTCCTCGATGCCATTGCGGGTCTCGTTCGTGAACTTGCAGAAGTTCACCTTCCAGGCGTGCGAGGAGGAGGCGAGCATCCGGATGTTCGCTCCGGCGCAGAACACCTTGTCCAAGCCGCCGGTGATCACCACCGCCCGGACCTCGGGGTGCTCGAAGCGCAGCCGCTGCACCGCGTCGTACAGCTCGATGTCGACGCCCAGATCGTAGGAGTTGAGCTTGAGGGCGTAGCCGGGGACGAGCGCCCCGCCTTCGTCAACCGCCATCGTGAGCGTCGCGACCGGCCCGTCGATGCCGATCGACCAGTGCCGGTATCGATCCGGCGTGGTCTGGAAGGACACGACGATGGCCTGCTCGTCGACGTGGGGGGGCGCGGCCTCGCCGGTCGCGCCGGCCTGCGCCGTCACGTTCACGATGGTCACGATTCGCACCTCCGGCCGACGACAACCTTATTCTACAAACTGATAAGCAGACGTCAAGGTTTCGTAGCACGATACGCCTCACAGTGCCGTCCCTAGACTGTGTCAGGTGCCTGCCGACGTACCACCCGCGCTCACCCGTCGACAGGGCATCGGCTCGGCCAGCGCGCGGTCCCTGCTGCTGACCGTGCTCGGGGAGTTCGTGCTTCCCGCCGACCCCGGCGTACCGGCCTGGACGTCGGCGTTCATCGAGGCGCTCGCGCTGGTCGACGTCGAGGAGAAGTCGGCCCGGCAGGCCTTGGCGCGGACCGCAGCCGACGGCTGGATCGTCTCGGTCCGACACGGCCGCCGGGCAGCGTGGGAGCTCACCGCGGCCGGTAGCCGCCTGCTCAGCGAAGGTGCCGCCCGGATCTACGGCTTTCACGGCGTAACGAAGAACTGGGACGGGCGCTGGCTATTCGTGCTCGTCAGCGTTCCGGAGACCGACCGGCGCCGGCGGCATCTGCTGCGCAGCCGGCTCGGCTGGGTCGGGCTCGGCAGCCCGTCGCCCGGTCTGTGGGCCAGCCCGTACCCGGAACGGCAGGACGAGGTGCGGCAGATCCTCGCGGAGGCCGGTGTGGAAGGCACTGCGAGTTCGTTCGTGGCTCGGGCGGCCGAGATCGGTGACCCGATCCGGATGGCCCAGCAGGCATGGGACCTGTCTGCTCTGGAGCGTCGCTACGACCAGTTTCAGGCCGCCTTCGACCGGCTTGCGCCGAGGTCACCGCAGGAGACGCTGCGCTCGCAGATTCAGCTCGTCCATGCGTGGCGGCGCTTCCCGTTGCTCGACCCGGCGCTGCCGGCCACCCTGTTGCCCCCCGGATGGTCCGGCCGGAAGGCAGGAGCGCTGTTTCGCCGCCGGCATGACCAGTGGTCGGGGGCGGCGCAGACCCAATGGCAGACGCTGGTGACGGCCGGCGCAGCCGCCGAGCGCACTAGACCGGGGTGAGGTAAGCGGCCGGGCTGCCGCTATCTACAAGGCACTCTCGCAGTGCCTACTCTCGGCCGAGTCCGGCAATCACGGCATCGGACAGCTTTCCGAGCGCCTCGACCTGCTCCGAGGTCAGGCGATCGAAGAGGTGGTGGCGGACGGAGGCCACATGGCCGGGCGCGGCTGCCGCGAGGACGTCGAACCCGGCGTCGGACAGTACGGCGAACGCTCCGCGGCGGTCGGTCGGGCAACCCTCTCTGCGAGCCAGCCCACGCTCCTCCAGCCGGGTCATCTGGTGCGACAGCCGACTCTTGGAGATCATCGCGCCCTGCGCCAGTTCGGTCATCCGCAACCGTCGCTGCGGTGCCTCCGACAGCCGCACCAGGATCTCGTAATCGGCAAGGGTTAGGCCGGATTCTCCCTGCAGGTCACGGTTGAGCCGGTCGTCGAGCAGTCGGACGAGGCCGAGGTAGCCACGCCAGGCCCGCATTTCCTGCGCGCTGAGCCACCGTGGTTCGTCCATAGTGCCCACCTTAGCCGGTTTCCAGGGAATAGTTGAAGTCTCAACTTCCTTAGTCTAGAGTCTAGTTGACCGTTCAATCGAAGGAGTACCATGACCTCTGTCATCGCCCCGGTGCAGGGCCTGCGGGCCGGCACCTGGACCATCGACCCCTCGCACTCCGAGGTGTCCTTCACCGTCCGGCACCTCATGCTCAGCAAGCTCCGCGGCGCCTTCCGCACCTTCCGCGGGGACATCACCGTCAACGAGGACCTGCAGACCTCCTCGGTCACTGCCGAGATCGACATGGACTCGATCGACACCCGCGACGCGAACCGCGACAACCACCTGCGGACCAAGGACTTCTTCGAGGTCGAGAAGTTTCCCACGATGACCTACCGCTCGACCGGCGTCCGCACCGAGGGCGAGGACTACGTGGTCGACGGCGAGCTGACCCTGCACGGCGTCACCCGCCCGGTCTCCCTCGCGCTGGAACTCGGTGGCGTCGGCCCCGACCCGTACGGCGGAATCCGGGCCGGTTTCAGTGCCGGCACGACCATCAACCGCAACGACTTCGGCGTGGACATCAAGATGCCGATGAACGGCGGCGGCGTGGTCGTCGGCGACAAGATCTCCATCCACCTCGAGATCGAGGCAGTGCTCGACCAGAGCTAGCTCCCGTTCGCCCTCCCCGTCGTCCCCCCATGGCGACGATGGCCCTGCCGCGACGATCATGAAGATCCGGACACGCTAAGCCGGCCATTTCGGGCAAATCGGGCCACCTGTCTTCATGATCGTCGCCAGGAGTGGCCGGCGTCGGGCCGGCGAGCACCGCCCAGGCACCATAGGTGTTGTGACAGAGGTGACCGTCGGGGTCGGAGATGGCGCCGCCGGTGTAGCGGGCCGGCCGGCAGCAGACATCGTGCTCAACATCGGCGCGCAGCACCCGTCCACGCATGGCGTGCTGCGGCTGCGGCTCGTGCTCGACGGCGAGCGGGTGCGCACCGCCGAACCCATCGTCGGGTACATGCATCGAGGGGCGGAGAAGCTCTTCGAGGTCCGGGATTACCGGCAGATCCTGGTGCTGACCAACCGGCACGACTGGCTGTCGGCGTTCTCCAACGAACTCGGGCTTGCCCTGGCCGTCGAGCGGATGCTGGGCCTGGAGTTGCCGGAGCGGGCGACCTGGCTGCGTACGCTGCTCGCGGAGCTCAACCGGGTGCTGTCCCACCTGATGTTCCTGGGCAGCTATCCGGTGGAGGTCGGAGCCGTGCCCCCCGCGCGCTACGCCTTCGGTGAGCGGGAGGCGATCCAGGCGGTCATGGAGGAGGCCTCCGGGGGCCGGATGCACTTTATGTTCAATCAGGTCGGTGGCATCAAGGCCGACGTGCCGGCGGGTTGGACGGGCCGAGTACGGCAAGCAATCGCCGACGTCCGCCGTCGGATGCCCGACCTCGACCGGCTGATTCGCTCCAACGAGACCTTTCTGGCTCGCACCGTCGGCGTCGGAGTCCTCGGCCGGGACACCGCCGTACGGTACGGCGTCAGCGGTCCGGTCGCCCGGGCCAGCGGACTCGACATCGACCTTCGCCGCGATGAGCCGTATCTCGGGTACGCCGAACTGGGCGACTCGCTGCGGGTGGTGACCCGTACCGCCGGGGACTGCCACGCCCGCTTCGAATGCCTGCTCGAGCAGGTCTACGTCTCCCTCGACCTCGCCGACGCCTGCCTGGACCGACTCGCCACGGTGAGCGGGCCGGTGAACGTGCGCCTGCCGAAGACCGTGAAGGCGCCGGAGGGTCACATCTACGCTTGGACCGAGAACCCGCTGGGCATCAACGGCTACTACCTGGTCTCCCGCGGTGACAAGACGCCCTGGCGACTCAAACTCCGCTCAGCGTCGTTCAACAACGTGCAGGTGCTCGGCGACGTGCTGCCCGGCACGCTGCTGCCCGATCTCGTCGCGATCCTCGGCTCGATGTTCTTCGTCGTCGGTGACATCGACAAGTAGGCGTCGTCGGTGACATCGACAAGTAGCGGCGTCAGCGCAGGTAGGAAGCGCCGTTCAGATCCAACACCGCTCCGGCGGCCCACTCCGCCTGCGGCGAGGCGAGATAGACGACGGCGGCGGCCACCTCCTCCGGGCGGGCGACGCGGTCGAACGGGCTCTGCGCGCGAACCCGGTCTCCCTCGGGCCCGGACAGGACGTGGCTGGCCATGTCCGTGGCCACGAAACCCGGTGCCACCGACGTGACGGCGATGCCGTGCGCGCCGAGGGCGACGGCGAGCGACTGGCCCATCGCGTGTACCCCGGCCTTGCTGGCGCCGTACGCAGGAACCTCCGGCTCACCGCGAAACGCCCCGCGCGAACCGACGTTCACGATCCGGCCTCGGGGCAGCCCGGCGGACGGGTCGAGGGCGAGCATGTGCCGCGCCACGCACCAGGTCACGTTCGCCGTGCCGAGCAGATTGACCTCGACCGTACGGCGCCACACCGCCACCCAGTCCTCGTACGACGTGTCCGTCACCGGATGACCCAGCCGCCGGCTGCCGGTGACCGGTGGGTCGGCGTACAGAGCCGCGTTGTTGACCAGTACGTCGATCCGGCCGAGGCCGTCGACGGCCGCCTGCACCATGTCCGCGACGGCGGCCGGGTCGGCGATGTCGGCGCCCACCAGCAGGTGCCCGCCGCCCGGCAGCGAATCGAGCACCGCCCCGGCCAAGTCGGTCGCCGTTCGATGGTGCACCGCCACCCGGTCGCCGCACTCGGCGAACGCCCGTGCGATCGCCGCGCCGATCCCACGCGAGGCGCCGGTAACGAGAATTCCCCGCGATGCTGTGCTCATGGCAGCCGACCATAGGGGAGGCTTCGACGATGAGCCTGACCCTGCTCGGCTGGCGGCGCGAGGTTGCCCGGTTGTACGCCGACGTACGCGCCTGCGACTCTGATCCTCGCGGCGCCTGGGAGCGCTGGCGGGCCGGCCGTGACCGGCTCTTCGCCGAACATCCGGACTCACCACTGGACCGGGCCGCCGCGCGCAGCCTCCCCTTTGCGCCGTACGACCCCTCGCTTCGCTTCGTCTCTGAGCTGGACGGCGGCGTCGAGGACGGCCGGATGGAGGTGCCTACTGCGGCCGACGGCGCCGTCCCCTTCGTGCGGATCGGCCGGGTCACCCTCGGCGATCTGGGCAGCCTCGACGTGTGGTGGCTGGACTCCTACGGCGGCGGGATCTTCCTCCCACTGCACGACGGGTCGTCCGGGGACACCCAAGGATCGGCGCAGTCCTACGGCGGCGGTCGCTACGTGCTGGACACGGTGAAGGGCGCCGATCTCGGCGGTACCGACGGCCGGCTCGTCGTGGATCTCAACTTCGCCTACCACCCGTCGTGCGCCTACAACCCGCAGTGGAGCTGCCCGCTCGCACCGGCAGGCAACCGGCTGCAGGCGAGTGTCGCCGCCGGGGAGCAGCTGCCTCCCGGCGGCTGGTACTAGCCGAACCGCTGCGGCTGGTACTAGCCCTGCGCGAGGCTGCCGTCGGAGGAGAACACCAGGCCGATGCTGACCTGCCCGGTCGTCAGAGCGGTCTTCATCAGCGGGCCGCCCGCGTCCAGAGCGGTGAAGGAGTCGAACTCCAGGCCTGGGTTCCCGCCCACTCCTCGCTCAAGGCGGCGTTCTCAACGATGCTGCAGCTTGAGGCCGGCTGGGTCGCCGTACTCGACGGGTCACGGTTCCTTGGTGTGCTCACCCCGGAGTCACTGCACGCGGCGCTGCGCCGGTCGGTCGACGGGGGTCGAGCCGGAGACCGCCGGAGCGGTCTGACCCAGCGGCTCGCGCATGTGGCCCAGCAGGGCCGGCGCTACGCCGGGCGGGCGGGCTCGTCGTCCCCGGGCTGGTCCGGCGCACGGCAGCTGTACTCCAACCACAGGCCTGCAGCCGCCAGCGCAACGGCGCAGATGACACCGATCACCCCGGTGCGCGAATCCCCGGCCGCGGCGGCCAGGAAGTCGACATTCGGGATGGCGTACAGGAGCAGGCCGGCCCAGAAACCCGCTGCCGCCGCTCCCACCAGTGACGATGCCTTGGCCAGCGCCACCGCGCGGGCGGCGACGAGCGGCTGCACCGGCGCCGTACCGGGACGCCGGCCGATGCGGGAGCGCAACTGCCAGCCCAGCATGAACTCCGCGGCCGCCAGGACGGCGAGGGACACGGGCACGTACGCTGGGAACGGCGGCAGGTCGCCGTACACCTGCCTGATGACGAGCCAGGAGATCAGCGCAGCCACGAGAGCCAGGCCGGCGAGGTCACGGATCCGGGTGAACGTCACGGCCGGATGTCCACGTCGGAGCAGCGGTGTATTCCTGCACTGTCCACTGTGGACAGCCACTCGCGGATGGGACGGCCGGACAACTCTGCGGCCGGGTCGACGTCGAGCCAGGGCAGCAGCACGAACGCCCGCTCGTGCGCGAGGGGATGCGGCAGGCGCAGATCCGGAGCGCTGCTCACGATGCCGTCGATGTGCACGATGTCGACATCGAGGGTCCGCGGTCCCCACCGCTCCGCACGTTCCCGCCCGCCGGCGGCCTCGCCATGGTGAGCACGAGCGAGCCACTCCACTGGCGTGTGGCCGCCCTCGACGAGAAGGATGGCGTTGAGGTAGGGCTCCTGCGGTACGCCGCCCCATGCCGGCGTCTGGTACACCGGCGACGCCGCGACCAGTACGTCGAGGAACTCCGCGACCGCCGTCCGCAGATGTGCCGCCCGGTCGCCGACGTTGGAGCCGATCGACAGCACGGCCCGGCTCACTGCTGCCCAGCCGCTCGGCCGGGGCGGGATCGCCGAATCGTCACGGCGACGTCGGTGAACGGCAGCGGGATCGGGGCGGCCGGCTTGTGCACAGTCACCGCCGCCGTCTCCACCCGCGCGTCGGCGAGGCAGACGTCAGCCAGCCGCCCGGCGAGGGTCTCGATGAGATCGACCGGTTCGCCGGCCACCACAGCGGCCAGTCGCTCGGCCAGTTCGCCGTAGTGCACCGTGTCGGCGACGGCGTCCGAGCGCGCAGCCGGCGACAGGTCCAACTCGAGGCGGACGTCCACGACGAAGTCCTGGCCGTCGCGACGTTCGTCGGCGTGCACGCCGTGGTGCCCGCGGACCCGGAGACCGGTCAACGAGATGACGTCGCTCATCCCGGCGGCCCGGCCGCTCGCCAGGCGGCCGCGACCCGCACCGCATCGCAGGTCGCCCTGACGTCGTGCACCCTGACTCCCCAGACGCCGGCCGCCGCCGCCAGCGCAGACACTGCGGTCGTCGCGTCGTCGCGATCCTCGGCCGGCCGGTCGGCTCCGTCCGGATCGGCGAGCAGCCGGCCCAGAAATCTCTTGCGGGATGCGCCGACCAGCAGCGGGAACCCCAGCTCATGCAGTCGGTCGAGACGGTGCAGCAGCTGCCAGTTGTGCGCGGGCTCCTTCGCGAAACCCAGCCCGGGGTCGAGGATCAGCTGTGCGGCGTCGACGCCGGCTGCGACCGCGGCCTCCACCCGCTGGGTCAGTTCCGCCCGCACCTCGGCGACGACATCGCCGTACGACGCCAGCAGGTGCATGTCCCGGCTGTGCCCGCGCGAGTGCATGAGCACCCACTGCGCTTCGGTGGCCTTGACCACTGCGGCCATGTTGTTGTCGGCCTGCCCGCCGCTCACGTCGTTGACGAGCAGAGCACCCGCGCTCAGCGCCCGCTCGGCGACGACGGCACGCGTGGTATCGATGCTCACCGGCACTCCGGCAGCGCACAACTCGACCATCACAGGGACGACCCGGCGGAGTTCCTCCTCGGCATCGACCCGGTCAGCGCCCGGGCGGGTGGACTCGCCGCCCACGTCCACGATGTCGGCGCCGGCGGCGCGCAACTGCAGTCCTTGCCGCACGGCGGCGTCCACGTCGGCGTACCGGCCACCGTCGGAGAACGAGTCGGGGGTCACGTTCAGCACGCCCAGGACGAGGGTGCGCTCGAGCGCAGGAAAACCGCGGAAGGCGTCGGCCATCGCTCAGCGGCCGAGGATCAGGCTCATCGCCTCGGCTCGGGTGGTCGGGTTCTGCCGCAGGCTTCCGCGTACGGCGGAGGTCACCGTACGCGAGCCGGGCTTGCGGATGCCCCGCATCGAGATGCACAGGTGCTCGGCGTCGATGACGACGATCGCCCCGCGTGGTTCGAGCCGGCGCACGAGGGCGTCGGCGATCTGGCTGGTCAGCCGCTCCTGCACCTGAGGGCGGCGGGCGTACAGGTCGACGAGCCGGGCGAGTTTGGACAACCCGGTGATCCGGCCGGCGGAGTTGGGGATGTAGCCGACGTGCGCCGCCCCATGGAACGGGACCAGGTGATGCTCACAGGTGCTGAAGAGCTCGATGTCCTTGACGATGATCATCTCCTCGTGACCCTCGTCGAAGACGGTGTGCAGCACGCTTTCCGGATCGGAGTACAGGCCGGCGAACATCTCGTTGTAGGAGCGGGCGACCCGCGCCGGGGTGTCCTTCAGCCCCGGCCGGTCGGGGTCCTCCCCCACGGCCAGCAGCAGTTCGCGTACTGCGGCCTCGGCCCGGGGGATATCGACCCCGGTGCTCACGGCCGCGCCCCGCACTGCGGCGCGCACGGCTACTGCGACTTCTGCAACGACGGCGCGGGAACCTGCTCGGGCTCGGGCACGTGCTGGGAATGCCCGTTGCTGGGCGTGCCGTTGCGCTCCGCTTCCTCCGACGGCGTCTGCACCGGGGGCTGATCCGAGGGCGTGCGCTTGCCGAAGCCGTTGAACGGCGCCAGCGGCGGCCGCTTGTCCACCCGGCCGGCGATCCGCCGCATGTCCTCCTTGTTGAGGGTCTCCTTCTCGATCAGCTCGAGGACCAGCTCGTCCAGGACATCGCGGTATTCGACCAGGATCTCCCACGCCTCGTCGTGCGCGGCTTCGATCAACGCGCGGATCTCGCCGTCGATGTCGGCGGCAACGGCGTCGGAGTAGGTCCGCTGGTGGCCCATGTCCCGGCCGAGGAACGGCTGGGCGTCTGACGAGCCGTACTTCACCGCGCCGAGCTTGGCGCTCATGCCGTACTCGGTCACCATCGACCGGGCCAGCGCGGTCGCCTTCTCGATGTCGTCACCGGCGCCGGTGGTCGGCTCGTGGAAGACGAGCTCCTCGGCCGCCCGGCCGCCCAAGGCGTAGGCCAGCGTGTCGATCATCTCCGAGCGGGTCTGGGTGTACCTGTCCTCGGTGGGCAGAATCAACGTGTGCCCGAGGGATCGGCCACGCGGCAGGATCGTCACCTTGTGCAGCGGCGCCAGCTGCGGCAGCGCCCAGGCGACCAGCGCGTGCCCGCCCTCGTGGTAGGCGGTGACCTTCTTCTCCTTCTCACTCATCGCCCGGGTCTTGCGCTCCGGGCCGGCGATGACCCGGTCGATCGCCTCCTCCAGCGCGGCGTCGTCGATCAGGGTGCGGCTGAACCGTGCGGTGAGCAGGGCCGCTTCGTTGATCACGTTCGCCAGGTCGGCGCCGGTGAACCCCGGCGTACGGCGGGCTACGGTGTCGAGGTCGACAACCGGGGCCAACGGCTTGCCCTTCGCGTGCACCCGCAGGATCGCCTTGCGGCCCTCGAGGTCGGGCCGGTCCACCGCGATCTGCCGGTCGAAGCGGCCGGGTCGCAGCAGCGCCGGGTCGAGGATGTCGGGTCGGTTCGTCGCAGCGATCAGGATAACGCCGCTCTTGACATCGAAGCCGTCCATCTCGACGAGCATCTGGTTCAGCGTCTGCTCACGCTCGTCATGCCCGCCGCCCATGCCCGCGCCGCGGTGCCGCCCGACTGCGTCGATCTCGTCCACGAAGATGATCGCCGGGGCGTTGTTCTTCGCCTGCTCGAAGAGATCCCGAACGCGACTGGCACCGACACCGACGAACATCTCGACGAAATCCGAGCCGGAGATGGAGTAGAAGGGGACGCCCGCCTCACCGGCGACGGCGCGGGCGAGCAGCGTCTTGCCGGTCCCGGGCGGGCCGAAGAGGAGCACGCCCTTGGGGATCTTCGCGCCGATCGCCTGGAACTTCGCCGGACTCTGCAGGAAGTCCTTGATCTCGTACAGTTCCTCGATCGCCTCGTCCACACCGGCGACGTCGGCGAACGTCGTCTTCGGGGTGTCCTTCGTGACGAGCTTGGCCTTGCTCTTGCCGAAGTTCATCACGCCGCGGCCACCGCCCTGCATCGAACTCATCAACCAGAAGAGCAGGAGCAACAAGATGATGAATGGGACGACGCTGATCAGAATGGACACCAGCAGGTTGTCCTGGCTCACCTCGGTGTCGAACGACCCGGCGGCTCCGCCCTCGGTCTCCCGGATCAGGTCGAAGATGTCGCCGGACGCCTCGGCCGGGTAGGAGGCAGTGACCTCTGTGTTGCCGTCGACAGCTTCCTTGAGCGTGACGTTGAGGGTCTGTTCCTTGTCGTTGATGACGATCGATTCGACGTTGCCGTCCTCGATCTGAGCCAAGACGACGGAGGTCTTGACCTCCTCGAATCCACCGTCGCCCTGGAACAGCGACGGCAGCAGCAGCGCCAGGAGCACTGCGGTCACCACCCAGAACCATGGGGAGCGGACGATGCGCTTTCGTTCCATCGACGGTGCGGGAGCCTGCTGCCCCCGGTCCTCCTGCCTGACTGGTGCGCATCGAACGCGCGAGGGACCTGCGGACTACCCCGAAACGGGATCTCCCGGCAGCTGAACGGTACACCGGGTCATCCCGACGTAGCTGTCCTGCCCAACGCCCGCACACCCGCAGACGTTCCGCCCGAGCGGGCGGAACCGGCCACCCAGCCGCAGCTCAGCGGGGCACACAGCCGGCAGCTAAGCCGGCAGCTCAGCCGGCGTAGACCTCCGCCTTGAGCAGGCCGATGTAGGGCAGGTCGCGATAGCGCTCGGCGTAGTCCAGGCCGTAGCCGACGACGAAGGCGGTGGGAATGTCGAAACCGACGTACTTCACCGGCACCTGCACCTTGATCGCGTCGGGCTTGCGCAGCAGCGCACAGACCTCCAGGGACAGCGGCCGTCGGCTGCGCAGGTTCCTCAGCAACCACGACAGCGTCAGGCCGGAGTCGATGATGTCCTCGACGACGAGGACGTGCTTGTCGGAGATGTCACGATCCAGGTCCTTGAGGATCCGCACGATCCCGGAGGAGGAGGTCGACGAGCCGTACGACGAGACCGCCATGAAGTCCAGCTCGGTCGGGCGGGACAACGCCCTCGCCAGATCCGACATGAACATGACCGCGCCCTTCAACACCCCAACGAGCAGGATCTCGCGGTCGGCGTAGTCGGCGGAGACCTCATCGGCCAGCTCGACGGTTCGCGCGGATATCTGCCGCTCGTCGATCAGCACCTTCTCGATCTCACCGTCGTACACGTGGGGGCTCCCGGCTCGGCTGGAAGTGCAGGTGCAGCCTGCCAGACGACCGGCGCACCTCACAGCCACCCGGCAGGGCAACTGCCTGCTGCCCGTGCCAGTCGACAACCAGGGCGTCCACCGCGGTCAGGTGCGCCGCGGTCAGCCCGCCGACATCGTGGAGCCAGCACCGGAGCAACCGGCGTCGTAGGGCGGGGGCAAGGCCGGTGAAGACGCTCACCTCGGGATCGGCATGGCTGAGCCGTCCGGCCGCCAGCTCGGCGACGATCTCATCGAGGGCGTCGCAGTCTTCCCGCAGCAGATCGGCCGTGCGGGCCAGCGCGGCGGCCACCCCGCCGTTCAGCACGTCCTCCATCAGCGGCAGCAGCTCGTGCCTGATCCGGACCCGGGTGTACGCCGGCTCGTCGTTGTGCGGGTCATCCCAGACCGGGAGATGCTGCGCCGCACAGGCGGCCCGGGTCGTCGTGCCGCGTACGGTCAGCAGCGGTCGCAGCCAGGGAAAGTGGGCCGGGACCATGCCGGCCAACGACCGTGGGCCGGACCCGCGGGCGAGTCCGAGCAGCACGGTCTCGGCCTGGTCGTCCAGGGTGTGCCCGAGGGCGACCCAGCCGCCGCGCGCGGACTGCACCGAACGCAGCGCGGCGTAGCGGGCCCGTCGCGCCGCCGCCTCGGGGCCCCCCGGTCCCTCCACCGCGACCGCGCAGATGATGACCGGCTCGAATCCGAGTCCCCGCAGTACGCCGACCACGTCGGCGGCGCGCTCGGCGCTGCCCGGCTGCAGTCCGTGATCGACGGTGACCGCTCCCGCCGCGAGCCCGGCGCGGGACGCCTCGAAGGCGACCGCCGAGGCGAGAGCGAGGCTGTCGGCGCCGCCGCTGCAGGCCACGGTGACCGGGTCTCCGGGTCGGACCACCGCCAGTGCAGTACGCACCGCCACCCGTACCTCGGCGACCGCCGCGTCGGGCCGGCCGGGGCGCTGTGACGTCACATCCGGCCTCGGCATCGAGCCCGTCCGGGTCAGGCGTTGATGGCGTGCGGGCGGCCGTGCACCCGGCGTACCCAGTCCTCGGGCGCGCCCAGCTCGTCCTTGCGCGGCAGGGTGTCGGGAGAGGTCCAGACCGCGTTGAACCCGTCCATGCCGACCTCGGCCACGACGCCGGAGACGAAGCGGCGGCCGTCCGCGTACTGCTTCATCTTCTGGTCCAGGCCGAGCAGGCGGCGCAGCATCCGGTCGAGCGTGCTGGTGCCCTCGCGGCGCTTGCTGAACCGGCGGCGGATCGTCGCCACTGACGGGACGACCGACGGGCCGACCTCGTCCATGACGTACTCGGCATGCCCCTCGACCAGGCTCATCATCGCCGTCAGCCGGTCGAGGACGGCGCGCTGCTCCGGGTTCTGTACGAGGGCAAGGATGCCCTCGCCGGCCGCGTCGCCCGCCGCCCCGCTGTCGCGCACCGACGACATCACACCCTTGAGCAGGGTCTGCAGCCGGTCCTTCAGAACCTCGGGATCCAGGTCCGTGGCGGCGACGAACTCCCCGATCTGGGACCGCATGTAGTCGGCCAGCCAGGGGACGGCGGTGAACTGCAGGCGGTGCGTGACCTCATGCAGGCAGACCCACAGCCGGAAGTCCGACGGGTTCACGTCCATCCGCCGCTCGGCCTCGACGATGTTCGGTGCCACCAGAAGCAGTTGTCCACCACTCGGTCCGAGCGCGTCGTACTGGCCGAGCACCCGCGCGGCCACAAAGGCGAGGACCGCCCCGGCCTGTACGCCGGTCGCCCGCGAGCCGATCGCCATGGCGAGGGAACCGGGTGGCTTGTCCTGCCGCTCCTGCAGCCGCTCGACCAGCGGCGTGAGCACGGCCGACATCCCTGCGCAGTTGACGTCGATCCAGTCGGCTCGATCGACCACGCGCAACGGCGCAGGCGGCGCGTCGGAGGACATCCGGGTCAGTTCCCGGACATGCACCTCCGCCACGTCGGTAGCCGCGCGCAGTTCGGTGACAGCCGCGGTGGCCTCCTCGAGGGAGACCTCCGGGCCGGGGCGGACCAGCCGCCGGCCGGTAGCCGCTGCCAGATCCCAATCGACCATCGAACTCACTGCTGGTCCGCCTCGTGCGCTGCTCGCTCCGCTCGAGCGCTCCGCTCGTCCCTCGCTGCGATGCTCACTCGCTCTCGGCTCATGCCGCCACGGTACGCCGGGCGGCTGCGTCGACCGCACGACAGCCTGCCCGGGCGGGTGGTCATCGGCAGCCGCAGCCAGCAAGGGCGGTCGCCACCTCGTCCAAGGCGGCCTCCCTGGCCGGGCGGGTGCTCATTGGCAGCCGCAGCCGGCAAGGGCGGTCGCCACCTCGTCCAAGGCGGCCTCGGCCGGAAACCGGCCGCCCAACGGGACCTGGTCGGCCAGAAGGACGAACACGAGCAACCGGCCGTCGGTTGTCTGGACCACGCCGGCCAACCCACTGACACCGTTCAAGGTGCCTGTTTTCGCGCGTACCACGCCGCCGGCCGGGCTCTCGTCGAAGCGCTCCCCGAGGGTCCCGTCATAGGCCGCTACCGGCAGGCCGGCCAGCAATGCCCGACCCGACGACTGGGGATCGCCGGCCGCGGCGAGCAGGATGTCGCTGACCAGGGCGGAGCTCAGCCGGTTCACGACCGAAAGCCCGCTCCCGTCGACAAGCACCGCCCCGGACAGGTCGAAGCCGGCCCGCTCGAGCGTGGACTTCACCGCCGCGGCGGCGCCGTCGAAGGAGGCCGGCTCGCCGGCGGCCAGCGCGACCTGCCGCGCCAGCGCCTCGGCCAGCACGTTGTCGCTCAGGCTCAGCATCTGCTCGATGAGGCGCTCGACCGGCGCGGAGGAGACCTCGCCCAGCAACCGCGCCCCCGGCGGCGCCGTACCCGCGCTGACCGGGGCGTCCGGTACGCCGAGGGCAGCGGCCAGTGCCCTGCCCGCCGCGAGGTCCGGTGCGCCGCTGCGTACCCCGTCGTCCTCCGGGCCGAACCGGCCGGCGTCGACCATCGTGGCGGTGATCGGGGCGGCGTACCGGCTCGGCGCGTCGCCGGACCCCCAGCCCGGCCCCGTCGTCGGACCGGTGAACAGCGCGGAGTCGACCAGAACGGCGGTGATCGGTGCGCCCATCGCGACGCTCACCTGTGCCGCCAGATCGGCGAGGGTGGCCGCACCGGGATACACGTTGCCACCCGGCGCGCTGCTGAGCGTCGGATCGCCGCCCCCGACGAGGACCACCTCGCCTGGATTCGGGCCGCTCCGGACAGTCGTGGTGAGGCGCGAGCCCGGCTCGACGGAGATCTCGACGGCAAGCGCGGTAGCCAGCTTGGTCGTCGAGGCCGGTACGACGGCGCGGTCAGCGGCCTGCTCGAAGAGCACCTCGCCGGTGGCAACATCCACGATCTGGCCATTGACCCGCCCGCCCAACCTCGGATCGGCGAGGGCGGGAGCGAGCACGTCGGCGAGCACCGCCGGGTCCGGCACCGGCTCTGCGCCCATGTCGGCGGCGAGAACGGGGGACGGCTCGACCAACTCGGGCAGACGGGGGGTGGGCGCCTGCGAGGTGAGCACCGTCGGCGCACCGGAGTCCGGCGCGCCGGGGCTGCCGACCGCGACGAAGGTCACCGCCGCCAGGAGGCCGACAACGATGCCACCCAGGGCGACCCGCCGACGTCGGTAGACCATGGCGGTGCTTGGCCGTCGGCCCTGCTGCATGACGGCACACTGTACGGAGGTGGGCGGGGTTCGGACGTCGCGCTGGGCGCAAGCGCCGCGTTCGCCCAGCAGGTTAAGGCCCGTCGGTGGGTTGCGAGTCGTCCCAGCCGATACGTTGACAACGGCATGCCGCTGACCGAGGGTCGGGCCCCGTTTCGGTCGACGGTTACAGAGCGAGCAGGAAACGACCATGTCCGTCAACCGGCTGACGCCATTGCTACTCAGACGCATATAGTGACTCCGAAGCGCAACGGATTTGCCCCACTAGGGGTTCGCCGGGGCGCAGGTCGGAGCCGCAGATGCCGGGAGACGGACGATCAGTGACGGTGCCGTCACCCCCACCCCCCGGCGCGATCAGCGACGACTGGTCGCACCGGCTCAGCCGCGACCTGACGGCGATCTGCGGGTTCGACGGGATCATCCGGTGGGCCTCCGGGAGTTGGGAGGACGACCTCACCAGCTCTGCGGGCACGTTGGTGGGGCGCCACTTCCTCGAGCTGGTGCACCCCGAGGACGTCGAAATCTCCGCGGCGGCGTTGCGCGTCGCCGTGAACGGCGATGACCAGACCAAGCATCTGGAGAACCGCTGCCGGGCCGCGGACGGGGAGTACCGGTGGCTGCACTGGAGCTGGGCAGCCGATCCCGAAGAGCAACTCCTGTACGCCATCGCGAGGGACATCACCGAGCGCAAGCTCGCCGACATGCGCCTTGTCGACTCCGAGGCGCGCTACCGGCTGATGGCCGAGAACTCCTCCGACGCCATCACCGAATCCAACCGCGAAGGCGTGTTCAATTACGTGTCACCGGCAGGGCAGACGGTCTTCGGCTGGCGGCCGCAGGACATGGTCGGGCGCGACATCTACGAGTTCATCCATCCCGACGACGTGGAGGGGCTGCGGGCCGGCCTGCACGACCTCCTGACCGATCCCGGCGTCCTCACGATCTCGGCCCGGTTCCGCCGCGCCGACGGGTCCTACCGTTGGCTGGAAAGCACCGGTCAGCAGATCAGGGACAGCGACACCGGAAAGCTTCTCGCCGTCATCGGCAACACGCGGGACGTCAACGCTCGCCGGACCGCACAGGACGCGCTCACGCGTCAGGCACAGACCGATCCGTTGACCGGTACGGCGAACCGCACAGTGCTCACCGACCGCATGCGTGGCGCCCTGCTCCGACTGGAACGCACCCCGGGAACTGTCGCCGTGCTGCTTATCGACCTGGATCACTTCAAACGGGTCAATGACTCGCTGGGCCACCGGGTGGGGGACGAGGTGCTCGTCGCCACGGCGCAGCGCCTGGTGGCGGCCTGCCGCCCGTCGGACAGCGTCGCCCGCTACGGCGGCGACGAGTTCGTCGTACTGGCTGAGGGTCTGACGAGCGCCGAGGACGTACACGAGCTCGCCGAGCGCCTCGTCGTCGTGCTGCGCGAGCCGTTCCAGGTCAGCGGGCCGATGCCCGGCGACGAGCAGAGCCTGCTGCTCACGGTGAGCGTGGGGGTCGCGGTCACCACCCGAGCCGACCAGCCCGTCGAGGATCTGATGCACGAGGCCGACCTCGCCCTGTACCGGGCCAAGGACCGTGGCCGGGATCGGCACGAGCTCTTCGACGGCGAACTGCAGGCTCGGGCCCTGCGCCGGCTCGGTATCCAACGCGCGCTGCGGCTGGCGCTCGCGGGGCAGGACATGTACCTGCTGTACCAGCCGATCGTGCGGATCAGCGACGGGCAGGTGCTGGGAGCCGAGGGGCTGCTCCGAATCCGCGACGGGGCCGGCGGGGCACTGGCTCCCGGTGAGTTCCTGACCGTGGCAGAGGACACCGGCCTCATCCGAGAGCTGGACGATTGGGTGCTGCGGCAGGCACTGGCCGACCAGACCAGTTTCCGTGCTGTGGATCCGGCGTTGTTCGTGGGGATCAACCTGAGCTACCGCAACGTCTCCGCCGGGCAATTCGCGGAGTGGGTCACCACCGCCCTGACCGACGCCGGACTGCCCGGAACGGCCCTGCGCGTCGAACTCACCGAACGTGCGCTGCTCGACCCGGCCGGGCCGTCGGTCGCCGGCGTGCAACGACTGCGCAACGCCGGCGTCCGGGTCGGCCTGGACGACTTCGGCACCGGGCACTCCAGCCTGTACTCGCTGCAGCGGCTGCCGTTGGACTTCCTCAAGATCGACCGCAGCTTCGCCCAGGACGTCGCACCCGGCAGCCGGCAGGCGGCGATCGTCCGAGCGATCGTCGACCTCGCCCACGCCTACGACCTGGAGGTCGTCGCGGAGGGCATCGAGTCGCCGGAACAGCTCGCCGGCGTCGAGCAGATCGGCTGTGACAGCGGGCAGGGATGGTTGTTCAGCCAACCGCTCGATGCCGCGGACTATCGCCGACTGCTGCTGACCCAGCACAGCCGCCCGACGGCCCGGGCCGCTGGCGACACCGAGCAGGTGGAGCCGCCTGTCGGAATCGAACCGACGACCTATTCATTACGAGTGAATCGCTCTACCAACTGAGCTAAGGCGGCGCTGTACGCGGCTGCCAAGCCTACGGCAGGCCGCCCCCGGCCGGACCCTGGGCCGCGACGCTGCCGGTATAGGCCGCGCGGGAGCCGCAAACGTCCGCCTTGCTGCACGCGCAGCGCCGGCCGCCGTCGTCCAGCCGGACGGTCAGCGTGTCCGACGGCACGTTGCGCCCCACGACCCGGCCGGTGCCGTCCGGGGTGTCGACCTGCTCGCCGATGGCGGGCGCGGTTTCCAGGAAGTCGGCGTACAGCGGATGCTCGTACTTCAGGCAGCACATCAGCCGCCCGCAGGCGCCGGAGATGCGCATCGGGTTCAACGGCAGGTCCTGGTCCTTGGCCATCCGGATGGAGACCGGCTCAAAGCCCTTGAGGAATGTCGCGCAGCACAGGTCACGTCCACAGGAGCCGATGCCGCCTTGCACGCGCGCCTCGTCGCGGGCGGAGAGCTGACGCAACTCGACCCGGGTCTTGAGCGTGGCACCGAGGTCTCGTACGAGTGCCCGGAAGTCGACGCGATGCTGGGCGCTGAAGAACACGATCGAGCGGGTCGGCGCATCGGCCGCGTCGAGGACGGCGTCGACGGCCACCACCTTCATCGGCAGCTGATGCTCGCGGATCAGTCGCTTGGCGGCGACTCGCGCGCGCGCCTTGTGGCGGCGCAGCGCGTCATCGCGTGCGATGTCCTGCGCAGTGGCCATCCCGGCAAGCGACGGAAAGCCGGCAACGTCCACGTCGGCCCACTGCGCCGACCAGACGCATTCGGCCACCTCACTCCCGTCGTCGGTCGGGATGAGCACCTTGTCTCCCACGCGGGGGGCGAATCCATCCGGATCGAAGTAGTACAGCCGGCCGTGCCTGGTGAAGCTGACCGCGCAGAGCATGCCCATCGGTACAGGGTAGGACCGGGGTGGCCGGTGCTTCTCAGGGCAGCCGCAACGCGACGGTCAACGCCTCGATGGCCACGCGCGGCTTGACGTTGAGTTCCAGCGCGGTACGGGCGGCCAGCACCGCTTCGAGCCGGCGCAGGATCCCCTCGGCGGTGAGCCCGCGGGCCAGGCGCCGGATGTCAGGTTCGCGGTCTGCGTGCCACAGCCTCGTCCCCGACCCGCACTGAACCGACAGGGCGTCCCGGTACAACCCGGCCAGGTCCACCAGGGCGCGGTCCAGTGCGTCGCGCTGCGCCCGGGTCGAACGTGACTTCTGGCGGCGCTCCAGGTCCTTGAGCTGCGCCGCCGAACCCCGGCCCGCGGCGGTGGCTCCCTTGCCGGTGCCGCCGGCTCCCAGCGCGGTTCGCAGGGCCTCCGCCTCCGGCTCGTCCCGTTCCCGGGAACGGCCGGCCGCTTCCTCCTCGGCACCACCGACCAGCTCGTCGGCGGCGGCGAAGGACTCGGCCAAGGAGCGCAGAGACAACGGGATGTCCAGCACCGCCTTGCGGCGGATCCGGGCCTGCTCGTCGCCTGCCAGCCACCTGGCCCTGCCGACGTGCCCCTGCGCCGCGCTCGCCGCCCACGCCGCCTGGGCTGCGTCGATGCCGTCGCGGCGGACGAGGACCTCGGCGACGGCAGCGTCGTCAGGAACCCTCAGCGGGACTACCCGGCAGCGCGACCGGAGGGTCACGGACACGTCGTCGGGGTGCGTCGACGGGGCGCAGAGCAAGAAAACGGTTCGCGCCGGCGGCTCCTCCACAGCCTTGAGCAGCGCGTTGGCCGCACCTTCGGTAAGCCGGTCGGCGTCCTCGACGATGACAACCTGCCAGCGGCCGGCCGAGGGCCGCCGGGCCGCCGTACGGACGAGCTGGCGCATGTCCCGCACCGGAATGGACAGGCCGTCCGGTACGACGACGTGCACGTCGGCGTGTGTGCCGGCACGAACTGTGTGGCACTGCCCGCACTGCCCGCAGCCGCCGTCCGGGCACTGCAAGGCGGCGGCGAACGCTCGGGCGGCGACCGATCGCCCGGAGCCCGGTGGACCGGTGAACAGCCACGAGTGCGTCATCGATGCGGCATCGCGCGCGGGCGCGTCGAGGCCCACGACGATGCGGCCCGCGGCTGCCGCGGCGGCACGCAGCGTGGTCACCGTCTCCGGCTGACCGACGAGGTCTTCCCAGACGCCGCCGGCTGCCGCCGCCGCCCCAGGGTGGCTCACCGGGCCGCCAGCAGGCGCACGACGGGGGCCAGCCGACCGCGGACGGTCCCCGCGAGTTCGTCGGGGTCACCGGAGGCGTCCAGGACGAGGTAGCGAGCCGGATCGGCTGCGGCCAGCTCGCAGAACCCGGCCCGCACCCGCTCGTGGAAGGCGAGAGACTCCTGCTCGATCCGGTCCGGGCTGCGGTGACCGGCGGCCCGCGCGAGCCCCGCTGCCGGCTCGATGTCGAGTACGACGGTGAGGTCGGGGACCAGCCCTCCGGTGGCCCACTCCGACACCTGCCGCACCTTCGGCAGGGACAGCGCCCGTCCCGCGCCCTGGTAGGCCAGCGAGCTGTCGACGTACCGGTCGCTGATGACGACTCCGCCGGCGGCGAGGACCGGACGGATCACCGTCTCGACGTGTTGTGCGCGGTCCGCGGCGTAGAGCAGGGCCTCCGCACGCGGTGTCAGCGAGGACGTGGGATCGAGAACGATCGCCCTGATCCGCTCCCCCGCCGGCGTCGCGCCTGGTTCCCGGGTCAGTCGGGCGCTGATCCCCTGCTCCTGCAGCCAGCCGTCGAGCCGGGCGACCTGGGTGGACTTGCCGGCTCCCTCGCCCCCCTCGAACGCGACGAAGAGCCCACTCACGTGAGGTCCGGAATACGCCGCGCCACACCGACCAGCGAGTCCAGCCGACCGAAGTTGGCAGGCGCGAGCGGGTTGCGCAGGATCCGCGTGACGGCCAGGCCGGCCCGGGCGAAAACCAGGTGGTGGCTCTGCGGGGTGAAGTGCCAGATGTGTTCGGTCGGCTTCAACGTCCACCACCGCGTGCGCAGCAGCCGGGCGGGCAGCGAGGAGAAGTACGGCGTGGAGAACACGAGCACGCCGTCGTCGGCGAGGAGCGTCCGTGCGGTCCGCAGGAACGCCACCGGGTCGGGGACGTGCTCCAGCGTGTCCCAGGCGGCGATGACGTCGTACCGGCCGTCGAGCACCGCCGCGTCGAGTTGGCCCTGGTGGACGCTCAGGTCCAGGACGTCGCGGGCGTGGCGAGAGGCCGAGCGGGACAGTTCGACGCCGGTGACGTCGTACCCCCGCTGTCGAGCGGCGGCGAGGAACAGGCCGTAGCCGCACCCGACCTCCAGCATCCGGGTCCCGGCCGGGGGCCGGGACAGCGCGGCACGAATCAGGCCGAGCCGACCGGCGGTCCAGACCCGCTGGAGGACCATCGCCGGCGACCACGTCGAGCCGTACACCCCGCCCTCGAAGTACCCGACGTCGTCGTACACCGCCTGCAGGGCCTCCGTGCGCAGCCGGGGACTGACGAACGCGAGCCGGCAGCGCGGGCAACGGACGACGGCGAACGGCGGCAGGTCGTAGACCCGGTCGCCGTCGATGTGGCAGACACAGCACGAGACCGGTTCGACGTCGGCGGCTGTCCATTCCCGGGTACACGCGCTGCGGTCACCGTGGGCCATGGCGGCGAATCTACCCAGCAGCGGCGACGGTGCCGGCGGTGCCGCCACCGTGACCTGCCGACGCCTGCCGGGCATCGGGAAGGTCGCGTGCAACCCGCTCCGACCGGGTGGCGAGCAGTGCCGCCACCTGCTCATCGACGGCCCCGGCTATCGCATCCGCCCGCAGGTCCGCGGGCAGGACGAGGTAGCGGTCCGGGTCCGCATCGGCGATCTCCAGGAACATGTGGCGAACGGCCGCGTCCCCACCGGCACCGACGGCGCTGTCCAGCACGACCGTCAGGTCCGGCGCGAGGCTGCCGGTCACCCACTGCGACGTACGCCGGATCCGGCTGGGGTCCAGGCCGCGACCGGCGCCTTGGTAGGCGACGGTGGAGTCGACGTACCGCTGGCAGACGACGACCTGGCGCTGCTGCAACGCCGGTCGCACGACCCTGGCCACATGCTCGGCGCGGTCGGCGAGGTACAGCAGGCACTCCGTCGCCGGCGCCAGCGGCGTCGTCGTCGCGCGGCCACTCAGGATGGCCGCGATCTGCCGGCCGGCCGCGGTGTCACCCGGCTCGCCGGTGCTGATCACCCGGTACCCGTCGCGCCGCAACCGCTCGGCCAGACTCATCGCCTGGCTGGCGATCTGATCTGACGAGGACCCCTCGAAGGCGATGAACAGCCCGGTCTCGACATGCTCGTCACCTAGCAGGTCCGGTCGGGAAACCGTGTGCCACAAAATGTCCACGAGTCGCCGCCCGCGCCCGCCGACCGCACGGTAGGCGTAGAGCCCGACCGCGGTGGCCAGCAAGCCCGCCACCAGCAGCGTGGTGCTCGGGCCGGAGAAGGCCAGCTCGCTTTCGCGCATGCGGACGCTGCGTTGACCCAGCGAACCGGCCAGCAGCGGCCCGACGGCGACCGACAGCAGCAGCGCGATCCGGACCGAGGACAAGATAAAGGCGAACACGCGTCCGCGCAGCCGATCCTCCACCTCGTACCCGATCATGGTGTAGCCGTTGATCCAGGCGATGCCGCCGAAGAACCCGACCAGCAGGGCCAGCGCCAGGACGAGGACGAAGTCCCCCATCAGCGACATGGTCACCAACGAGGCGCCGGACAGGCCGATGGAAAGGCCGAAGAGCCGTCGCCGGCTGATGCCCGGCAGGATGCGCGGGCCGACGATCATGCCTAGGGCCAGTCCGGTGAACACGGTTCCGAACAGGATGCTGTACCCGGCGTTGCCGGCGTCCAGGGTCGCGACGTAGAGCTGCGCGACGCCGACCACGACGCCGCCGGACAGGAACGCGCCGAGGATTCCGATGTACAGACCGCGAAGAACCGGATTCGTCCAGATGAAGGACATCCCCTCGCGGATGGCGGAGAACATGTTCTTCGTCTCGCCGCTGCCGGCCAGGAAAACCGGGATGTCGCGGCGCACGAGGTAGACCGTCAGCGCCGCGGCGAAGAACGTGAGCGCGTTGAAGACCAGCGCGATCACGATGGGCACCCGCGCGCTGGCGAGCAGCGGATCCTGAAAGAACCGGTTGAAGGTCGACAGCAGCGCGAAGATGAGCGCGGCCACCGGAACCGCGCCGTACACCGAGATCAGCGACATCTGATTCGCGACAGGCAGCTTCTCGCGCGGAACGATATTGACCCAGATCGCCTGCTTGGCCGGCATCGTGAACAGGCCGACCGCCTCGATGAGGAACTGTGCGACGTAGAGCCACACCAGGTCGTAGGTGATGGCGATGGACAGGAACAGCATTCCGGCGGAGACGTCGCCGATGATGATTGTTCGTCGGCGGTCCAGCTTGTCCGCGAGGGCGCCGGCGATCGGACCGAGCAGCAGGTCGGGCAGCAGCCGGGTCAGGATCACACCGGAGATGGCCGCCCCCTGCGCGGCAACCGAGCGATCCGACGTCAGCTGCTGAGCCAGCGCGGTGTTGGCGAGCAGACCCAGCCAGTCCCCGAGGCTGGACACGGTGATGGCGGCCCACATCCGGCGTAGTACCGGGATGCGCAACAGCGCGAGGACGGCGTTCTCGTGCCTGCCCACCGATCGCCTCGCGTCGATGACTCGGCTCCCAACTCGCGTGCGCCGGGGATGGCTGCCTCACTTTACTGCCGACGCGCCGGCATCCGGTGATCCCATGCGGGGGTTGCGGCGTCGGAGTCACCGGTATCGTCCTATCGAAGGGACGGTCAGTCGCATGTGGGACCCGGCGCAGTACGGCAGGTACGCCGACCAGCGGGGCCGGCCGTTCCACGACCTGATGGCCCGTGTCGAGGCGTGTGCGCCGTCGTACGTCGTGGATGTGGGCTGCGGTTCGGGAGAGTTGACGGCGTTGCTGGCGCGGCGGTGGCCCGAGGCGATGGTGCTCGGGGTCGACAGCTCTGCGGAGATGTTGGCTCAGGCACCGTCGTCCATGCCCCGCCTGAAGTTCACTCAGGCAGACGCCCGGCACTGGCGTCCGGACCGTCCGATCGACATCGTGGTGAGCTCGGCCACCATGCAGTGGGTCGAGGGGCACGAGCAGGTGCTGCGCGAGCTGGTGGGTTGTCTGGCCCCCGGTGGCTGGCTCGCGCTGCAGGTACCCGGCAACTTCGCGGCGCCCTCGCACGTGTTGCTGCGGGAGGCGACCGCGCGATGGCTGCCCGGCCTCGCGCTTCGCGCAGAGCCCGTGCTCGACCCGGCCGGCTACGCCGAACTGCTCGGCGCTGCCGGCTGCCGCGTCGACGCGTGGGAAACGACGTACCTGCAGGTGCTGGCCGGGCCTGAGCCCGTGCTGGACTGGGTCAAGGGCACGGCGCTGCGGCCGGTGCTCGCCGCGCTCCCGCCGGAGCACCATGCCGGCTTCCTGGCCGAGTACGGCGCCGCGCTGCGGGCGGCGTACCCATCCGGCCGCTTCGGCACGCTGTTCCCGTTCCGGCGGGTGTTCGCGGCGGCACACACATGACGCTCGTCGGGGTGCACCACGTCCTGCTGGGTTGCCCGGCCGATTCCGAGCCGGCGCTGCGGGCGTTCTACGCCGGCGTACTCGGCATGCGGGAGGTGGACAAGCCGCCGGCCCTCGCCGCTCGAGGTGGAGCGTGGTTCCGGTCCGGCGCGGTGGAGTTGCATCTCGGCGTCGAGGCGGACTTCCGGCCGGCCCGCAAGGCGCACCCGGGGCTGCTCACAGATGACCTGGACGAGCTGGTCAGCCGGCTGCGTGAGAGCGGAGTCGAGGCGCGTTGGGACGAGGACTTTCCCGGGTACCGCCGGTGCTACGTCGATGACCCGGTGGGCAATCGGATCGAACTGCTCCAGCCGCTGTACTGATGATCGAACCGCTGCGCCTGAAGGACCATCCCGGGTTTCGCCGGTTCTGGGCGGCGTCGACGATCTCAGATTTCGGCACTACATCGCCACCCTGGCTGTTGGGGTCCTGGTGGTGGTGAACCTGGACGGTTCGGCCGCGGACGTCGGCTGGGTCAACGCAGCGCGGCGGGCGCCGTACCTCGTGGTGGGTCTGCTCGTCGGCGTGCTTGCCGACAGGGTGCGGCGCAAGCCGCTGCTGGTGAGCACCGACCTGGCGCGCGCCTGTGTGCTCGGCGCCTTCCCGCTCTTCGCCGTCACACAGACCTTGTCGGTCGTGGTGCTCGCATCCCTCATGGCTGCATTCGGCCTCCTCTCGGTCTGCAACGACGCCGCCCACCAGTCGTTCGCACTCTGGGTCGGCGTACTCGGTGTCGCGGTCAGCGCGGTAGCCCTTCCGGCTTCCGACGCGCGGCTGACGACGACTGACCAGGCGGTCACCTTCCGGCGCCGCGGGTTCAGCCGCGGAACGGCTCGGCCGCCAGGACGTCCTGGTGCGGCGTGGCCACCGGCGCTATTGCCGGCGGCGGCGTCCGCAACTCGTCGAGCCGGACCAGAGCAATTCCGGCGACGACCAGCACGCCGCCGGCAAGCTGCACCGGCCTGAGCACCTGGCCGAGCAGCAGCCACGCGAACAGCACGGCGAAGAGCACCTCGGTGAGCCCGACGAACGAGGCGACCTTCGCGCCGAGCAATCGGGCCCCGAAAATCCCCGCGACGTACGCGACGACGGCGGCAATGAGCGAGAGCCCAAGCGCCGGCACCAGCCAGCTCACCTCGGTGTCAAGCAGCGTGACGTCGGTGCGCGGCGCCGCGAGCGGGAGCGCGCCGAGCGCTCCAGCGGCGGCGAGGACGGCGCCGCCGACTGCGAGTCCGCCCCAGGCCACGACGATGGGTGGCAGGGCGTCGTCCGTTCCGGCGGACAACACGAAGTACGTCGCGAGACCCACGGCGGCGCCGAGCCCCCACAAGACACCGACGGGGTCGAGGTCGGTGTTGCCGAGCAGGTCCAGCACCAGAGTCAGCCCCAGGACGGCCACCGCCGCCCCGCCCATCGTCAGCCGCCGCGGGCGGTGGCCGTGCCGCAGCCAGAGCCAGCCCACGACGAGCAGCGCACCGGAGTACTCCAGCAGCAGCGCCACCGCGACGGACAGGTGCTGAACGGCGTTGAAGTAGCAGAGTTGCGCTCCGGCTACCGCCACGATGCCGTAGACGGCCACGGTGCCGGCCCCTCGGTGCAACTGCCCGAGGCGGCCTCGCAGCATCAGCAGCGCGGGCACTGTCAACACCAGCGCCGCGAGCACGACCCGGACCGTCACCGCCGCGCCCGGCGTCCAGCCGGCCTCGAGCAGGCTGGCGGCGAAGGCGCCCGATGTGCCGAATGTCGCCGCTGACAGCACCGCGAAGCCGAGTCCTGCGCTGCCCGCGAACCGCTGAACCACGCCGACACCCCTCTAAAGGACCGAAACCTTCTACACTCCTTACCGAGACTAGGCCCGGCCGTGTAAGGAGTCAAGATGCCTTTCGCTCATGACACCGCGACCGCTCTCGCCGGTGCCGCCGCTCTCGTCAACACCGACCAGCCCGAGGGCGATCAGTTGCCCGACCTCGCGGCGCTCGTCGCCTTCATCGAACAGTGGGGGTGGACCGGGTCGCGGCGCGGCGACCATGCCGAACTCGACGAGGTTCGAGCACTGCGACCGCATCTACGCGAGCTGTGGCAGGCCGACGAGGACCACGTCGCCGAGCACGTGAACCGCATGCTGCGGGAGGCCGGTGCCCTTCCGCAACTGGTGACCCACGACGACTGGGGTTACCACCTGCACGCGACACCGCCGGACGCGCCGCTCGCCGACCGCATGGCCGTGGAGGCGGCGATGGCCTTCGTCGACGTCGTGCGCCAGCAGGAGCTCGACCGGCTGCGCGTCTGTGACGCCGAGGAGTGCTCAGACGTCCTCGTCGACCTATCCAAGAACCGGTCACGGCGCTACTGCAGCGCCTCCTGCGGGAACCGCGTCAACGTGGCCGCGTTCCGCGCTCGGCGCAGAGCCCGGGCAACCGCCTCGGTCTCCGTGACCTGACAACGAGGACGGGTGGTACGGCACCACAGCGATGGTGCCGAACGGCGCCATCTGGGCGTGTCAAGCATCTGTTGCTCCCGGGATACTGGGGTCGTGGCGTACGACGTCGGAATGGCCGATCGGTTGCGTGAGATTCTGGCCAGCGAGCCCGGAGTCGTCGAGAAATCTATGTTCGGCGGCCTGGTTTTCTTGGTGGCCGGGCACCTGGCCGTGAGTGCAAGCGGTCAGGGTGGCCTCCTGCTGCGCGTCGATCCGGCTCAGACCGACACCCTGGTCGCCGATCCACGAGCGAGCCGGTTTGTCATGCGCGGACGCCAGATGAAGGGCTGGCTGCGGATCGACATCGACGGACACGCGACCGACGACGAGCTCAAGGGCTGGATCAAGCACGGCGTCGGCTACGCCAGGTCGCTGCCGCCGAAGTGAGCGAAGCGTCAATCGCCAATCGGGGAGTTGCGGCCTCACACCGCCTGATAGCACAATGCAAGCATGACGAACGTGCTCGTGCGTGACCTCACCGAACAGACGCACCGTGAACTTCTCCGCCGGGCGCAAGAGCGAGGACAGTCGCTACAGCAGTACCTCACTGCCGAGCTAACCCGGCTGGCCGGCTCGCCCACCCTCGATGATGTCCTGCGGCGCATTAACGCTCGCCGCGGCGGCCGTGTCGGTTTCGCTCAGGCGGCAGCTGACCTGGCCGAGGACCGTCCATTCGGGTGATTGTCATCGATGCCTCCGTGCTGGCCAACGCTGTCGGCGATGACGAGCAGGCTGGCCGACACGCCCGCGACCTGCTGCGCGCGCACGGAGAACTGGCCGCACCTGATCTCGTGGACGTGGAGACGACCGCGGTGCTCAGGCGTCG
This sequence comes from Geodermatophilaceae bacterium, assembly GCA_013695685.1. Classification (GTDB taxonomy): domain Bacteria; phylum Actinomycetota; class Actinomycetes; order Mycobacteriales; family Geodermatophilaceae; genus JACCTY01. The sequence continues at coordinate 4,103 of JACCZY010000081.1, read as the reverse complement.
ATGGCTCGCCGGGGCCATCACCGACGAGAGGTTCGAGCAAGCCGTCGAGGACCTCGGTGACATTCCCGTGGCCAGGTTCCCCACGGTTGGACTACTGCATCGAGCGTTCGAGCTACGCTCGAATGTGACCACCTACGACGCCTGCTATGTCGCCCTCGCCGAGGCACTCGATTGGCCGCTCTGCACGGGTGACCGCCGCCTTGCTCGTGCCTCCGGCCCGCGCTGCCTCATTCAGCTGATCACCTTTCCGGTCTGACCCAGGCCAAGGATTAACGCCAACGATTTGTGCCGACGCAGAAGGGGAACCGTCTCCGACCATAAGGTCGAGCGCGACCGGCTCGCCGACGCACTTAGGGTGCCGATATGACTCGTTACGTGATCGACGGCCCCCCCTCCTGCACCTCGTCGCCACGCGCGTCCCGGTCAGCCAAAGCACCAGATCGTTGCCCCGAACCTCATTCGCTCCCAAGCGCTATCGCTGCTGCTGGAGGCCGTACGCCAGGATGACCTCACCGAGGAGGTGGCGCTTCAGCACCACGAACGTCTCACTGAGCTGAAGATGCGGCTGCTCGGCGACAGAGTCTCGCGGCGTACCGCTTGGAGGATCGCGCGCGAGCAGGGCTGGGAGACGACGTACGACGCGGAGTACCTCGCCGTCACCAGATTGCAAGCTGACGCCCTCGTCACCGTCGATCCCGCGCTGGCGACCATGGCCAAGGACGTCGTTCCGCTGGCGCGCTTCGAGGCCCTCGCTGCCGACTAACCTCGTACGGAGTGGGGCCGTCCTCGCGCCTCCTCACCAGCAGACCGGCTGTCGACAAGCTCACCACCATGTCCCGATCCAAGTTCGACCAACACCTCGGGGAAGTCTCTGACACGGAGATGCTCGGCCTATCGCGTGCCCCTGGTGGTCTCTGACTCGGTCTCGCCTGATGATCCGGATCATGCACGACGCAGGAGCGGGCTGGCCGTACGACATCCGGGACGACATCGGCAAGATCGTCGACAAGGTTTCCCCTCGCAACGGCTACCCGTGATCGTCAAGAGCTTCCCGAACGCCTTCACGGGCACCGACCTGGATCAGCGCCTGCGTCCGGTCCGGGCAAGGACCTCATCCTTGCCGGCTTCATGACCCACATCTGCGTGAACTCAACCGCCCGCGGGGCGATCAGCCTCGGCTATCGGCCCGCCGTGGTAGCCGCGACCAAGGCGACCCGCGCACTCCCCGGCCTGACCGGCGAAACCGTGGCGGCGGCAGACCTTCAGCTGAGTAGTCGGCGGCTGAGCCGTACGGACATCGGCGCCGACCCTCCCCGAATGCTCTCTCGGTCCCTATGGTTCGCGCAACTGCTCGAGACGAGAACTCGGTTGGATCAGCGAGGCCACATGAAAGGCACCGAAAGGCGATCCTTGGGGATCTCGCCGAGATCGGCCGGCGGCCCGTCGTCGTCCTGTCCCGCGACGCCGCGATACCGCGGCTTCGACGCGCGTTGGTCGCTCCCTGAACGGCGACGATCCGAGGTCTTGCGAGCGAGGTCGTTCTCGAGCCTGGTGACGATCCCGTGCCAACGCGCTCGGCTTCGAGTTCGTATCTGCTGTGAGCTGCACGCATCCGTTCGCCACGCAGCCGGGGCCGCCGGGACTTCACGGTCGGAATGGGTCCGTCAGGCGCTAGAGAAGGCGACCCGGCGGGCCGGCTGAGGCCAAGCCGCGCGGACCTGACGGATGGCCTCCTCAACGGCGGCATCCACGTATGCGTCATCAACGACCCGCCCGGCGCTGTCACGCAGGGTCTCGACCGCAGGGACGTCGGTACCGACGGCGTACTTGGTGGGCGTAGACAGGAAGGTCACCTCCGCAGGCTCGTCGGCATGACGTGGATGACGGCGTCATGGATGTCCAGCGCCACGATCTCCAGCTCGATGCGCGGTCGTCCAGCGCCAATCCAGACCAGGCGGGCGTCCGCGGTAATGGACGCCGGCAGATGCGTCGGCTCGGTGGAGGCGATCACCATCGCGTGGGCCGTGCCGATGCGATGGCGCCGCGCTGAGCGGTAACAGCGGACGACTCGATCCACGACAGCTGACTTCCTCCGATCAACGTGGTGTACGCCCGCCACATGCCTGATCCGGTACATCGATTGCCGGCGCAGTGTCAGGCTCAGGTCGGACCTGTTCGGCGATCAGATTGCGATGACGTGGACGAGGTCTTCTAGTCCTGCGAAGTCATCGCCATTGCGGGTGTATAGATCGAGACCGTTGGCGTGTGCAGTAGCTGCGATCAGCAGGTCCGCGAATCGGCTGCGCGGCTTGCGTCCTTCGCGGACAACGGCCGCGACCACGAGTCCGTAACTGCGCACGGCCGTACCATCGAACCGGAGCGGTTCCAAATTCGCCTCGACTTCTTGCAGCCGCGCCTGCCGTTTCGCCGCTTCGGCCGGAGTGGTGGCAAGGTGCGGTCCGGCCGTCAGCTCGGCAGCGGTGATTGCAGAGATCGCCATCTGGTCCGGCAACGCCGTGACAACGATCGGGTCGTGCCAGTCGACGACGACCGAGGTATCGAGCAGGCCGGATGTCATGTCACAGTCCCTGGTCGATCACCTGGTCGAGGTCGGCTCGGAATTGATGCCTGTCGATCCGCACACCGGCTGCCGCCAGCGCCACGACCTCCTCGCGGGAGATGAATGTGCGGCGGCCGGCCCGGAGCGGCCGGAGCTCGGCGACCGGTTCGCCGTTGCGCGTGACCACGAAGGTTTCGCCAGCCGTCACAGCCTCGATCACCTTCGCGTTTTCGTTGCGCAGCTCGCGCTGCGCGATGGTCTTCGTCACATCTCACTGTAGCAAGATATGCGACAGTTCACCACAGTGAGAGACCTCGACTGAGATCATCGATGCCTCAACCGTGCAGGCATCAGCTCGTACCGATGGCCGGTCTCCACGTGACACCGACTGTCCGGAATGGCGATAGGCCGGGGAGCAAGCTGAGAAACGGCTGGCTTCGTCATGGTCACCGCTGACAAATGCCCGTCGTGCCAGCCGTGTACGACGCCGCCGAGTCCTACGCCGAGCCAGGAGGCAGAATGCGGTATGGAAATCGTCGAGGTTGAGCGCTGGCTCGCCTCCTACCTCGGCGACTTCGTCGCACTGGGACGCGGCGACACGGACGACGGCCGGCGCCTGCTGGCCCATTACGGTGTTCAGCTCCTCCTCAGCACTGACGTGGCCTCCACGGTGCTGTCCGACGAAGCGCAGGTTCTGGCCTTCGCGCAGCAGCAGATCGACGGCATGCGGTCAGCGGGCTACGACGGCAGCGTAGAGCTCACTTCCGAGACGGTCATCCTGAACCGCTCCTGCGCACTGCACCGCGGGCAGTTCTCCCGGGTACGCTCGGATGGCACCCAGATTGGCAGGCTCGAGGCCAGCTACCTCATCACGGACGGACCGACGGGTCGCCGCATCTCGGCGATCATCGTGCACTCGTCGACGTGACCAGGAAACGCTGCACGGGAGCGTGAGCGGTGAGTGCAGCACACCCATCTCTGTCAGTCGCTCCTCCCAGGCATGCAGGCCATCGAAGGTTGACGTGCTCAGAGCGACATGGTCCAGGCCGATCTGCCGCTCGTCGAACTCGTCACTACTGGTCGGAACATGCTGATGCAGCACGAGGGACACTCCGCTCTGTGGGTGCTGGCAGAGGGTCCGTTGCCACCGGTCGGTCGTCTCGCTGGCAAGGGCATGGAACCCGAGGACGTCTGAGTACCACTGGACGCTTAGGTCATGCTGGCGCACCGACAGGGTCACGTGCGCCCACCCCGTGATGTCGGTCATGTGGCAGACCGTAGGACCTAGCACCGGGGCGCAGCCCTCGGTGGGCCGGCAGTCGGTCTATCGACGTTGGCCGAGCCCCGGGACGCTGGTCGAGCTACTGACGGTGGCCGGGTACTTCGTTGTGACGTTTGGATCGCCGGCAAGCCCCTGGTGGAGGAATCGGTGCCGAGGTGGGCGAGGTGCCCCTCGAAGCTCATGCGCCACTCGTAGAGCCCATCGTGCGCGTGGGACTGCCGGGCGGTCGGTTGCACATGCCGCGTCCGGCGTCCGTTGCCT
>JACCZY010000070.1 GCA_013695685.1 Geodermatophilaceae bacterium | reverse complement strand
CCCGTCCACTTCGACGCCGAGGACTACAAGAACCGCAACGTCGTCGAACGCGCCTTCAACAAGCTCAAGAACTGGCGCGGCATCGCCACCCGGTACGACAAGTACGCCCTGGTCTACCGAGGCGGGGTAGTCCTAGCCTCGATCGTGCTCTGGCTGTCATGACTGACTTACAAGACACGCCCTAGCGCACTTCAGCCCACGCGCCAAGCGGATGTGAGGCGGCAACGGCGGAATGTTGAGCCCGAGAGAGCATGCGAGCTACGAGCATGGGCCCGCGCGAACGGTCTCAACGTGCCCGACCACAGCCGGTGGGGTCCCGAGATTCTGGCCACCTGGCGCGACGACAACACGTCATGACCGCTCTCAAGGAATCGCTGCTGCGCGACAGCCTCAAAGGCTCTTACTGTACAGAACGTGTATTCTGTAGAGGTGACTGAAATCGGAGTGACCGAAGCCCGGGACCAGCTTGGCGAGCTGGTCAACCGCGCCGCATACGGCGACGAACGCATCGTGCTCACCCGACATGGCCGGGCCGTTGCCGCGCTGGTACCGATCGCGGTGCTCCACGAGCTAGAGGACGCCGAGGATGCCGCTGATCTGGCGGCGGCCCGGGCAGCCGCGGCTGAGAGCGGCCCGCACGTGCCCCACGCGCAGGTGCTCGCCGATCTCGTGGTTGACGAGGCGCGGACATCCCGTAGCGCGTGAGCTACGCGGTCGAGTGGAAGCCCTCAGCCCGTAAGGAGATCCGCAAGCTTGACCCGACCGTCCGCCGGCGGGTCATCGAGGCGGTCACAGCCCTCGGCGCCGAGCCTCGGCCTCCCGGTTCGGTGACGTTGACCGGTTCGCCCGGCTGGCGGCGCATCCGCATCGGCGCATACCGCGTCATCTACGACGTACGCGACGGCGCTGTTGTCGTCCTCATACTTCGAGTCGGATCCCGAGGCAGTGTCTACCGACGGCTGGACGAGTAGCTCGTTCTGCATCCGATCAGCTATGGCGGCAACGCGCAGCCGCACGCCGTCCCAGAGCGCATCGGCAAGATCGCTGCCGTCCTCCTCAACGAGCAGCTTGACAAAGGCGCTGCTGTCGAAATATACGAGGGTCACTGCACTAAAACTGCTGATCGCTACATCCATCCCGGCAGACGTCGCTGCGCCTGTCGATGTGCACGATCTCTATGTGGCGCGTGTCCTCGACGACGGCGTAGATCACCCGGTAGTCGCCGCGGCGGGCAGAGTGCAGGCCAATCAACTCGTCACGGAGGGGTCTGCCGACCCGTCGGGGTTCTCGACCAGCGGGCCAAAGATGAACTCGACACACGCCGTCACGATCTTCTCCGGCAATCGCTGTAGGTCGCGCACGGCGCAAGCGGAGAGCCGGATCTGGTATGGCTGGCTCACACGACCCCGTAGCGGGCCTTGATCTCGTCGTTGTCGGCAAAGCGACTGGAAACGGCGTCGGCCCGACCCTCCCGGATCGCTTGCGCAGCGGCGGGGTGCCGAGGATCTCCAGTAAGGCGACTCACATTGGCGAGCGGTTCCGCGGAACTGGTCACGAACGACAGGTCTCCGGCGCTGCGAGCTGTCGTTGATGACCACTTTCGACGCGTCACGCTCACGCTCCTGCTCGGTGATCTACCGGCTGGGCACCCACGCCGATCCGCACATCTAGCGCCCAGCCCCAACCGGAACGACGAAGGGCCGGGACCCAGTCTCAGGTCCCGGCCCCGTCAGTGACGGGATGTCAGGCGTTGATCGACTCCTCCGCGAGCTTGGTCATCCGCTTCTCGGCCGCGACCACCACGCCCTTGCGGTTCTTGTGCGCGCGCTCGAACCGCAGCACCACGCGAACCTCGTCGGCGTCGTCCAAGCCGTTGATCGCCTTGGCAGCCGCGCTGCCCGACAGATCCTCGTAGCCCGCGACAGCCAGGTCGCCGGCCTCGATGGTGCCGAGGTTCTCGCGGACCTCATGCGCCGCCGCGCGTACGCCGGCGTACGGCGCAATCTCCTCGGTCCGGGCCAGGGCGGCGTCACGCCCGGCGCCGATCACCTCGCCGGCGGTCGATGCGGTCTCCGCCACCGTGTCGCGGGTGGTCGCGACGGCCTCCTCGGCCTTACCGCGGCCACGCTGGACGAGGTTGACGGCCTTGTTGATCAGCGCAGCAGTCTGCCGTGACGGCAACAGCGCGATCCGGGTCACCGTGCCGACGGCCGCCTGGGCCGGGGTGGGAGACAACGCGGCTGGGCCACCTTGGGCGACCTCGGCGAGCCGTACGGTGATCCATTCGATCGTCTCGGTGTGCGCGCGCTCGAGCTGGCGCATGAGGGCAGCGACGGTGGGCTCGTCCTGCGCCTCTGCCAGCACCCGGGTGAACACCGCCCGGTCGCGCAGGTGGTTCTCGAGCGCCAGGTCCCCGAGCAGCCCCTCGGAGAAGGGCTGCCACTGCTCGAGGGTGGCCTTGGTCAGCGCGGTGACCCGGCCGACCGCGTCGGCGAAGACGTCGGGCACTCCGCCCAGACGACGGATGGTGGCCTGGATGCGGGCCGCGCGAAGGTCTGCCTCGCGGGCATTGTCGGCTAGCTCGGAACGAACTTCCTCGCGGCGTGACTGGGAGATGCGAACGCGGGCGATCTGCGCTTCCGCGCGGGTCAGGCGCAGGAGTACGGAGAGTTCGCCCAACAGGGTCGTGGAGTCAGAGAGAGTCTTTGTCATGGCTCCAGGATGCCCCAGCACGCACGATGCAAACAAATGCAAGCGCCCTGCTAGCGCGTAAGTTCGGTCACAGTCCCGGTTGCCGCTGCGCTCGGAGCATGACACGTGACGTGCTCAACAGCGGCGGCCTCGGGCGCCTGTGTCGCCCCGGCGCGCCTGTGTCGGCAGACCATTCCGCGCCGTTGGCTGCGGCTCACGGTCCGCGGCGAGCAGGAGGCCCTTCAATGTCAAGCGCGCCCGCGTGTGCATGTGCGTTGCGATGCTCATCTTCGTCGTGCCCGTCTTCGAGTCGATGTTCGCGAACTTGGGCGGGGAACTGCCGCTGCCCACCCAGATGCTGGTGTGGATGTCGGAGAGCCTGCGGACCACGATCCCGATCTTCATCGTCGCCTTGGTGGCAGGAGTGGTCGCCTGGCGCAAGTACTCCCACCACAGCAGGGTGCGGGCCGTCGTGGATCCGCTCAAGCTGAAGCTGCCGGTGTTCGGCATGCTCTTCAGAAAAATCGCGCTGGCCCGCTTTGCCCGGAACTTCAGCACCCTGTTGTCCTCCGGCGTACCCATCCTGCAGTGCCTGGACACCGTGGCGGAGACCACGGGATCGATCGTGATCAGCCGTGCGCTCGCCGACGTGGCCGTGTCGGTCCGGCAGGGCGAGTCGCTGTCCGGCCCGCTGGCCCAGCACGACGTCTTCCCGCCGATGGTCGTCAAGATGATGGCAGTCGGCGAGGACACCGGGGCGCTGGCCCCGATGCTCGCCAAGGTCGCCGGAGTTCTACGACCAAGAGGTCGAAGCCGCTACCGAATCGTTGACCGCGCTGATCGAGCCGCTGATGATCGCATTCCTCGGTGCCGTGGTCGGCTCGATGATCGTCGCGCTCTACCTGCCGATCTTCAAGGTCTTCGACCTCATCCAGTGACGGGCCTCGGCCGGGCCTAGGCTGGCGCCGTGCCAGCCCCGCCGACCGGCGCGTTGCTTAGCGTGTTCTCCTTCCGCCGGCCCTCAGCCGAGGACATCCAGGCTGTCCTGACCGCCGCGGAGATGGAGGAGCCAACGTACGACGACGTGGGAGCCACTGCTGCCACGATGCCGCCGGGCTACCGGCACGCCCGCTATCAGCTGCATCTGGGGCACGGTCCGGCCGTGTTCGCCCGTGCGGTCACGGCCCTCGACACCTGGCAGCCGCAGCTGCGGACCGGCATCGCGGTCACTCCTGCCGACGCGAGGCCGGACCAGGGACAGACGGTGGTGCAGCTGATCCGGATGGGACCGGTGTGGGCATTGGCCGCCTGCCGGGTCGTCTACCGGGTTGAGCAACCCGACCGGGTCGGGTTCGCCTACGGCAGCCTGTCAGTACACCCGGTGCGGGGCGAGGAGGCATTCCTGATCGAGCGGGATCCCGCGGGTGTCGTCCGGGCCAGGATCGTGGTCTTCTCGCGGCCGAACCACTGGGTGGTGCGCCTCGGCGGGCCGATCGGCCGGTTGGTGCAGCGTCGTACGGCGAAGTCCTACCTGGCCGGCATCCGCAGCTATGTGCTCTCCGCCTGAACTGCCGATCCAGGACCGCGGATCTCAGTGGGTAGCTGGTCGAACCAGGCGAGCACCGCCCGCTCGTAGTGCAGACCGAAGTCCAGGGTGGCCAGGCCGTAGACATCGGCCTCGCCATCTGGGCCGAGCGCCTCGGCACGCACCGCCTCGTAGCGCGCCAGCCGCTCCCGATGCGTGCTCCGGTGCCTGGCGACTATCTCGGCCAGCCGCTCCGGCTCCAGGTGCCGGCCGAAGATGATCGTCAGTAGCAACGGGAACCGGATGGTCTCGTCGGCGGGCTCCCGGCGTACCCACTCGGCGAAGGCGGCCCGGCCCTGATCGGTGAGCGAGTACGGCTTGCTGTCGCGGCGCCCCCGCTCGCCCTCCGCGACGAGCCCGGCACCGGCCATCGCGGCGAGTTCGCGGTAGACCTGGCTCTGCGTCAACGTCCAATAGTTGCCGATCACGGTCTGCGCGGTGGCCACGAGATCCCAGCCGGTCATCGCGCCGAAGTGCAGGAAACCCAGCAGCGACGCCGCGGTGGGGTTGAGCGAGCGCGGCGCCATGGTCTCCCCTCGCAACCGGATTGAACGTGGCAGTGTGTCATGTCCTGGGCTGGAGGCCGGGTCGGCAGCTCGCCCTTGGCCCAGCGTTTACCGGCCAACCCCTTCCTCTCAACACCGTTGATGCGCTGTGATGGGTCCATGACCCGTGAACTGCTCCGGCGTACGACGACCCTCCTGGCCACCGCTGGGATCCTGCTGACGACGGCGGTGGTCACGCCCAGCGCCGGCGCCGGCGAGTCCGCGGCGGTGTCTCTCGACACGGTGCGCTTCGCATCGTTCAACACCTCGCTGAACCGCAGCAACGAGGGCGAGCTCGTGCAGGATCTGTCCACCCCGGACGACCAGCAGGCCGCCAACGTTGCGGAGATCATCCAACGCACCCGCCCCGAAGTCATCCTGATCAACGAGTTCGACTTCGACGCCGACGGCACGGCGCTTGAGCTGTTCCAGGACAACTACCTGTCGGTGCCGCACAACGGCGCTGCCGCGATCGAGTATCCGTATGCGTTCACGGCGCCGTCGAACACCGGCGTACCCAGCGGGTTCGACCTCAACAACGACGGCACCGTCGGTGGTCCGGAGGACGCCTTCGGTTTCGGGTTCTTCCCAGGGCAGTACGGGATGGCGGTCTACTCGATGCACCCGATCGACACCGCTGCCGTGCGCACCTTCCAGACGTTCCTGTGGAAGGACATGCCCGGCGCGCTACTCCCCGACGACCCGTCCACACCTGAGCCGGCGGACTACTACTCCCCCGAGGAGTTGGACGTGTTCCGCCTGTCGTCGAAGAGCCACTGGGATCTGCCGATCCAGGTCGGCGGCGACACCGTGCACTTCCTGGTGAGCCACCCGACACCACCGGTCTTCGACGGTGAGGAGGACCGCAACGGCCGGCGGAACTTCGACGAGATCGGCTTCTGGGCGGACTACGTCTCCCCGTTGCGCGGCCGCTACATCTACGACGACGCGGGGGCGCGCGGTGGTCTCGGCTTCGGTGAGCTCTTCGTCATCGCCGGCGACCAGAACTCCGACCCGTTCGACGGAGACAGCATTCCGGGGGCCGCCCAGCAGTTGCTGGACCATCGGCGCGTCAACGACTCCCGGCCACCGGACTCCCTCGGCGGTATCCACGCCAGCCTGCGGCAGGGCGGCATCAACCGCGAGCACGAGGGCCCGGCCCGGTTGGACACCGCGGACTTCTCCGACACCGAGCCGGGCAACCTGCGGGTGGACTACGTGCTGCCGTCCACGCAGATCAACATCCGGAGTTCGGCGGTGTTCTGGCCGACTCCGCACAGCCCGCTGTTCCGGTTGACCGGCGACGGCAATTTCCCGTTCCCGAGTTCCGACCACCGGCTGGTCTGGGCTGACCTGCGGATCCCCGGCTGACGCTGAGTTCCGGGCGGTGCCGGTCGCCCGCGCGGCGAAGGACACTGGCACCTAGCCTGGCGACATGCCGTCCGTGGTGTGGTTCCGCCGTGACCTACGCCTGACCGACCATCCGGCGCTGTGCGAGGCGGTGGCCGGCGACGACGGTATCGTGCCGCTGTTCGTGCTCGATCCGGCGCTGCTGGGGCCGGCCGGTGGGCCGCGGGTGGCGTTCATGCTCGACTGCCTGCGCGCCCTCGACACCGACCTGGACGGTGACCTCGTGGTGCGCACCGGAGATCCCGCAGACGTCGTACCGGCCCTGGCCCGTGAAGTCGAGGCGAGCGCCGTGTACACCTCGGCCGACTTCAACCCCTACGGTCGCCGCCGCGACGAGAAGGTCGCCGGGGCACTCGGGGACGTGCCGCTGCAACCCATCGGGTCGCCGTACGCCGTCTCCCCCGGCCGGATCCGCAAGCCCGACGGCGAGCCGTACCGCGTGTACACGCCGTACTACCGCGCCTGGCGGGAGCACGGGTATCCCCGCCCGGCGCCACGGCCGGATCGGATCACTACAGTCAGCGGCCTGCGGTCGGATCCGCTGCCGCCCGCCCCGGACATCGGCGACACTGCTCTGCCGCAGGCCGGCGAGCAGGCGGCGCTCCGGCGCTGGGCGGACTTCCGGGACGAGCGCCTGCTGTCCTACGCCGACGACCGCAACCGTCCCGACATCCCATCGACGAGCAGGCTCTCGGCGTACCTGCGGTGGGGCTGCATCCACCCGCGTACGCCGCTGGCCGACCTGAGCGGGCGGACGGGCAAGGGCGCGGAGGTGTTCCGCAAGGAGCTGGCCTGGCGCGAGTTCTACGCCGACGTACTGCTGCACCAGCCCGACTCCGCCCGGGAGCACCTCCAACCGCGCTACGCCAGGCTCGAGGTCGACGCCGGGAAGAGCGCCGACGAGCGGTTCACGGCCTGGACCGAGGGGCGGACCGGGTACCCGATTGTGGACGCCGGCATGCGCCAGCTCAGGGCCGAGGCGTGGATCCACAACCGGATCCGGATGGTGGTGGCGTCCTTCCTGATCAAGGACCTGCACCTGGGCTGGAAGGAGGGTGCCCGGCATTTCATGCGCCACCTCGTCGACGGCGACCTGGCCAGCAACCAGCACGGCTGGCAGTGGGTGGCCGGTTCCGGGACCGACGCATCGCCGTTCTACCGCGTGTTCAACCCCGTGAAGCAGGGCCAGAAGTTCGACCCCGACGGTGACTACGTACGTCGCTACGTCCCCGAGTTGCGCAAGGTCGAGGGTGCCGCCGTACACACGCCCTGGGAGCTTCCCGAGCAACCCGCCGGCTACCCGGCTCCGATCGTGGCGCACGACGAGGAGCGACGGGAGGCGCTGGAGCGCTACGAGGCGGTCAAGGGGTGATGAGCTCCGAGGTGGAGCGGGTCGGTGCGGCGTTCGCCGAGCTGGTCGACGGTGGCGGCTTGGACCTCCCGTTGCCGGGCTCCGGGGGAACCGGCGCGCGGTGGCGGGCGCTGGCGCAGATCGCCCGCCGAGACCTGTCCGTCGCCAGGCTGGCCGAGGGACACGCCGACGCCGTCGCGATCCTGACCGAACTCGGCGGTCCGACGCCACCCCCGGGATCACGTTGGGGAGTATGGGCGGCCGAGCCGCCGTCGCCGGTGGTCCGTGCCGAGCGGTGCGGCGACGGGTGGTCGCTGTCCGGGACGAAGCCATGGTGCAGCGGGGCGCACGCCTGCACGCATGCGCTGCTGACCGCACGGATCGGCGACGAGCGCGCCCTGTTCGCCGCCGCGCTCACGCCCGCCAGGGCCGAGCCGGTCGAGGACACCTGGCCGGCGGTGGGTATGGCCGGGAGCGACAGCGGCGCCGTCCGCCTCAACGCGGTCCCGGCCACACTTGTCGGCGAACCCGGCGATTACGTGGCCCGACCCGGCTTCTGGCACGGAGCGATCGCTGTCGCCGCATGCTGGTACGGCGGAGCGTGTGGGGTGGCGGACACCCTGCTGCACAAGGCGCGGGCCGGCCGGGCCGGGCCCCACGCGCTGGCACACCTCGGGGCCGTCGACGCCTCGCTGCACGCAGCCGGCGTCGTGCTGGCCGATGCGGCTCGGGCGGTGGACAGCGATCCACTCGATGCGCACGGCGAGGCCAGGGGCAGGGCGATGCGGGTCCGCGCAGTCATCGAGGCGACCTGTGACGACGTGCTGGCCCGAGTCGGCCGGGCGACCGGAGCCGGTCCGCTCGGCTCGGCTGCCGAGCATGCCCGGCGGGTCGCTGACCTGACCGTCTACCTGCGACAGAGCCACGCCGAGCGTGATCTCGCCGAGCTGGGACAGCTGCTGGCCGCCGACGGGACACCGTCATGGTAACAACAGACGGGACACCGTCATGGTGACGGCGATCGCCGGCGCCGGAACGCCGGAGTCGGACTGGCAGTCGTGGCAGGGTCTACACCGATTCCCGCCGCTGGATCTCGCGGGCTGCGACCGGGTGGTCCTGCTGGCCCCGCATCCGGACGACGAGATTCTCGGAGCCGGTGGCCTGCTGCGGCTGCTCAGCGCCCGCGGCGCGACCGTCGAGGTGGTGGCCATCACTGATGGGGAGGCCTCACACCCGGACTCCGGCAGCCTCACGCCGGAGCGGCTCGCGGTCCTGCGCCGAAAGGAATCCCTGGCCGCGCTCGGCGTCCTGGGCCTCGGGGCGGCCACCGTCCACCGGCTGGGGGTCGGCGACGGCGCGGTTACCGGGGAGGAGCGAACCGTCGCGGCCGCCATCGACGCCCTGCTGGCAGGGGCGTCGGCCGGCACCTGGTGTGTGTCCACATGGGACGGTGACGGGCACCCGGACCACGAGGCGGTCGGCAGGGTGGCGCGGGCCGTGTCCCATCGGTACGGCGTACGTCTGCTGATGTATCCGATTTGGACCTGGCACTGGGCGGTACCCGGCGATCCCCGTGTGCCGTGGTCCCGTGCGCGGTCGATCGCGCTCGACGACGACACGCACGCCGCCAAGCTGGCTGCCGTCGACTGCTTCGCCAGTCAGATCCGGCCGCTGTCACCGGAGCCCGAAGATGCACCCGTTCTCACCGCCGGGATGCTGGAGCGCCTGCGCCGTAGAACGGAGGTGGTCCTCACGTGACGGCGGGGCGGCTGCCGGACAGCTTCTTCGATGCGATGTACGACGGGTCACCTGATCCCTGGGGTTTCCAGACCCGCTGGTACGAGCAGCGCAAGCTCGCGCTCACGCTGGCGATGCTGCCGCAGTCGCGGTACACCTCCGCCTTCGAACCCGGCTGCTCGCTGGGTATCGTCACCGCGGCCCTGTCCAGGCGCTGCGACCACGTCATCGCCACCGACGTGTCCACCGCCGCGCTGGAGACCGCCGCGACTCGCCTGTCCGGATGCAGCAACGTCGAGTTGCGTCGGTGGGCGCTGGGCGAATCCTGGCCGGACCAGCAGTTCGATCTCATCGTGCTCAGCGAGATCTGCTACTACCTCGACGGGGCACTGCTTCGCCACGCGATGATGGCGACGCAGCGGGCGCTGGAACCGGGCGGGACGCTGCTGGCCGTGCACTGGCGGCATCCCGTCCGGGAGTACCCGATCACCGGGGACGAGGCGCACGCGGTGATCGCGGCTGTCCCCGGCCTGTCGCGGCTGGCCCGCTACCGCGACGAGGACGTCGTACTGGAGGCCTACCAGAAGGTGCCGCCGGAGGCCCGTTCCGTGGCCGCGGCCGACGGGCTCGTCCCGTGATGCGGCATGCCGGTGTCGTCATCCCGGTCCACGACGAGGTCGAGTTGCTGCCCCGCTGCCTGTCAGCCGTTCGGGCGGCTGCCAAGACCGCCGGCGTCGCCGTTCATGTAGTCGTCGTACTCGACCGCTGCACCGACGGCAGTGCCGCGATTCTCGCGGCCGAGCGACCGCTCGGGCACTCGACCCACGTGGTCCGGATCGACGCGGCGAATGTGGGTGCGGCGCGCGCCGCCGGTTGCGCGGCGCTGCTGCAGCGCTACGACGTCGGCGGCCTGTGGCTGGCCACTACCGACGCGGACAGCGCCGTCGGCCCGACCTGGCTGCGGCAGCAGCTGCGGTACGCGAGCAGCGGTTATGACGCCGTGGCGGGCACTGTCACCATCGACGACTGGACGTCGTACCGCGAGGAGTCGCAGCGCGCCTACCGGCGGGGGTATCGCCGGCGCTGGGGACACCGTCACGTCCACGGCGCCAACCTCGGATTCTCCGCCGACGCCTACGTCGACGCCGGCGGCTTCGCCGCCCTGCCCACCGGCGAGGATGTCGCCCTCGTCGCGGCCCTGACCGCTGCCGGCCGGCGGATCGCCTGGGCCGACGACGTCCCGGTCATGACGAGCAGCCGCCGACTGGGCCGGTCACCCGGAGGGATGAGCCGCTTCCTGTCCGCCCTGCCCGCGGCGCCGCTGTGATCCGCCCTGCCGGCAGCGCAGCTAGGACCCGGCCGGCGCGCAGCGCAGCTAGGACCCGGCCAGCGCGTCCTTGATCTTCACCTTCCCCCCGGTGCGAAGCAATGCACCGGCGTAGACCCGGCCACCGAGACGGATCACCAGGGCGATCGCGACGAGGTTGAGTACGACGGCGAGCACGAGTTCCCACCAGGCGACGGCGCCAGCGGCAGAGCGCACCGGCATCACCATGGGCGACAGCGCCGGGACCAGTGAGGTGATCCTGGCAAGCACACCGTCGGGGTTCTGTGCGGCCTGGATGGCCACCACGAACGCCGCGACGAGGATGCCGATCAGGGGCATCAGGACGGTCTGCAGATCCTCCTGGCGCGACACCAGTGCAGCACCGGTGGCGAACAACGCGGCGTACAAGGCGTATCCCAGGATGAACCAACCGATCACATGCGCCATGGCGCCGATGGCGTCGCCGGGAACGGCGAGCACATCGAAGGCGATGGCCGCTGCGAGCCCGGCCACGCAGATCAGCAGCAGCTGCGCCAGACCGAGCAGGCCAAGCCCGATCACCTTGCCCGCAAGCAGCTGCCACGGCTTGATGGTCGACAGCAGCAACTCGACCACCCGGCTGGACTTCTCCTCCACGACACCCATGGCGACGTACTGCCCGATCAGGATCATCAGGCCGTAGAGGACGACGACGCCGAGGAACGCGATGAACTGCCGCTGGGCGTTGCGTTCGGCGTCGGTGTCGAGGGGCACCACCTCCAGCGGGGGGACCGACAGCGCCTCGGCGACCTCGGCCGGGTCGATGCCCGCCTCGGCCAGCCGCTCCTGCGCGACCAGCATGCCGGCCGCTGCGTTGAGAACCCGCTCAAGCGCCGGATCCAGCGAGCTGTCCACCACCACCTGCCCGCCGTCGATCGCTGCCACGACCTGCTCGGCGGCGACCGCGCTCTTCGCGGCATCGGTGTCGTCGTAGGCCCGTAGCTCGACATCGAGCCCGCCGGCGTCGGCCTGGGCCAGCACCGCCGCTTCGAGCTGCCCGGTGTTGCCGACCACGCCGACGTCGTACGTCGAGGAGCCACCGCTGAACGCGACCGGCAGGACGGCCGAACCGACGATCAACGCCAGGATGAAGGCGGTGGACAGCAGGAAACCCTTGTCCCGCAGCTTTGCGGTTATCTCGCGGCGGGCCACCAGCCAGACGACGGTGCGCGACGTCATGCGGCCACCGCCTCGCGGAAGAGCTCGGTCAGGGTGGGCGCGCGCCAGCTGAAATGCTGCACCCGGCCGGTGCGCTGCGCGGCGGCCAGCACCTCCTGGTCCCGGGCCGGATCGTCGAGTTCGAGGAGCACCTCCGAGCCCTGCTGGGACAGCACATGGACGCCACGCACCTGCGCGGCCCATCCCGGCGAGGCGTCAAGGACGACGACGCGCAGTTGCCGGTTGCCCTCGCGTTCCCGCAGTTCATTGACGCTTCCCTGCGCGACCATCCGGCCGCCATTGATGATCCCCACCGAGTCGCACAACCGCTCAACCAGGTCGAGCTGGTGGCTGGAGAAGACGACCGGAACACCGGCTCGGCAACGCTCCAGGAGGACGTCGGCCAGGGCATCGACGCCGACCGGGTCCAGGCCGCTGAACGGCTCGTCGAGGATCAACACCTCGGGCATGTGCACGAGCGCGGCGGCCAGCTGCACCTTCTGCTGGTTGCCCAGTGACAGCTTCTCCAGCGCCTCCCCGGTCCGCTGGTTCACCCCGAGCCGGTCGATCAGGGGCAACGCCGAGTCATGCGCGGCTGTCTTGGTCATTCCGTGCAGCATCCCGAAGTAGGTGAGCTGATCGAGGACGCGCATCTTGGGGTACAGCCCGCGTTCCTCCGGCATGTACCCGATCCGGCGGCGCATCTCCAGGTCGATCGTCCGGCCGTTCCAGCGCACCTCGCCCCGGCAGGCTCGGACCAGTCCGAGGGCGATCCGCATCGCCGTCGTCTTGCCCGCCCCGTTAGCGCCGCAGAAGCCGAACATCTGCCCGGATTGGATGGCGAAGCTCAGATCGTCGAGCACGACGGTGCCGCCGTAGGACTTGGTCACCGAGTCGAATTCGAGCATCACCCCACCCTAGAGATGCACGTTGACGTCGGTTTTGAGCGCGGCCCGTCGCCGAGCCGAGCCGAGCGGCGACCGGTAGAAAGAGGGAGAGGAGGTACGCCGATGACAGCGGACGTGCCCGACGGCGTCGGGCTGTCGGGCCTGCACGATGCGGCCAGCGGGTGCCGCGGCTGCGAGCTGTGGGAGCCGGCCACCCAGACGGTGTTCGGATCCGGGCCAGAGACGGCGCGCATCGTGTTCGTCGGCGAGCAGCCGGGCGACCAGGAGGATCGGCGCGGCGAGCCTTTCGTCGGACCCGCCGGGCGGCTGCTGGATCGTGCCCTGGCAGACGCCGGGATCGACCGTGCCGACACCTATGTGACGAACGCCGTCAAGCACTTCCGGTTCCGGCCCACTCCCAAGCGACGACTGCATGTGTCCCCAGGCAACGAGCACATCGCCGCCTGCCGTCCGTGGCTGGACGCCGAACTGGCCCTGCTCGCACCGGAGATCGTCGTCTGCCTCGGAGCGGTGGCGGCCAGGGCGCTGATCGCCCCCTCGTTTCGGATCACCAAGGATCGGGGCCAGCTGCTGCCGCGGCCGATGACGCCGGAGCAGGAGGACGCCGGCGTACAGCAGTCCTGGTTGATGGCCACCTTGCACCCCTCGGCGATTCTGCGAACGCCGGAGGAGGAGAGGGCAACGGCGTACGACGCCGTGGTGGCCGACCTCCGGGTGGCGGCGTCGGCGCTGGCCTGACTCCCCGCATCCGCTCGGCGCTTCATGATCAACAGGGGGAAGTGGACCTCTCGATCGAGCGGGAGGCGTCCACTTCCCCGTATTTCGCCCTCGTCCCACGGAACTAACGGGCGGTCGGATGGAAGGTCCAGCGGGTGGCGTGCGCGCTGAACGTCTCGTCCAGCCCGATGATCTTGCTGGGGCTCACGGCGAACACCGGCTGGTCGAGCAGGCCGCTCATGTCGTAGCCGTACTTCGCCTCGACGGCGGCGGCGAATGCGGCCAGCGCCTCGGCCCCGATCCGGGCGGCGGTCCCCTCGACGACTACCAGCTCAG
>JACCZY010000064.1 GCA_013695685.1 Geodermatophilaceae bacterium | reverse complement strand
GGCGGGCGTCGTCGACGCCGGGGGGCGCGGGCTCGTCGTCTTGCTCGACGCCCTCGTCGGTGTCGTCACCGGCGCACCCGCGGTACGCCATCCGAGCGCACGCCCCGCGCGGGACACCCGGGCACTCGAACGAGCCCGGGAATCCGGGTCCGCCGTGTTCGGGTACGAAGTGCAGTTCCTGTTGTCCGCGGACTCCGCCGCTGTGCAGGTGATGCGCTCCGAGCTGGCCGACCTCGGCGACTCCCTCGTCGTTGTCGGTTCCGGTGACGGCCTCTGGAAGGTGCATGTCCACGTCAATGACGTCGGCGCCGCGGTCGAAGCCGGTGTCCGCGCCGGCCGGCCCGAGGGGATCACGGTCACCCGGTTCTCCGACCAGATCGGGGCCGACCAGATCGGGGCCGACCAGGCGGCGGGCTGGACCGGGCGGGCCATCGTCGCCGTGGCGCCGGGGGAGGGGCTCGGGGACCTCTTCGAGGCCGAGCGGGTGCATGTCGTCGGCGGCGGGCCGGCCAGCAACCCCTCGACGGCGGAGGTCCTGGCGGTCATCCGGCGTACCGGCGCCGCCGAGGTTGTCGTGCTGCCCAACCACGGAAACGTCACCGGAGTTGCCGACGCTGCTGCCGCGCAGGCCCGAGACGGCGGCCAGGACGTGGCAGTCGTACCGACCCGATCGCCGGTCCAGGGGCTGTCCGCCGTCGCCGTCGCCGACCCCGGCCGGCGCTTTCCCGACGACGTGATCGCGATGGCGGAGGCGGCCGCGGCGACCCGCTGGGCGGAGGTGACCGTCGCCGTACGGGACGCGATGACCTCCGCTGGGCGTTGCCGGGCCGGGGACGCCCTCGGGATGGCCGACGGGGACGTGGTCCTGATCGGCGCGTCGGTCATCGAGCTGGCCTGCGATTTGGTGGACCGGCTGCTGCTCGCCGGCGGGGAGATGGTCACGGTCATCGTCGGCGCCGACGCGCCGGCGGGCCTGGCCGAGCGGATCTCGGATCACCTGAAGCGGACGCATCCGGTCGTCGAGGTGGTCGCCTACCACGGCGGCCAGCCGCACTACCCGCTGCTGCTCGGTATCGAGTAGTCGTGCCGGGCTTGGACACGCCGCTGCGGTCCGTCGTCGGCGGGCGGACCGCGACGGTGTTGGACAAGGCGCTCGACCTCGTCACCGTCCGGGATCTGCTGCGGCACTACCCCCGCCGGTACGACGTACAAGGGCAACTCACCGATCTCGCGCAGCTGGAGATCGGCGAGGACGCCACAGTCATGGCCAAGATCAGCATGGTGCACGGCCGGCACCTGCACGGGCGCGGGACACCCTCGCCACGCAACTACCGGCAGAAGCACCTGCTGGAGATGACGGTCAGCGATGGCAAGCGCTCGCTGCGGCTGGTGTTCTTCAACCAACCCTGGCGGCAAAGGGAGCTCAAGGTCGGGGTCTCGGGACTGTTCGCGGGCAAGGTGAGCGACTTCGGCGGTCACCGTCAGCTGACCAACCCGCAGTACCAGCTCTTCGATACCGATGCCGGCGCTGATTCGGGGCCAGAGCAGATCGAGCGGTTCGCCGGCGCGCTGATCCCGATCTACCCGGCGACCGCCGAGCTGAAGTCCTGGACGATCGGGCGCTGCGTCCGGACAGTTCTGGACGTCCTCGATCCGCCGGCCGATCCGATTCCGGCAGAGATCCGTGCTGGGCACGCGCTGATGGACCTCGACGCGGCACTGCACAACATCCACCGGCCGGACAGCCCGGAGCTGCTGTCGGCCGCCCGGACCCGGCTGACGTGGGACGAGGCGCTGACCCTGCAGGTCACCCTCGCGCAGCGCCGTGCCTCGATGAGGGACGTCCCGGGCGTACCTCGCCCGGCACGTCCCGGTGGGCTGCTCGACGCCTTCGACGCGGCGCTGCCGTTCACGCTGACCGCCGGCCAGCGCGACATCGGCGCCGTCCTGGCCGCGGACCTCGGCCGGCAGCATCCGATGTACCGGCTGTTGCAGGGCGAGGTCGGCTCCGGCAAGACCGTGGTGGCGCTCCGCGCGATGCTCCAGGTGGTCGACGCCGGAGGGCAGGCCGCCCTGCTGGCCCCGACCGAGGTCCTGGCCGCCCAGCATGCGCGGTCGCTGCGCCAGCTGCTGGGACCGCTGTCGCTCGCGGGTGAACTGGGTGCGGCCGAGCCCGCCACGCGGATCGCGCTGCTCACCGGATCGCAGGGTGCGCCCGCTCGCCGGGCGGCGCTCGCCGAGGCGGCCGGCGGCACGGCCGGGATCGTCGTCGGCACGCATGCCCTCCTCCAGGAAGGCGTGGCCTTCGCCGACCTCGGTCTGGTGGTCGTGGACGAGCAGCACCGCTTCGGCGTCGAGCAGCGCGACGCCCTGCGGGCCAAGGGTCACCGCCCGCCGCACGTCCTCGTGATGACCGCGACGCCGATCCCGCGCACGGTCGCGATGACGGTGTACGGCGACCTGGAGACCTCGGCGCTGCGCGAGCTTCCGGCCGGCCGCTCGCCGATCTCCTCGTCCGTCATCGCGGTGGCCGAGCGACCGCAGTGGCTGCAGCGGGCCTGGGAACGGATCCGCGAGGAGGTGGCCCAGGGGCGGCAGGCGTACGTCGTCTGTCCGAGGATCGGTGACCAGGCCACGGACGGCAACCAGCCCGAGGACCTCCAGGACACCGGCCCAGAGCAGTCCCGCCGCCCACCGCTGGCGGTGCTCGACGTCGCCGCCGAACTGACCGACGGCCCGCTCGCCGGCCTCACGGTCGAGGTTCTGCACGGGCGGCTGCCGCCCGACGACAAGGAGGCGGTCATGCACCGCTTCAGCACCGGGGAGACCGACGTGCTGGTGGCGACGACCGTGGTGGAGGTCGGGGTGGACGTCGCCAACGCCACCGTCATGGTCGTCATGGACGCCGAGCGGTTCGGCCTGTCCCAGCTGCATCAGCTGCGCGGTCGGATCGGGCGGGGTCAGGCGCCCGGGTTGTGCCTGTTCGTCACCGAGGCGCCGGTCGGCAGCTCGAGCCGGGAGCGGCTGGAGGCGGTCGCCGCGACGACAGACGGCTTCGCCGTGGCCCGGCTGGATCTGCAGACTCGCCGCGAGGGCGACGTGCTGGGTGCTGCACAGTCGGGCACGCGCTCGCAGCTGCGGTTGCTGTCGCTCCTCGAGCACGAGGAACTGATCGCTCAGGCCCGGGCAGCTGCCACGGCGCTGGTCGAGGCCGACCCCGACCTCCGCGCCCATCCCGCGCTGGCCGCCGATGTCGCGATGCTCGCCTGGGACGAGCGGGCCGCGTTCCTCGAGAAGGCCTGACGTGGTGCGCATTCCGGGCCCGCACCATGATCGTAAGGCTGGATTGCACGGAAACCGCTCAAACTGGCCTCACGATCATGAAACCGGCGGCGCGGCCGCCGGCCGACAATGAGAATTGTCGCCGGCTCGGCCGGCGGCCGGCGGTTCGCCGTACCGGCGGGGACGTCGACGCGGCCCACCTCGGACCGGGCTCGTGAGGCGATGTTCTCCACGCTGAGCTCGCTGGTCGACCTCGACGGGCTCGCCGTCCTCGATCTGTACGCCGGATCGGGGGCGCTCGGTCTCGAGGCGCTGTCACGAGGAGCAGCCACCGCGACGTTCGTCGAGTCCGACCCTGCCGCCGCCAGTGTGATCAGCACCAACGCAGCCGCGCTGAACCTGGTCGGCTTCGATGTCCGGTGCCAGCCGGTGCAGCGGTTCATCCGGCGCCGCGACGGCGGTCCGGCGTACGACGGGATGTTCGACATCGTGTTCGCGGACCCGCCCTACGGCCTGGCTGCCAGGGATCTCGCCGACGTGCTGACCGCGCTCGAGGAGCGGATCGCGCCCGGCGCTGTCGTCGTCGTGGAGCGGTCCTCCCGGAGTCCGCAGTGGCGTTGGCCACTCCCGTTGGAGGGCGTGCGCGTCAGACGGTACGGAGCCGGAACGCTTTGGTACGGTCGCCGACCGTGAGCGAGGTGTCGGGCGTGAGCGAGGTGTCGGGCGTGAGCGAGGTGTCGGGCGTGAGGCGTGCGGTATGTCCGGGATCGTTCGACCCGGTCACGAACGGGCACCTCGACGTGATCGAGCGGGCCAGCCGCCTGTATGACGAACTCGTGGTCGCGGTCATGGTGAACGACAAGAAGCAGGGCATGTTCGGCCTGGCGGAGCGGATCGAGTTGATCACCGTGGCGACGGCCGGCTGTGGGAACGTCGTCGTGGACTCCTTCGCCGGACTGCTGGTCGACTACTGTCGGGACCAGCAGATCGGCACGGTGCTGAAGGGAATTCGCGCGACGAGCGACTTCGACTACGAGCTGCAGATGGCGCAGATGAACCGCGAACTGGCCGGAGTGGAAACGGTGTTCCTCCCGACCAACCCCGAGCACTCCTATCTGTCGTCGAGCCTGGTCAAGGAGGTCGCCCGCTTCGGCGGCGACGTCAGCCGGTTCGTCCCAGCCCACGTCCAAGTCAGATTGTCCGAGAGGGTGGCGGCGCGTGGCGACTGACGGCGGCCGGTTCTACCGCGTGTTCGAGAACCTCGACGAGCTCGTGTCGGTGGTCGAGACTGCGCGGGGGGTGCTGGTCAGCGGCTCGTGCGTCGTCCCTCGCGGCCACGTCCTCGACCTGCTCGACGACCTGCGCGAGGCGCTGCCTGCGGAGATGGAGGAGGCACACACCATCCTGGAGCAGCGCACGGACCTCCTGGTGACTGCCGAGGACGAAGCGCGGCGGATGGTCGAGGAGGCTCGCGCCGAGGCGGCCCGGCTCCGCGCCGAGGCGCAGGACGAGGCCGAGCAGGGCCTGGCGTTGGCCCGCGGCCAGTCCGAGAGCACGCTGGCCGCGGCCCGAACCGAGTCACAGGCGCTCGCGCAGGAGGGCCGCGCGGAGTACGAGCGTGCGGTGACCGCCGGCAGGCGTGAGCATGACCGCCTCGTGTCGGACATGGACGTACACCAGGACGCGCAGGCCAGGGCCGAGCAGCTGCTCGCCGAGGCCAGTCACAACGCCTCGGCGACGCTAGCCGAGGCAGGCGCCCGCGCCCAGCGGATCGGTGGGGAGGCCGATGAGTACGTCGAGGCCAAGCTGGCGGAGTTCGCGGCCACGCTCACCAAGATGCTGCGGTCGGTGGAGGCCGGTCGCGGCAAGCTGCGCGAGCGGCAGCCGGCCGCCGAGCCGGAGCCGGGCCCGGAGCTGTTCGACCAGGACGCCGCCAGCGGCTGACCCACGCCCGGCTGAGCACCCGGCCGTCACGACCGGTCGGACGTCCCCCCGGGGCAGGGGGAGGTGGCGGGCGCTCAGGCCGGCGGTGACTGGGTGAGGATGCTGAGGCTGCCGTCGGTCTCGACCACGATCGCGGTGACCTCGCTGAGGTCGGCGTACCCCTGCCCGCGGGCGGCCTGGGCCAACTCCTCCTCGACCAACCGCTCGCGGCGCATCGCGGCGGGCAGGAACCCGCCGCGGTACACCAGCGTCGGCTCGGACTTGACCAGCGAGGTCAGCCGCCGGCTGCGGATCGACGCCCAGGCCACCGCGTACTGCAGCGCGACGAGCAGCGCCAGCGCGGTGACGCCCTCGGCCAAGGCGACATCGGCGGACAGCAGGACCGTCGCCAGCGTCGAACCGAGGGCCACGGTCACCACGAAGTCGAAGGCGTTGAGCTTGGCCAGGGTCCGCTTGCCGGACACCCGCAGCAAGAAGATCAGGGCCGCGTACGCCGACGTGCCCACGATCAGCACCCGCGCCAGGCCCTGCCAGTCGTCGTAGAACATTGGTCATAGCCTCCGGTGCATGATATGCAGCCCGACGTACCGCGGTCCGGATGGGAAAACGCCTCGGGCCCGTTCCCGCGCTCGCGCGAAGTATGCGATCGGGACGTCGGTGGAGGAGTGGGCCAGGATCGACAGCACCACGGTCAGCGCGATGAGGTGGAACATCTCGTCGGCGCGTGACCCTGCTCCCTCCAGCACGAAGAGACCGTAGACCACCGAGGCGAAGCGTTTCGGGCCGAACCAGGCCACTGCGGTCGCAGCGCCCCGCAGACCAGGATGGCCACGAGCTTGAGCAACTCGGTGACGAGCTCGATGAACTCCTGGAAGGAGTCGCGCAAGTCCGGTGCCACCGTGGCGATGGTGATGCCGGCGGCGAACGCGGCCAGGAACAGGTGCGAGCGACAGCCGGGCGTCCTACTGCGCGGCCTGGAGTTCGAAGAACACGAGCTGAGGTGGCGCTCCGATACGGACCGGAATGTAGCTGAACCCGATCCCGCAGGTGACAAAGAGCCGGTTTCCGGCTTCTCCGTAGTCCGCTGGGGCAAAGCCATCCGCGACCACTCGCTCGTCGCTGCGCAGGTCGAGGTGGGACCAGTCCGGAGTCAACGGAAGCGAGATCTGACCGCAGTGCGTGTGCCCGGCGATGGCGAAAGGAGCACTGTCCGGCGGGAACGCGGGAAACGACGCGGGATTGTGCATCATGACGATGCGTGGCGCGCCGGCCGGCACCTCGGCCAACGCCGCGTCGGGGTCGTCCAGTCCGGGCCACCGGGGGGCCAGCCCGACGACATAGACGTCGTCGTCGGCGCTCACGCCCTCGGGCGGCGGGATGGGCGCCGCCTCGTTCTGCAGCACTTCGATGCCGAGCTCTTCGAGCTCACCGGTCAGCAGGTCGTCCGCGCCAACCGCGTAGTCATGATTTCCCAGTACTGCGTACGTGGGGATGCCGGCGTCGATCAGTGGTCGCAACAGCCGCAGGACGGCCTCGACTTCCTCCGCCGAATCGGGGCCGCTGCTGTAGAGGAAGTCACCCGCAACGAGGGCAGCGGCCGGGCTTTGCTCGATCACACGCCCGACGATGCGGTCAACCATGGCTGGGTTGTCCAGCCACATGCCGATCTGCAGGTCTGAGAACACGGCGACTTCGGTCCCGGCCCACTGACGTGGCAGGCCCGGGACCTCGACCCGGTAGTGCCGTTCGTCCAGAATCAGTCGAGGCTCTATCGCCACTCCGTAGACCAGCAGGAGCGCCAGGACGGTCACGACACCGACGCCGATACGCCTGAGGATTCGAGCCACAAGACCGGCCTCCGTGGCAGGGGATGGTACGGAACCTAACGCGTACTGCGGCTCGGCTCGAGGATGGCTCCCGCTTCGGCGCTTGCCAGCGTCGACGGCGTCACTGCGGTAGCCTGGCCGGTGGCCCCGATGGCCGCCCTCCTATGACTGCCAAGCGAACCACCTCCGCGCGCCTCGACCCGCGTCGCCCCCTTGTCCTGGACACCCGGGAACTGGGCCGCCGGGCCGGGTCCATGTGTGCTGTCCGCCGTACCGTCCCGGCGCCCGCTGGACTCGGCCTGGAACTCATCGCCGTGCCCGCATGCAGCGATCTGAGACTCGACATCCGGCTGGAGTCGGTCATGGAGGGTGTGCTCGTCTCGGGCACCGTCCACGCCGACGTGGCGGGGGAGTGCGCCCGCTGCCTGGAGCCGTTCACCGACTCGGTGGGCGTCGACGTGCAGGAGCTTTTCGTCTATGCCGGCAGCACGACGGACACCACGACCGAGGACGACGAGGTCAGCCGGCTGGAGCAGGACCTGCTCGATCTGGAACCGGTGGTCCGCGACGCGGTTGTCCTCGCCTTACCGATGACTCCGCTGTGCGACCCGGACTGTGCCGGCCTGTGTGCCGGCTGCGGGCGGCACCTGGACGAGCTTCCCGAAGGCCACACCCACGACCTACCAGACCCGCGGTGGGCCGCGCTGGCCGAGAAGTTCGGCTCCGCTGCCGACGACGATTCGGAGCAGTCCCGCCGTACCCGGTAAGCTCGACGAGTTGTCCCGGTTCCCCATCATCGTCAGGAGTGCTTGCAGTGGCCGTTCCGAAGCGGAGAAAGTCGCGAAGCAACACCCACTCGCGCCGCTCGCAGTGGAAGGCTACGGCGCCCACTCTCGCGCCGTGTCCCAACCGCGCCTGCCGCCAGCCGAAGCCGCCACACTTGGCCTGCCATAACTGCGGACAGTACGACGGAAGGCAGGTCATCGCGGTCTGAGGGCCGGATGACTAGCCAGAACCGTTGCCGATACCGCACCCCCCAGACGCCGTACTCCGTGACGCCCTCGGCGTCGCTCTGGACAGCGACCTGCTTCGGCTGGCGCTGACGCACCGCTCGTACGCCTACGAGAACGGTGGCGTGCCCACCAACGAGCGGTTGGAGTTTCTCGGGGACGCCGTGCTGGGCCTGGTGGTGACCGAGTCACTGTTCCATACCCATCCCGACCTGCCCGAGGGGCAGCTGGCGAAACTACGCGCGTCGGTCGTGAACATGCGCGCGCTGGCCGGCGTCGCCCGCGGGCTCGGGCTCGGCGAGCATCTGCTGCTCGGCCACGGTGAGGAGGTCACCGGCGGGAGGGACAAGGACTCGCTGCTGGCCGACGCGCTCGAAGCCCTGCTGGGCGCGGTGTACGTCGGGGTCGGCGCAGCGGCCGCCGCCGACGTCGTACACCGGTTGTTCGATCCGTTGCTGGCCGACAGCGCTGCTCTCGGCGCCGGCCTTGACTGGAAGACGAGCCTGCAGGAACTTGCCGCGGAGCGGGCGCTGGGCGTTCCGGCGTACGGCATCGTCGCGGCCGGGCCGGACCACGCCAAGTGCTTCACCGCGACCGTGCTGATCGACGAGGAGACAACCGGGGAAGGCCACGGC
Source organism: Geodermatophilaceae bacterium (assembly GCA_013695685.1). Lineage (GTDB taxonomy): Bacteria > Actinomycetota > Actinomycetes > Mycobacteriales > Geodermatophilaceae > JACCTY01. The sequence continues at coordinate 8,931 of JACCZY010000064.1, read as the reverse complement.
AGCACGAAGAAGCAGGCCGAACAGCGTGCGGCCGAGGCGGCGTGGATGATGCTGTCCGGTCGCGATCCGCGCGACTGAGCGCGGGTGCCCGAACTACCCGAGGTCGAGGTCGTCCGTCGGGGCCTGCAGCGCTTCGTGGTCGGCCGCACGATCGCCTCGGTGCAGGTGTACCACCCACGCGCGATCCGCCGGCACCTCGCCGGCGCGGACCACTTCGTTGCCGTGCTGGCCGGTCGGAGGGTGCTGGCCGCGCGCCGGCGAGGCAAGTACCTCTGGCTGCCCCTCGACTCAGGTAATGCGCTACTGGCACACCTCGGGATGAGTGGCCAGCTGCTCGTCCTTGCCGACGCCGCCCCGGACGGGCCGCATCTGCGGGCGCGTTTCCGGTTCACCGACGGAGCTGCGGAGCTGCGCTTCGTCGATCAGCGGACGTTCGGCGGGCTGGACGTGGAGCCGCTGCTGCCGGGCGAGGACGTGCCGGTTTCGGTGCGGCACATCGCCCGTGACCCCTTGGACGCGCTATTCGACGACGCCGCCTTCGGTACGGCGATCCGGCGCCGGCAGACCGGCGTCAAGCGCGCGCTGCTGGACCAGACGCTGGTCAGTGGGATCGGCAACATCTACGCCGACGAGGCGCTGTGGCGGGCGCGGCTGCACTTCGCGCGGCCCACCGAGACCCTGAACCGGCCCGAGATCGGGCGGCTGCTGTCCGCCGTACGGGCCGTCATGACGCTGGCGCTGGAGCAGGGCGGTACGTCGTTCGACTCGCTGTACGTCAACGTCAACGGAGAGAGCGGCTACTTCGACCGGTCGCTCTCGGCCTACGGGCGGCGAGACCGGCCGTGCCCACGATGCGGTACGCCGATCCGCCGCGACGTGTTCATGAACCGGTCCAGCTTCTCCTGCCCGCGCTGTCAGCCCCGGCCGCGGCGGGCCCGCTACTAGGCTCTAGGAAGGGGCCTTGGTTGATGAGCGAACCGGTCCGGCTGACGGTGTGGGTGCAGGGGCGGGTGGCCGACGTCGTCGAGCGGTGGGGTGAGCCGTGCGCGGACAGCGACGGTTTCATCGAGCGCTGAGTCGCGTGCCCCGGTCCCAGCCGTTTGACCGGTACGCCGTAGCGGTGGGACCCTCGTCATACAACCAGTGAGTGCGCGATCGCCTGCACCCAGGCGGCGCGCGAGGACACAGCAGTGGAGCTATCACCATGGCCAAAGCACTGCTCGGGCACATCGGGACCGCTCCCGATCGTCGACTGCTCGAGGAACTGGCATATCTGCGTTCGCGGGTACGGGTCCTGCAGGCCGAACTCGACCACATCCGCGCCGTGCAGGCCGCTGCGGAGCTGGACCTGCGGGTTCCTGAATCGCCCCCCGTGCGGTACGCGGAGGCCGTCTCCGCCTGAGGTCCGCGGTTGAAACGGCTCCGCCGAGACAACGCAGCGCGCCTGCACGATCCGGACGTTTCCGCGAGGTACCGTCCCCGCGATGCACCTGAAAAGTCTGACGCTGAAGGGGTTCAAGTCCTTCGCGTCGTCGACGACGTTGCGCTTCGAGCCGGGCATCACCTGCGTCGTGGGCGCCAACGGGTCAGGCAAGTCCAACGTCGTCGACGCCATCGCCTGGGTGCTCGGGGAACAGGGCGCCAAGTCCCTTCGCGGGGGCAAGATGGAAGACGTCATCTTTGCCGGTACGGCGGGACGCCCGCCGCTGGGCCGCGCCGAGGTCACGCTCACGATTGACAATTCCGACAACGCGCTGCCGATCGAGTACACCGAGGTGTCGATCACCCGGCGGATGTATCGCTCCGGCGACAGCGACTACGAGATCAACGGCTCCACCTGCCGGCTGCTGGACATCCAGGAGCTGCTCAGCGACTCGGGAATCGGCCGGGAGATGCACGTCATCGTCGGGCAGGGCCAGCTCGACGCCGTACTGTCCGCACGCCCGGAGGACCGCCGCGGCTTCATCGAGGAGGCGGCCGGTGTCCTCAAGCACCGCAAGCGCAAGGAAAAGGCGCTGCGCAAGCTCGAGGCGATGCAGGCGAACCTGACTCGCCTGACCGACCTCATCACCGAGCTGCGGCGGCAGCTCAAGCCGCTGGGCAAGCAGGCGGAGGTCGCCCGCCGAGCCGCAACGATCCAGGCGGACCTGCGAGACGCGCGGCTGCGGCTGCTCGCCGAGGACATGGTCACCCTGCACACGCAGATGCAGCGCGAGATCGCCGATGAAACCGCCGTCCGTGAGGGTCGGGCGGGGGTGGAGGCGGCGCTCGCCGCGGGCCTGTCGCGCGAGGAGGAACTCGAGCGCGCCCTCGCCGCGGACGCTCCGGCACTCGCAGCAGCCCAGGAGACCTGGTACCGGCTGTCCGCACTGCAGGAGCGCTTCCGCGGGACTGCGCAACTTGCCACCCAACGAGCCCGGCATCTGTCCTCCGACGTGAGTGACCCGCGGTCTGGTCGCGATCCCGAGGAGTCCGACGCCGAGGCCAAGCAGGTCGAGGTCGCCCAAGGCGAGCTGGAGCGGGGGCTGGACCGTGACCGGACCCGCCTGGTCGCGGCCGTCGAGGAGCGTTCGGGACTGGAGACCCGGCTCGCGGCAGCCGAGAAAGCCCTGGTGGCAGCGGTGCGGGCTGTGGCCGACCGCCGTGAAGGTCGGGCCAGGCTGACGGGGCAGGTCAACGCGCTGCGTACCCGCTCGGCTGCCGCGGCTGACGAGATCGCCCGGCTGACCGGTGCGCTGTCCGAGGCGCGCTCGCGCGCCGTCGTCGCCGGTGCCCGCTTCGATGTCCTGCAGACCGAGGTCGGCGCGCTGGACAACTCCGAACTCGGGCTCGACGCGCGGCACGAAGCGGCGGTGGTGGGGTACGAAGCGGCGGCCCGGCAGGTGCGCGAACTCGCCGAGGCCGAGCATGAAGTCGAGCGGGACCGCGCATCGGGGTTGGCGCGGCGTGACGCCCTCGCGATAGGGCTGCGCCGCAAGGACGGCGCCGGCGCCCTGCTTGCCGCTGCCGATCGGGTTCCCGGTCTGCTCGGCTCGATAGCCGCCCTGCTCCAGGTGGAACCCGGCCGGGAAGCGGCGCTCGTCGCCGCCCTCGGCACCATGGCCGATGCGGTCGCGGTTGCCAGCCCATCCGCCGCCGCCGGCGCGATCCGCCTGCTGACGTCGGAGGACGGCGGTCGGGCGAGCATTGTCATCTGCTCCGGGGCCGAGGCAGGGGCCGAGCCAGCGGGCCGGCCGCGACTGCCGGCCGGCGCGTCGTGGGCGCTGGATCACGTCCGTGCCCCCGAACCCCTGCGGTCGGCGCTGGAGCAGGCGTTGATCCTGGTCGCCTTCGTGGACGACCTCGACCAGGCGCTGGTTCTGGTCGAGGCCCAGCCCGACGTGCGTGCCGTCACCGCCGACGGGAACCTGATCGGCTGCCGCTGGGCGGTCGGCGGTTCGGCCAGCGCACCCAGCGTGATCGAGGTGCAGGCGGCCGTCGAAGATGCCCAGCGACAGCTGGATCTGGCCGAGGAGCGCTGCGAGCGGCTGGGTGCTGAGTTGGAGACGAGCCGCTCCCAGGCGCAGGAGCGCTCGGCAGAGGTCGAGCGGGCTCTCGCCGCGCTGAACGAGTCCGACGCCAAGATGTCCGCGGTCGCCGAAGAGCTTGGTCAGCTCGGGGCCGCCGCCCGCTCGGCCGGCGCCGAGGCCGAGCGGATAGCGCGCGCCAGGGAAGAGGCTGAGCAGGCGCGTGATCGTGACCTGGCCGGGCTGTCCGCGCTCGAGGAGCGGTTGCTCGCCGCCGAAGCCGTGCCCGAGCACGAGGAGCCGTCGACCGAGGAACGCGACCGCCTGCAGGCAGCGGTGGCCACCCGCCGCCAGCACGAGATGGAGGCCAGGCTGGCCGTCCGGACGGCGGAGGAACGGGTCCGGGCGCTGCACGGGCGGGCCGAGTCGTTGCGCCGGGCGGCTGAGCAGGAGCGGCAGGCCCGGCAGCGGCTGGAGGCCAACCGGCAGGCCCGGGCACGCGGTGCCCGGGTCGCACAGAGTGTCGCGGAGATCGCGCAGGCGACGCTGGTCGCAATCGCAGCCTCTGTTGAGACCGCTGTCGCGGAGCGGGATGCCATCGCCGAGTCCAGGGTTGCCCGCGAGGGCGAACAGCTCGCCCTGCGCGTGCGGCTGCGGGAACTGACTGCTGAGCTGGAGCGACTGACCGATGCGGTTCACCGCGACGAGGTCGCGCGGGCGGAGCAGCGGCTGCGGATCGAGCAGCTGGAGTTGCGTACCGCCGAGGAGTACGGCGTCGACGTCGACACGCTGGTCGGCGAGTACGGACCCCATGTGCTGGTGCCGGTGCCTGCGCCGGCGGCCGCGCTCGCTGCCGCCGAGGCCGAGGGCGCCGAGAGCGCTGAGCCGCCGCAGCCGGCGCCGTACGACCGGCCCACCCAGGAGCGTCGAGCCGCCAGGGCCGAACGGGATCTTGCGCTGCTCGGAAGGGTCAACCCGCTGGCGCTGGAGGAGTTCGCCGCGCTGGAGGAGCGGCACGCCTTTCTCGCCGCACAACTGGAGGATCTCAAGGCGACCCGGCGGGACTTGATGACTGTCGTCCGCGAGGTCGACGAACGCATCCACGACGTCTTCGCCGCGGCGTTCGCCGACACCGCCCGGGAGTTCGAGACCGTCTTCGCCACCCTGTTCCCCGGTGGTCAGGGCAAGCTCGTCCTCACCGACCCCGACGATTTGCAGGCCACCGGCGTGGAGATCGAAGCCCGCCCGCCCGGCAAGAAGGTGAAGCGGCTGTCACTGCTGTCCGGCGGCGAGCGGTCGCTGACCGCGGTGGCGCTGCTCGTCGCGATCTTCCGGGCCCGGCCCTCGCCGTTCTACGTTCTCGACGAGGTCGAGGCTGCCCTCGACGACATCAATCTGGGCCGGCTGCTCGGCCTGATCGACGAGCTGCGCGAGGCCAGTCAACTCATCGTCATCACCCATCACAAGCGCACGATGGAGATCGCCGACGCGCTCTACGGCGTCAGCATGCGCGGTGACGGCATCACGGGCGTGATCAGCCAGCGCCTGCGCGAGCCCGCCTGAGGGCGTCGACAGTACCCCCGGGCACACCTCCGGCGATCATGAAGATGTGTGGCCCGATTCGTCCGGTTCATCCCTATCCCGGTGTCCGCATCTTCATGATCGCGGGGGTGCGGCGACATCGGCGTCGTCGTCGGCGCCGCGGGCGGCCAGCGCATCCCCCAGTGCGTCGGCGTGTCGCAGCACCCGCACGAGCACCGGTACGAGCAGCGCCCACGGCCGCAATGTGGCGCCGCGAGCCCGGTGCGCGTCGCGCACCGTCCCGGCGATACCCGCGATGACCGGTACGCCGCGGACCGTCAGCGCCAGCACCAGCCCGACCCGGTCCGGGCGTACGCCGACCCGCCGCAGCGGCCCGAGCAGCGACTCCACCACGTCAAGCATCGCGCTGACCCGGGTGGTCAGCGTGACGAGGCCGGCCAGCGCGACGCTGAGCACCAGGGTCAGCACCACCGACAGCGCGCCCTGCCAGTCGGTGAGCAGCAGCTGCACGGCGAGCAGGAAGATGACGAACCACAGGAGCGGCCGCACCTGCGCGATGGCGAGCCGCGCGGGAACCCGCGCCACGGCATGGAGGACAACGATCGCGGTGGCCGCCGCCCCGAGCCACCGCAGGTCCTCGAGCAGCAGCAGCACGGTGATCCCTGCGGCCAGGCCGGCGAGCTTCGCGCCGGCCGGCAGCCGGTGCAGCACCGACGTACCGGGGTGGTAGAGGCCGACGGTGGTCACCGCATCAGCTCCCGGTAGTGCGCGGCCGCGACGGCGGGTACGCCGTCCGCGACCAACCGGCCGTCGTCGAAAACGAGCACCCGGTCGAAGTCGGCGAGCATCACCAGGTCGTGGGTGACCAGCACCAGCCGCTGCGGTAGCCCGACGAGCAGCTGCCCGATCAACCGGGCGTTGCGCAGGTCGAGCAGTGTGGTCGGTTCGTCGCAGACCACCGTCGCGGGCTCGGTGACGAGCACCGAGCACAGGGCCAGCAGCTGCTTCTCGCCGCCGGAGAGCAGGTGCGCCGGGCGGTCGCCGAAGCCAGCCAGCCCGAAGCGGGCGAGTACCTCGGTGACCCGCCGGGCGATCTCGGCCCTGGGCAGCCCGGAGCGGCGCAGTCCGAACGCCACGTCCTCGGCCACCGTCGGCATCACGATCTGCGCGTCCGGGTCGGTGAAGACGAAGCCGACCTTGCGGCGTATCTCCCTCCCGTCGCGGGCCGTGGACAGGCCGTCGACGGTGACCCGGCCGGAGTCGGGCACGATCAGCCCGTTGAGCAGCCGGGCGAACGTGCTCTTGCCCGAGCCGTTCGCTCCGATCACCCCCACCCGGTGCTCGGCGAAGCTCACCGTCACCCGGTCGAGCGCACGCCGTTCCCCGAGCCGGTGCGAGACACCCTCGACCGTGATCATCCGACCCGCTCCAGCAGGACGGCGATGCCCATGCCGCCGCCGATGCCGCACGTCGCCAGCCCCAGTCGCGGACCCTCGGCCCGCACCTGCTGGGAGAACAGCCGGACCACCAGCGCCGCCGCGGAGGCACCCCAGGGGTGACCCAGCGCGATCGCACCGCCGTCCGGGCACACCCGCGACTCGTCGATGCCGAGCGCGTCGAGGCAGACCAGCACCTGCCCGGCGAAGGCCTCGGTGAACTCCACGACGCCGATGTCGTCGACTCCGACGCCGGTCCGCTCGAGCAGGCGTCGTACGGCGGGCACCGGACCGAGGCCCGGCTCCCCGGAGGGCACGCCCGCGCAGACCCAGTCCACGATCCGCAGTCCGGGCCGGCCGCGGCGCAGCCCTTCCGGTACGACGGCGACCACAGCCGCGCCGTCGTTGACCCCGCACGAGTTCGCCGCCGTCGCCGTACCCCCCTGGGTGAATGCGGGAGGGAAGCGGGCCAACCGCTCGGGGGTGAACCCGCGGCGGGGTCGCTCGTCGCCCGCCAGCGCCGGCAGCGGCACGAGCTCGGCCGCGAAGCGACCCGCGTCGGCGGCCGCGATCGCACGGGCGTGGCTGGCCGCGGCGTACCGGTCCTGGCGGTCGCGCGTGATCCCGGCCATCCCCGCGACGTGGTCAGCGGCGGCGCCCATGTCCGGGTCGTCGTACCCCGCTGGCGCGAACGGAGCCCGGTCGTAGAACCGCGGCGCTGCACCCGGTGCCGGTCGGGTCGCGCGCAGCGGTGCCGTGCTCGCGCTCTCCGCCCCGCCGGCTAGGACCAGCCCGGCCCGGCCGGCGCGGACGCTGGTGGCGGCCAGCGTGATCGCCTCCAGACCGCTGCCGCATTGCCGGTCCACCGTGAGGCCGCTCACCGACTCACCGAGCCCCGCGGCCAGGGCGGCCACGCGCGCCGGATTGCCGCCGGGCCCCATGACGTTGCCGAGGATCACCTCGTCGACGTACGCGGGGTCCGCACCGGTGTCGGCAAGGACCGCCCGCAGCACCGCTGCGGTGAGCTCCTCCACGGGCACGTCGCGCAGAGCCCCTCCGGACCTGCCGAAGGGGGTACGCCGGGCCGCCACGACCACCGGGCTGAGCTCGTCCATCAGGCAGTCACGATAGAGGCAGCAGCCTGCCCTCCTGGACCGCGTCGAGAACCTCGGCCCGAGCGGGCTTGCCACTGCCGGTGCGTGGCAGGTGCTCGACGGCGTACCACCTGCGCGGTCGCTGCGCCTCGGCGAGGTTATCGCGGGCGTACCGCCGCAGCGAGCTCAGCCGGCAGTCCGTGCGGCACTCGACCACCGCCGCGACCACCTCACCCAGCCGCGGGTGCGGCAGGCCGAGGACCACCACGTCGCGCACGCTCGGTGCGACCCGGAGCACGGCCTCCACGGCAGCCGGATCCACGCTCGCACCGCCGGTGGCGATCCGGTCCCGTCCGAGCAGGGTGAGGACGCCGGCCCCGTCGAGCCGGCCGCGGTCGCCGACACTGACCCAGCCCCCCACTTGACGGAACCGGCCCGGCGTCTCGTCCAGGTAGCCGACGGCGGCGTACGGGCTGCGGGTCCAGATCACCCCGGACTCTCCGGTCGGCAACCGGTGACCGTTGTCGTCGCGGATCTCCACCTGTACGCCGGGGAACGGCCGCCCGACCGTACCGGGATCGCCACCGACCCGCGCTGTGACGAAGCTCTGCTCGCCGGAGCCGTAGTACTCCACGACGTGTGTCTGTGGCCAGGCCGCCCGGACCCGTCGTTCCAGATCGGGCTGCAGCTTCGCGCCGGCGGTCACGACGACCCGCGGGCGCAGGTCCGACTGGCCGGCCTGGTCGAGCAGGTCGGCGAGCATCGTCGGCACCAGCTGGGCAACGGTGATCTGCGCGCCAGCAGCGAGCGCCGGCCGCCAGCCGGGCAGCAGCCGGACCCGGGCGCCTACCGCCAGCGCATGAAACGCCGCGAACGCGAACATCGACGAGCTGAGCGGGCCGGGGACGAGGACCGTGTCCGCTGCCGACAGCCCGGTGAGGTGGGAAAGGGCCGGAAAGCTCGCGATCCACGACTGTCGGGTCCGGCCCAGCGCCCGCGGCGGGCCAGACGTTCCCGACGTCAGCGAGATCCAGCCAATGTGGTGCTCCTGAACCGCGGCCGGCGCACCCGTATGCGGCCGGCCGGCTCGGTCCGGACCGTGCCGCACCACGAGATCCGGCTGGACCTCCTCCAGGGCGGCGGCCAGGACAACCGGCGGCCAGCGGACGTCCAGCACCGCCGCCGCGGCGCCGATCCAGTCCGCCGCAAGCGCCCAGCGGAGCTGGTCGGCGGGATCGGCGACGCAGACCGCCACGCGCGGTTGCCCGTGCACCTGTGATCGCGCCGCCGCGAGCCGCGGGCCGAGCCAGCCTGCCGCCGCGGCCACGTCATCGGTCAGCTCCGCGGCAGTCC
>JACCZY010000022.1 GCA_013695685.1 Geodermatophilaceae bacterium | reverse complement strand
GCGACCACCTCGATCACCCGGCGGTCTCCCGGCACCGCGTCAGCGCGCTCAGGTTGGATGCGCCGGGTGTGACGGCGTACGCCGATGGGGAGCCGGTCGGCGCGCTGCCGCTGGACCTGGTCTGCCGCCCGGGGATGCTCCGGGTGATCGCTCCGTCCTGAGCCCGCGAGCCGTCCTGAGCCCCGCGCATCGGACGAATCGGGCCACACATCTTCATGATCGCCGGGGAGGGGCGCCGGGGGGAGAGGCGCCGGAGGCGGGGAAGTCTCCAGCGGGACCGTGCGGGTTAGCGTGGGTGGCATGAGCAGTCCTGCCGAGCGGTACGCCGCCGCCGCCCGGCGAGGCGCCTACCCGGAACTGGCCCGGTTCGCCGGGGAGGTCGGTTTCGTGCTCGACGACTTCCAGGTGCGCGCGTGCGAGGCCCTGGAGGACGGTTCCGGCGTCCTCGTCGCCGCTCCCACCGGAGCGGGCAAGACGGTGGTCGGGGAGTTCGCCGTAGCCCTCGCGCTGCAGGCCGGTCGAAAGTGCTTCTACACCACGCCGATCAAGGCGCTGTCGAACCAGAAGTACGCCGACCTGCGCGCGCGGCACGGCCCCGCGAACGTCGGCCTGCTGACCGGCGACAACGCCATCAACGGGGACGCCCCGGTGGTCGTGATGACCACCGAGGTGCTCCGGAACATGCTCTACGCCGGGTCGACGGCCCTGACCGGCCTCGGCTACGTCGTCATGGACGAGGTGCACTACCTCGCCGACCGCTTCCGCGGCGCAGTGTGGGAGGAGGTGATCATCCACCTGCCGGCGTCTGTCACACTGATTTCCCTGTCGGCGACGGTCAGCAACGCCGAGGAGTTCGCGGACTGGTTGGTCACCGTCCGCGGGGACACCCAGGTCGTGGTGAGCGAGCACCGGCCGGTCCCACTGTGGCAGCACATGATGGTCGGCACCCGAATCTTCGATCTCTTCGCCCGGCACGGCTCACACGACGTCGATCCGCAGCTGGCCCGATTCGTCCGGGAGCAGGAACGGCGCACGGAATCACGCTGGCGCGAGGACCACCGCGGCCCCCGTCCGGTGCGCCGGCGGCCGACACCGCGACCCGACGTGATCGGCCGGCTGGACCACGAGGGACTGCTGCCAGCCATCGTCTTCGTCTTCAGCCGGGCCGGCTGCCAGGCCGCCGTCGGGCAGTGCCTGACCGCAGGACTGCGGCTCAACGACGACACCGAGCGCAAGCGCGTCCGGACCATCGTCGAGGAGCACTGCGCGGAGATTGCGGCGGAAGACCTGCACGTCCTCGGCTACTGGGACTGGCGCGACGGCCTGGAACGCGGCGTGGCTGCGCATCACGCCGGCCTGATCCCGACGTTCAAGGAGACGGTGGAGAAACTCTTCCTCGAGGGCCTGGTGAAGGTTGTCTTCGCCACCGAGACGCTGGCGCTCGGTATCAACATGCCCGCCCGGTCGGTCCTGCTGGAACGGCTGGTGAAGTTCAACGGCGAGACCCATGCTGACATCACGGCTAGCGAGTACACGCAGCTCACCGGCCGGGCCGGACGGCGAGGTATCGACATCGAGGGGCACGCGGTAGTGCAGTGGGCGCCCGGCGTCGATCCCGGCCTCGTCGCCGGCCTGGCCTCGACCCGGACCTATCCGCTGCGCTCGTCGTTTCGGCCGTCGTACAACATGGCGGTCAACCTGGTCGGCCAGGTGGGCCGTGCCGCCGCCCGCCAGCTGCTGGCGTCCTCCTTCGCGCAGTTCCAGGCCGACCGGTCGGTGGTCGGCCTGGCCCGGCAGGTGCAGCGCAACACCGAGGTTCTCGAGGGGTACGCCGAGGCGATGCGCTGCAAGCTGGGGGATTTCGGCAGGTACGCCGAACTGCGCCGGAGCATCAAGGAACGCGAGTCGCTGCTGTCCCGGGAGGGAGCCACCCGCCGCCGCTCCAAGGCGCTGGAGTCGTTGGAGGCGCTGCGTACGGGCGATGTCATCCGCGTCCCCGCCGGGCGGAGGCAGGGGCTGGCGGTGGTACTGGATCCCGGCGGCGCCGTTCTTGGTGAGCCACGACCGCTGGTGCTGACCGAGCAGCGCTGGGCCGGGCGGCTGAGTTCGGCGGACTTCCCGTCGCCGGTGCAGGTACTGACCCGCCTCGCCGTACCGAAGCACTTCAACCACCGTTCGCCGCAGGCCCGCAGGGATCTGGCGGCCAGCCTGCGCAACGCGCGGATCGCAGCCGACCTCGGCCCGCGGAAGAAGGGCCGCTCCGCGGCCGCCGACGACGCTGAGTTGGCCCGGCTGCGGGCAGACCTGCGCTCGCACCCGTGCCACGCCTGTCCCGAGCGGGAAGAGCACGCGCGGTGGGCGCAGCGGTGGGACCGGCTCGAGCGGGAGACCGAGGCGCTGCGCCGGCGGGTCCAGGGCAAGACGCACTCGATCGGTCTGGCCTTCGACCGGGTCTGTGCTCTGCTGGAGGAACGCGGCTACCTGGCCGGAGACACCGTCACCGACTCCGGCAAGGCGTTGTCCAGGATCTGGTCGGAGAGCGACCTGCTCGTCGCCGAGTGCCTGCGTGCGGGCATCTGGGTGGGCTTGGACCCCCCGGCGCTCGCCGCGGTCGTGTCCGCCGTGCTCTACGAGTCGCGTACCGGCGAGAGCGAGACCGCGCGGATACCCGAGGGCGCGGTGCGGCAGGCACTCGCCCAGACCGTGTCGCTCTGGGCCGACCTGGAGGCGGCCGAGAGCACCCACCGGCTCCAGCTGACCCGCGAGCCGGACCTCGGCTTCTGCTGGCCGGCGTACCGATGGGCGAGCGGCGAGCCGCTCGACCGGGTTCTCTTGGGACTCACCGAGTCCGGGCAGGACCTCGCTGCCGGCGACTTCGTCCGGTGGTGCCGCCAGCTGCTGGATCTCCTCGACCAGATCGCCAAGGCCGGCGACGGCCGGACCGCCGCGCCCGGCGAGCCCGTCGGGCCCGTCGAGGGCCGGACCGCCGCAACGACGGCGCGGTCGGTCGCGGCCACGGCCCGCGAGGCCATCACCGCCGTCCGCCGCGGTGTCGTCGCCCAGACCGGAGTCGGCTGAATGCGGCAACGACCCGCGATTTGCCACGCCTCCACGGCGTGTTCGGGCGCATCCTCTGGCAGAATGCACACGCTGCGGGTCCTGCGGCACAGCGCCGCACCCAGCGGCACCGCGAAATCGAGCACGGGAGAGTCCAGATGAGCACACCTCCGTCGGGCGGCGAAGGGCGCAACCCATACGGGCAGCAGCCGGCCAACCAGCCCGATTCCGGGTCTGCCGACCCCTATCGGCAGCAGTCCAGCAACCCGCCGTACCCGTACGGGCAGGGCGGCGGCTCCGGGTCGGGGACTCCGAGCCCGTACGGCGGTGGCCAGTCGTCGCAACCGTCGTACGGCCAGCCCGCCCAGCCCTCATACGGCCAGCAGCCCGCGCAACCGTCGCAGCCCTCCTACGGCTCGCCGGGCGGGCAGCAGCCGTCCTACGGCGAGCCGGCCCAACCGACCCAACAGTTCAACAGCCCCGGGTACGGCCAGCAACAGTCGCCGCCCAGCTACGGGCAGCCCGGATACCAGCAGCCGACGTACGGGCAGCCGCAGCAGCAGGCTCCCTACGGCCAGCCGCCCTACGGCGGTCAGTCCGATTGGGCCGGGGGCTCCGGCGGCGCACCGAAGAAGAAGAGCAAGACGCCGCTGATCGCGGGCATTGTGGCTCTGCTCGTGGTGATCGTCGTAGCGCTGCTCCTGCTCCTGCCTGGTTCACCGATCGGCCTGGGCTCGACCTATTTCGACGAAGCGGCCGTCGCCGACGACATCTCCCAGCAGTACGAGGACGAGTTCGGTCTTCCGATCGACGTGACCTGCCCCGCGGAGCAGGAGGTGGTCAGCGGCGAGACGTTCAGCTGCGAGGGCACCACTGACGAGGGTGACACGGTCCAACTCGACGTGGAGATCACCAGCGACGACGGCGACTACATGTGGTCCGAGGCCTGACGCACCGACTCACAGGCCTGCAGTAGCCGCCCGACGCTGGATTCCAGGCCCCACCGGTCGGACAGGTCCAGGAGTGCCTCGGGGTCGCGGGGCGCCGAGGGCAATTCGGTGCGCAGATCCCGGCGTACCGGTACGTCCTGGCGAACCTGCACCACGGCCGGTGCGACGTCGAGGTAGTCCCTGGCCGCCCGCAGTCTCGCGCGCACCGATGGCGACACGCCGGACAGCGTTCGGGTCGCCTCGGTCGCGTCCAGCGACGCGAGCAGCCGCTCAAGGCTGCCGAACGCCGTGATCAGGGCCGCCGCGGTCTTGTCACCGACGCCCGGCACGCCCGGCAGGCCATCGCTCGGGTCGCCGCGCAGCGCTGCGTAGTCGGCGTAGGCACCGCCGGGGATGCCGTACTTCGCCGCCACCTCCGCGGGGCCGAGGATCTCCAGCTTCGCCACCGACCGGGCGATGTACAGGATCCGGATCGGCGGTTCGTCCCGGACCAGCTGGAACAGGTCCCGGTCCCCGGTCACCACCTCCACCGCATCGGTGGCGGCCGCCGCCAGCGTCCCGATCACGTCGTCGGCCTCGAACCCGGGCGAGCCGGCGCAGGCGACCCCCATGGCAGCAAGCACGTCGAGCAGGATCGGCACCTGAGGGGCCAGCGTGTCAGGGGTCGCCTCGGCATCGGGCGAGCCCGGGGCCAGCCGGTGCTCCTTGTACGACGGGATCGCCGCCACCCGGAACGCCGGCCGCCAGTCCTCGTCCAGGCAGGCCACGAGGTGGGTGGGCCGCCGGGCGGAGACCAGGCGGGCGGTCATGTCAAGGAATCCGCGGATCGCGTTGACCGGCGTACCGTCCGGGGCTGTCACGCTCTCCGGTACGCCGAAGTACGCGCGGAAGTACATGCTCGCGGCGTCCAGCAGCATCAAGGTCATCCGCCCATCTTGGTTGATGATCATGGGGTTCTGCCGGTCAGGGGCGGCCAAACCCATGATCATCGCGGCGGTGGCTAGGGTTATCGGTCATGGGACCGCTCTACCCGGACGATCGGCTGCCGACCGCCCGCGAGGCGGCGCGGCGAGCAGGCGTCGACGCCCTGCTCATGACACCAGGCGCCGACCTGCGCTACCTCACCGGTTACAACGCCCACGCCACCGAGCGGCTGACCTGCCTGGTGCTGCCCGCTGAAGGCGACCCGCTGCTCGTCGTACCGGTGCTGGAGCGGGCGATGGTCGACGCCTCGCCCGCCGGTGCCCTCGACCTCGACGTCGTCGGCTGGCCGGAGACCGACGACCCGTACGCCGTCGTCGCGGCTCACCTGCGTTCCGCGCTGGGCCGGTCGCCGGATCGGGTGGCCGTCGGGAACCGGACGTGGGCGGAGCAGGCGCTGCGGCTGCGGGGGGCCCTGCCGGGCGCCGAACTCACCCTCGCCGGATCGGTGCTGCGCGAACTGCGGATGGTCAAGAGCCCCGCGGAGATCGAGGCGCTGCGCCGGGCCGGGCAGGCGATCGACCGGGTGCATGCGCGGATGGGTGAGTGGCTGCGGGTCGGGCGCAGCGAACGCGAGGTCGGTCGGGACATCGCCGCGGCGATCCTCACCGAGGGGCACGTCAGCGCCGACTTCACCATCGTGGGCTCGGGTCCCAACGGCGCCAGTCCGCACCACGAGCTCTCCGACCGCGTGGTACAGGCCGGTGACGTGGTGGTGGTCGACATCGGCGGTACGACGGCCGAGGGGTATTGCTCGGACAACACGAGGACCTACGTGTGCGGTGGCCGGACACCGGCCGAGGTCGCCGACTACTACGCGGTACTCCTCGCGGCCCAGCGGGCCAGCACGGCCGCGGTCCGCCCGGGCGTGACGCCGCACGAGGTCGACGCTGCCGCCCGTGACGTCATCACAGCGGGCGGGTACGGCGAGTTCTTCATTCACCGCACCGGACACGGGATCGGCCTGGAGGGGCACGAGGAGCCCTACATCGTGGCCGGGAACACCGAGCCGCTGCAGGCCGGCATGGCGTTCTCGATCGAGCCGGGGATCTACCTGCCCGGCCGTCACGGCGCGCGGATCGAGGACATCGTGGTCTGCGCCGCGACCGGCGCCGACCCGCTCAACGTCGTCGGCCGCGACCTCGTCGTACTGCCCGGCTGAGCATGGAGGACACGGACCGCCGGATCGTGCGCGTCCTCAGCGAGGACGGGCGGGTCAGCTACACCGATCTGGCCGAGCGGGTGGGGTTGTCGGTCTCGGCGGTGCACCAGCGGGTGCGCCGGTTGGAGGCCCGCGGAGCCATCCGCGGGTACGCCGCCCGCGTGGACCCGGACGCCCTCGGCCTGCCGCTCACCGCGTTCGTGTCGATTCATCCGAACGATCCCTCCGCACCGGATGACGCACCGGACCGGCTGGCCCACCTCCCCTCGATCGAGGCCTGTTACTCCGTGGCCGGCGTGGAGAGCTACATCCTCAAGGTGCGGGTCGCGAGCCCGGTCGCGCTGGAGGCGTTGCTGCAAGACATCCGGGCCGCGGCGAACGTGTCCACCCACACCACGGTGGTGCTGTCCATCCCGTACGAAGATCGTCCGCTCAGCTGAGGCGTCCTCTCGCTGCCGCTAGGGTCAGCCCGGTGAAGGATCGGGTGTACCCGGCGGTGATCGGGCTGGCGAGGATCGTGTTCCGGCTGCTCGGGCTGCGCTGGCAGGTCGTCGGTGCCGAGCACATTCCGCGAACCGGCGGCGCGGTCCTCGCGAGCAACCACGTCAGCTATCTCGACTTCACCATCTGCGGCTTCGCCGCACAGCCCTCGGGTCGTCTGGTCCGCTTCATGGCCAAGGACGTCGTGTTCAAGAACCGGTTCTCCGGTCCGCTGATGCGAGGCATGCACCACATCCCCGTCGACCGCAGCGCCGGGGCCCAGGCCTTCGCCGACGCGGTCCTCGTGCTGCGCGCCGGTGAGGTGGTCGGGCTCTTTCCCGAGGCCACGATCAGCCGGTCCTTCACGCTCAAGAGCTTCAAGCTCGGCGCCGCCCGGATGGCGATGGAGGCGTCGGTACCGCTCATCCCGATGGTGACGTGGGGCGGGCAGCGGATCCTCACCAAGGGCGGGCATCGAAGCCTGCGACGCCGGCGCACGATCATGATCACCGTCGGGGAGCCGATCCGGCCCGAGCCGGGGGAGAAGGCGGGTTCGCTCACGCTGCGGCTGCACACGCGGATGAGTGAGTTGCTGGCCGACACCCTCACCCGCTACCCCGACCCCCCGGACAAGCCGGGTGACCTGTGGTGGCTGCCGGCGGAGATGGGTGGCACGGCGCCGACCCAGGCCGAAGCCGCCTTGATCGACGCCAAGGTCGCCCGGGACCGGACGATGGTTACCGCGCGCCAGCAGCCGGCCGACCCCCCGACCCCGCCGGCTGAGTCCTAGTTGCGAGCCGGACCGGTTTTCACCCGGCCGGATCACCTCGATCCGGCTACGTTGAGGTGTGCCCGACTCGCACCGCGCTGTGGGGCGCCAACCGCCGATCGCCGACTACGGCTTCCTGTCCGACTGTCACAGTGCGGCGCTGATCAGCAGCGATGGTTCGGTGGACTGGTGGTGCGTTCCGCGGTTCGACTCCCCGTCGGTGTTCGGCCGGTTGCTCGACCCAGCGGCCGGCCACTGGTCTCTCCACCCGGTTGAGGACTTCCAGTCCGAGCGCCACTATGTCGGCGACAGCCTAGTTCTGCGAACGACCTTCCGTACTGCGGCCGGCGAGGTGTCGGTAACCGACGCGCTGTCCTTCGAGCCGGGCGCCCGCGGGCACGACATCGGTCTGCGCAGCCCACACGTGCTGTTGCGGACGGTGCAGGGCCGCTCCGGGGTCGTCGACATGGTGAGCACGTTCGTGCCACGGATGGAGTACGGGCGAACCCAGCCGAACCTGCGGCCGGTTCCGCACGGCGTGGAGGCGCGCGGCGGACCGGTCCGGCTCGTCCTGACCAGCCGGGTGCCGCTGTCCTGCGCGGACGGCGCAGTCAGTGCGGAGTTTCACGTGGCAGCGGAGGACAGGCTTGAACTGCAGCTGGGATACTCGCCCGCCTTCGACCCCGCCCCGACACACACCGAGGCCGCTGTCGAGGACACGCTCGCAGGGTGGGAGTCCTGGGCGGCACTGCACATCGGCTACGACGGGCGCTACCCGGACGAGGTACGTCGCAGCTCCCTGGTGCTGCAGGGACTCACCTTTGCACCCTCCGGAGCCATCGTCGCCGCCGCGACGACGTCGTTGCCGGAGCTGATGGGCGGCGAGCTCAACTTCGACTACCGCTTCGCCTGGCTCCGCGACCTCAGCCTGACGATCCACTCGTTGTGGATCGCCGCCTGCCCGGATGAGCCAAGCCGGCTCTTCGACTGGTTCTCCACCGCCGCCGGCCGGATCGGTGACGAGCTCATCCAGATCATGTACGGCGTTGAGGGCGAGCGCGACCTCACCGAGCACGTCCTGGAGCACCTCTCCGGCTACCGCGACAGCAGGCCCGTGCGGATAGGAAACAAGGCGTGGAAGCAGGTGCAGCTGGACGTCCTCGGTGAGGTGCTGGACGCCGCCCACCTGCTCCAGGATTCCCTGGGCGAGCTCGACGGCCCGGTGCAGGAGATGCTGGTGACCCTGGCCGACCGGGCCAGCAGCGGCTGGGCAGAACCGGACGCGGGCATGTGGGAAGCCCGGGACCAGCTCCGGCAGTACGTGTCGTCCAAGGTGATGTGCTGGGTGGCCTTGGACCGCGCGGTTCGTCTGGCGCCGCGGCTGGGGCCCGGGGCCGATCCGAGGCGTTGGGCGAGCGCGCGGGACGATGTGCGTGCAACAGTGCTCGAGCAGGCCTGGAGCGACCGGGCCGGCGCCTACTCCGGCGCGTTCGACTCCGACGACCTCGACGCCTCCGTTCTGCTGCTGCCGATCGTCGGATTCCTGCCCGCGACCGACGATCGGATGCGGGCGACAATCGACACGGTCGAGCGTGAGCTGGGCGGCGTCGGACTGGTACGGCGCTGGCCCAGCGACCCGAGCGGCTTCCTCATCTGCACCTACTGGCTGGTCGAATGCCTAGCCCTCGCCGGCGAGGTCGAGCGGGCGACTGTGTGGTTCGACCGAGCCACCGGGCATGCGAACGACCTGGGGCTGCTCGCTGAGGAGGCCGATCCCGACAGCGGGGAGCTACTCGGCAACTTCCCGCAGGCCTTCTCCCACGTCGGGCTGATCAATGCGGCCTGGCGCATCACCCAAGCCACCAGCGACACCATCGGAGGAGTAACGCAATGACCACAGGACGGCTGCACGGCAAGACAGCGCTGATCACCGGTTCGGACTCCGGCATCGGGCAGGCCACGGCCATCGAGTTCGCCAAGGAGGGCGCCGACATCGTCGTGCACTATCTCAACGACGCCGACGGCGCGGCCCACACCCGAGCCGAAGTCGAGGCAACCGGCCGACGAGCCGTCGTCGTACAGGCCGACATCAGCGACGAGAAGCAGGTCGAGGCGATGTTCGACCAGGCCGTCGAAGTTTTCGGGACGCTGGACATCCTGATGAACAACGCCGGTGTCGACGCTTCCGGCAAGGAGGTGGCCGAGCTGGACACCGAGACGTGGGACCGGGCGATCCGCACGAACGTCTATGGACCGTTCTTCTGTTGCCGCCGCTTCGTGCGGTCGCGCAAGGCCGCAGGCGGCGGAGGAAAGATCATCAATGTGACGTCCGTACACGAGGACATCCCCAATGCCGGGGGTGCGGACTACGACTGCTCCAAGGGCGCCGTACGGATGCTGACTCGAACGCTCACGTTGGAGCTCGCACCGCTGAAGATCAACGTCAACAGCCTCGCTCCCGGCATGGTGCTCACGCCGTTCAATCAGCCGGCGATCGACGATCCGGAGCTGCTGGAGGAGCAGGTCCAGAGCATCCCGTGGAAACGGGCGGCCGAGCCGGTCGAGATCGCCCGGCTGGCGGTCTTCCTCGCGTCCAGCGACGCCGATTACGTCACCGGCGCGACGTTCGTGATGGACGGCGGGCTCATGCGCAACCTGGGCCAAGGCGCCTGAGAAGCTCGAGGTCCACGGTGCCGCTCCTATTCGGGCTTGGTGCGTGAGCGACAGCGACAGCTGACGCGCTACCCGACCCCGCCGGCTGACCGCCCAATCTGGGTGCCACTCGACGGTTGTCCACAGGCACGATTCGCTGTGCAGCTCAGGCCGGTGTCGCGCCGTAGGCTCCCGTACTCTGACAGTCGTGAAGGCCCTGCTGCTGCATGCCGGCGCGCCGGTCGGTGCTAGTGGCTACCGACCAGGGCAGCGGCCGCCCGCTGGGAGGCGCGGGCCGCGCTGTTGGCCTGTGCCATCGCCAGCTCCGACTCGGTGCCGGCCCGCTCGAGCCACCAGGCCTGACCCGACGCAGGCAGCGACTGGATCGGGTCGTAGTACTCGTACCTTCGGGTCAGCGCGTCCGGGTCGCTCAGCTCGATGCCGGTGCGGTAGTTCTTCGTCCAGTACGAGATCCCGCGCTCCCGGTCGTACTCCTCGAGCTGGTGCACCCACCGCTTGCCGACGTAGGGCACGTCACAGACGAGCCGCGGCGTCGCGAAGCCCGGTAGGTAGCCCATGATCGAGTGCTGCAGCCGCTGCGCCTCGTCGACGGAGATCCGCCAGTGCTCGGCGTTCGGGATCATGTCGCAGAGGTAGAAGTAGTACGGCAGGATTCCGGCCTCGTCCTGCAGCGCGAAGCACAGGTCGAGCAGCTGCTCGCTGGTGGTGTTCACACCCTTGAGGAGCACCCCCTGGTTTCGCACGTCGCGGACGCCGGCGGCGATCATGGCGCGGGCCGCGCGTGCCACCGCCGGGGTGACCGACTGCGCGGCGTTGACGTGGGTGTGGATGGCCAGCGCCACGCCGCGCGACCGGGCTGTCGCCGCCAGTCGACCCATTCCGTCCACCACGTCGTCGGCAAGCCAGTGCTGCGGCAAGCCCATCAGCGCCTTGGTCGCCAGCCGGATGTCGCGGATCGTGTCGATCTCCAACAGCCGGCCGACAAAGGCTTCCAGGTTCTTGAACGGCATGTTGCCGACGTCGCCGCCGGAGACCACGACGTCACGGACACCGGGGGTACGCCGGAGGTAGTCGATCATCGCGTCGAGCCGGCTCACCGGTTTGAGCTCGAACTTGTGCTTGGTCACCTGCGGCGTGGAGTTGCCCACCAGGTCCATGCGGGTGCAGTGCCCGCAGTACTGCGGGCAGGTCGGCAGCAGCTCGGCCAGCACCTTGGTCGGGTAGCGGTGGGTGAGCCCCTCGACCGCCCACATCTCCGCCTCGTGCAGGGAGTCTCGCGAGGAGTGCGGATGGCTCGGCCAATCGGTGGCCCGGTCGGTGAAGACCGGCAGCATGTACCGGCGCACCGGGTCGGCGAGCATCGCCTCCGTCGACGGCACCTCAGCGGGCACCATCGTGTTGAGCATCTGAGGTGGCAGCAGGAGGGACATCGTCGCCCGCTGCTGCTGGTCCCGGTCGACGTCGGCGTAGAACCGCTCGCTGAGCAAATCGCCGTACACGCCACGCAGCTGGCGCAAGTTCTTGACGCAGTTGACCCGCTGCCACTGCGGGTCGGCCCACTGCTCGACCGTCGCGTCGGCGAAGCCCGGCAGCCGCCGCCAGTCGGGCTCGACCAGTTCCCGGCGCCGGTAGACGTAGGGCTGCTGGGACATGGTCGGCTCCTCCGCACGGTAGATTGACCTGATCCAGGTTACGGGAGAACCTTCTCTCAAACAAAGCCTGAACCGTAGAATCTTCGGCAAGAAGGGATGTAGCCCACATGATGAACGCGGTTCGGCGTACCGGCTCGCCCATCGGTCTGCACCGCGTGGTCAGGCCCGCGGGTGTCCTGCCGCAGGCCGCCGAGCGCCTGCACGCCGACCCCGAGTTGTACGCCGACGAGGTCCGGGTGCGGGTACAGCGACTCAACCTGGACGCCGCGAGCTTCCGCCAGCTCCGGACGGTGCACGGCGGTGACGGGGCTGCGGTGCGCGCGGCGGTGCTCGACATCATCACCACCCGGGGCAAGATGCAGAACCCGGTGACCGGCTCCGGCGGCATGCTTGTCGGTGTGGTCGAGCAGGTCGGCCCGGAATCCGCGCTCGGCTTCGAGGTCGGCGACCAGGTGGCCACCCTGGTGTCCCTCACCCTCACGCCCCTGGTGATCACCGACGCTCTCACCGGCTGGGACGGCCTCAGCGAGCAGGTCCCGTGTGACGGGCACGCCATCCTCTTCGGCAGGTCGATCGCGGCGGCACTGCCCGCCGACCTCCCGACTCCGCTGGCGCTCGCGGTGATGGACGTGTGCGGTGCGCCCGCCCTGACCACGCGTGTCGTCGGGCGGTACCTCGACCGAGCTTGCCCGCCAGCGGTGGCGGTCATCGGGGGGGCCGGCAAGTCCGGCTCGCTGGCGCTGGCCGCCGCACGCCGAGCCGGCGCCGGGCGCACAATCGGTGTGGTCCCGCACGAGAAGGAGCGCGAGTTACTGATCGCCGCCCAACTCTGCGACGACGTGGTGCTCGCCGACGCCCGGGACCCGGTGGCCCTGGCCGCGGCGATCGGGGAGCCGGTCGACATCACTGTGGTGTGTGTCGACGTACCAGGGTGTGAGCACGGTGCCGTCCTCGCCACCCGGGACGGCGGGACGGTGATCTTCTTCTCGATGGCCACGTCGTTCGCGGCGGCCGCGCTCGGCGCCGAGGGGCTCGCCGCCGACGTCACGATGCTGATCGGCAACGGCTATGTTCCCGGCCACGCCGATCTCGCGTTGGACCTGCTGCGCGCCGAGCCCGGGGTACGCCGGCTCTTCGAAGCGCGACTGGCCGCGGAATGACCCACCCCCACGACTTTGCCTGTCGGGTGGCCCCGCAAATCGGACATTCCAGCCGCTGCGGCGACCACCCGACAGGCAAAGTGCGGGGTGGGACGGTGTACCGCGCCGGTGTGCAGGCGCTGCTCGTCCACGATGACCGCATCGCCTGGATCGGGGCAGCCGATCAGGAGCCGTCGGCCGACCGCGTCGTCGACCTGACCGGCGCGGTCCTCACGCCGGCCTTTGTCGACGCGCACGTGCACACCACCGCGACAGGGCTGGCACTCATCGGCCTGGACCTGCACGGAACCCGGTCGCTGCGTGAGTTGCTCGACCGGGTGGAGGCACACGCCCGGACCGGGCGTGGGCGGATCATCCTCGGCTCGGGTTGGGACGACACGCTCTGGCCCGAGCAACGCCCGCCGACGCGGCAGGAGCTCGACCGGGCGGCGTACGGCGGCGCTGTGTACCTCGCCAGGGTCGACGCACACTCGGCGGCGTGCTCGTCAGCTCTGCTCGCCGCGGTTCCGGAGGCGGCCGGCACGCAGGGCTTCGACGCCTCGGGCGTGGTGCGGCTCGACGCGCACCACGCGGTACGGCGGGCGGCGTACGCCGGGATCTCACCGACCCAGCGCCGGGCCGCCCAACGCGCCACCAGGGAGCGCGCGGCAGCCCTCGGCATCGGGTGCCTGCAGGAGATGAGCGGCCCCGAGGTGGCCGGCCGGCCCGACCTGGAAGCGCTGTTGAGGTTGGCCGCCGGCGAACCCGGCCCGGCGGTGCTCGCCTACTGGGGCGAACTGCACGGGTTCGAGGTCGTCGCCGAGCTCGGCCTGGCCGGCGCTGCGGGTGACCTGATCTGCGACGGCAGCCTCGGCTCGCACACGGCCGCTGTGAGCGAGCCGTACGCCGACCGGACGACGAAGGGCGCGCTGCGGTACGACGCCGAGGAGATCCGAGCGCACGTCCGCGCAGCCACCGCGGCGGGCGTCCAGGCCGGCTTCCACGTCATCGGAGACGTCGCGATCGACCAGGCTGTCTCCGCCGTCGCCGACGTCGCCGACGAGCTCGGGCTTGGCCGCGTGAGAAGCATGCGGCACCGGCTGGAGCATGCCGAGATGCCACGGCCGGAGCACCTGGCCGCGATGGCGCGGCTCGGCATGGTCGTGAGTGTCCAGCCCGCCTTTGACGCCGCCTGGGGCGGCCAGGGCCGGATGTACGAGCAGCGGCTCGGCACCGACCGCGCTGCCGGGCTCAACCCGCTGGCCGCCTACGCGCGCGCCGGCGTACGACTGGCGCTGGGATCGGACTCGCCGGTCACCGCGCTCGACCCGTGGGGTGGCATCGCCGCCGCCGTTCACCATCGCACTGACGGCTCCGGCCTCAGCGCCGAGCAGGCCTTCAACGCGGCCACCGTCGGTGGCTGGTACGCCGCCCGATCGCATGCCGGCGCCGGGATGCTGCAGGTCGGTGCGCCGGCGACGTTCGCCGCGTGGAGCGGCACCGGGGGAGTGCCGGAGTTGCTCGAGCGCGCGCTGGCCGGCGAACCACCGCCCTGCCGGATCACCGTTGTCGACGGTGCTGTCGTGTACGACGCTGTCGGGGCTGTCGACGCTGTCGACGCTGTCGACGCCGTCGACGAAGGGACGAACTCATGACCACCCGACCGAAGCTCGGGTTGGACGCCCGCACCGTGCGCAGGGCGCGCAGCCTGGCCCGGCGCGCGACCGCCCCCGTCGTGGAACTGGCTACCACCCACACCACCGTCTCGGTGGAACGCGCGGTGTTGCGGCTGGCCGGGATGACCGGCACCGACCCGACCCTGGGCAACGGCGAGATTCCCTGGGTGAACCGCGTGGTGGATACCGTCCGGGAGCAGGTCGGGCTGGATCACGGCGTGGCGCTGCCGGTCTGGCACGAGTTGCGCACGGGCGGGCACGCCGATCTCGGCGAGCTGGCCGAGAAGGTCGGCAGCGGCTCCGTTCGCTTCATCGTCCCCCAGGGTGCCGCGCGTGACCGCGCGGCGCGGGCGGCCGTGGCGGCGACGCGGCGCGGGCTGACCCGCATCGACCGGAGGAGGCGCGAGCGGGAGCGGATGATCGCGCGGCTCGGTGATCCGAAGCAGCGGCCGTGGATCTACCTGATCGTGGCCACCGGCGACATCTACGAGGACATCCCGCAGGCGCAGGCTGCCGCCCGCGCCGGCGCGGACGTCGTCGCCGTCATCCGGTCCACCGGGCAGTCGCTGCTGGACTACGTGCCGGAGGGCGCCACCAGGCAGGGGTACGCCGGGACCTACGCGACCCAGGAGAACTTCCGGCTGATGCGGGCCGCGCTCGACGACGTCAGCCGCGAGGTCGGCCGCTACGTCCGGCTGACGAACTACGCGTCGGGGCTGTGCATGCCCGAGATAGCGACGCTGGCCGGGCTGGAACGGCTGGACATGATGCTCAACGACAGCATGTACGGGATCCTCTTCCGTGACATCAACCCGATCCGAACCTTCGTCGACCAGCGGTTCAGCCGGATGGTGCACGCCCGGGCCGGGATCATCATCAACACCGGCGAGGACAACTACCTGACCACGGCCGACGCCGTCGACGAGGCGCACACAGTCACGGTCAGCCAGTTGCTCAACGAGGCGTTCGCGCACGAGGCCGGTCTGGCCGACTGGCAGCTGGGACTCGGGCACGCGTTCGAGATCAATCCCGAGCTGCCGGAGTCTCTCCGGCTGGAACTGGCACACGCCATGCTGGCCCGCGAGCTGTTCCCCGACGCGCCGCTGAAATGGATGCCGCCGACCAAGCACATGACCGGCGACGTGTTCCGCGGCTACCTGCTGGACGGCTTCTTCAACCTGGTCGGGACGATGACCGGGCAGGGCATCCTGCTCGTCGGCATGATGACCGAGGCCGTCGT
This sequence comes from Geodermatophilaceae bacterium, assembly GCA_013695685.1. Classification (GTDB taxonomy): domain Bacteria; phylum Actinomycetota; class Actinomycetes; order Mycobacteriales; family Geodermatophilaceae; genus JACCTY01. The sequence continues at coordinate 1,057 of JACCZY010000022.1, read as the reverse complement.
CACACCGTGGCTGTCCGACCGCGACCTGGCGCTGCAGAACGTGCGTTACGTGCTCAACGCCGCCGGCGGGCTGCACGAGGACTTCCGGCCCGCCCGCGGGGGCTTCATCGCCTCGCGGGCCACGCAGGTCCTGGGCGAGGCGGTCGACCTGCTCGGCCGCATCGTCGACGACGGCCTGCTCAACGCGATCGCGGACGGGACGTTCGGGATCACCAAGCGGCCGGCCGACCGTGGCAAGGGTCTGGACGGCGTCGTACGCCGGGCCGAGGGCTACTACAACCCGGCCCTGGAAGTGCTGGAGGCCGAATGAGCACGATCGTTCGTCCTTACGGTGACACGACCGGCGACGGCATGGTGCAGCTGTCCTTCACCCTGCCCATCCCGCACGACGCCCGGGCCGAAGGGGCGGCTCTGCAGCTGGCCGCGAAGATGGGGATCGACCCGGCGATGGTGGTACACGCCAAGCCGGTCGGGGCGGACTTCACCTTCTTCGTCGTTTACGGCAGCGTCGCCCACCTCGTCGACCTGGGCAAGGTCGAGGTGGTCGAGCGGGAGTACCCGCTGCTGACGGCCAAGGACGTTAACGCGGCGATCAAGAAGACGCTGCGCCGCAAGCTCGTCGTTCTGGGAGCCTGCATCGGAACCGACGCGCACACGGTCGGCATCGACGCGATCCTCAACGTCAAGGGCTTTGCCGGCGAGAAGGGCCTGGAGTACTACCGCGAGATGCGGGTACTCAACCTCGGCGCACAGGTCAGCGTCCCCGAACTGGTCCACCGCGCCCGAGCGGAGCGCTGTGATGCCGTACTGGTGTCCCAGGTGGTCACGCAACGTGATGCGCATCTGCGCAACACCCGGGAGCTCAGCGCCGCGTTCCGCGAGGCCATGGGCACCGGCCGGCCGCTGCTCGTAGCCGGCGGCCCACGCTTCGACCCGGCGATGACCGAGGAACTCGGCGTCGACCGGATCTTCGGCCGCGGGACGACTCCCGGCGAGGTCGCCTCCTATTTGATCTACGCAGCAGTACAACAGCGGAAGGACCCAGGATGAGCAGTCG
>JACCZY010000002.1 GCA_013695685.1 Geodermatophilaceae bacterium | reverse complement strand
CCCCTGTCGTCATCGGAGCGAACATGAACCGGATCGCAGCCATCGCCACCGCGGTACCCGTGCAGAACCGGATCGAGCTGGAGGCCCGACTGCGGCAGCTCGACTACCAGCCGGTCGAGCTGGCGGGCGCCCTCAAGGACACGTACGCCGTCAGCAAGTCGAAGGCCACGAACCTGGCTCGGGTGTACGCCAAGAACCTCTCCGCGGCCGAGCATCGCGAGCTCTTTCAGCGCGCCGCCCGGCTCGAGGAGCCGCAGCGACGGGCCCTGATCAAGGGCTACCGGCAGGAGGGACAGGCCCGCGGCGTCGTACACGCGATCAGCCAGCTCCCGCGTGCACAGGCGCGGCTGCTGATGAGCGATCTCGTCGTCAAGGAGAACGGCAGCGACGACAAGACCGCGCTGCGTGAGGTGCTGCTCTGGCTGCGCGACGCCGGGGCACAGATGCTCGCGGCGGGTGCGGCACCACCTGCACCGCAACCCGACGACGAGGCGGTCGTCGAGTTCTTCGAGGACGTGGCCGACGCGATCGTCGACGCGGTCTCGGCGGTGGTCGACGCGATCGCCCAGGTCGGCGAGGCCTTCGTGGCCGCGTTGCAGGACGTGGTCAACTGGGCGGCGGACGCCGTCGCCGCGCTGGCCCGCGCCCTCGCCGCCGCCTTCGAGACGATCGGCGAGCTCCTCCTCGAGGTCGTCAAGGCCGGGTACGACGTCGTACGCAAGATCGTCCAGGGTCTGGAGGCGATCGGTACCGCCTTGTTCGATGTGCTGCGTGCGGTGCTCGACCTGGCGCTGGATGCCTGCATCCTCATCATCAGGGCGATCGACAGCCTCGGTCGCCAGCTCGTGGAGTTCCTCCAGTTCCTCGCCACCACGGCGTTCGACGTCGTGAAGAAGGGCATCGAGGCGCTGCTCGCGATCGGCAAGACGATCGGCAACATCCTGGAGCAGGCCGGGCGGTTCGGGCTCAGCCTGATCCAGAACGCGGTACGGGCGATGATCGAGCTGGGCAGGGCGGTCGGCGAGATCCTGATCACGCTGGTGACCCGGCCGGGTGACCTGCTCCGTCAGGTCGTGCAGTCGCTGCGAAACCTCGGTCGCGCCCTCGGTGAGATCTTCGACGCGGTGGTCGCCGCGGGGACCGACTTCCTTCGCTCCGTCGTCCGGGCCGCCGCCGAGATCGGCGAGTCGCTCGTCAGCTTCGTCAGCTACGTCGCGCAGGCCGCCCTCGATGTGGCCACAGCCGTCGTGGACGGCCTGTTGCGGGCCGGCCGCACGATCGCCGAACTGGTGGTCGCGATGGCGCAGAACGTGGTCAACGGCGTCAAGCGCATCGTGGAGACCCTCTTCGAGCTGGGCAAGAACCTGCTCGACGTCCTCAAGAGCATCGTCTCGATAGCGCTCGACACGCTCAAGGCAGTGGTCCAGGCCGCCTTCGAGCTCGGCCGGACCGTGGCCGAGCTGGCGTTTGCGGTGCTGGAGTTCAGCTACAAGACCGCCGCCCGGTTCATCGACGCCGCCCTCGCCGCCGGAGCTGCCGTCATCGACATGCTCGAGGCGGTAGTCACCAGCGGCTACTTCATCCTCCGCAAGATTGTCAACGGCATCCTGCAGGCGCTCGGCCCGGTCGGCGACGTCTTCGAATGGCTGCTGGATCGTGGCGAGGCACTCGTGTCGGACCTGTGGCGCGAAGCCGTGCTCGCCGTCCGGTTCGTCAAGCGCGGCGTCGACGAGATCCTCGACTGGGCGGCCGACCAGACCGGCGCCGTCTTCGACCGGATCCTGCAGGCCATCGAGGAGGTCGGTACGGCGATCGCCGATGTGATCGACTGGGCCAAGCTCGTCGGCGGCGAGGCGTTGGAGCTGCTGGGTGAGGCCACCGTACGGATCGGCAACTCCGTCTCCTACATCCTCAGCTACCTCGAAAGGGACGTGCTGCCGGCTATCGGCGACGTCATCAAGGGCGCCCTCCGAGCCGGCCAGGCGGTCGCCGACTTCGTCACCTGGGCCGCCGGGCGGGCGCTGGAGACGGTGGTCGAGGTGACCAAGACGCTGCTCGAGGCCGGGGTGACCATCGGCGAGCTGCTGCTGGACACCATGGCGCATCCCGACCACGCGTTCCAGAATTTGCTCCGGGCCTTCGACGAACTCGGGCAGGCGTTCTCGGAGATCCTCGACGAGGCGGCACAGCTCGGCGAGGACGTCCTGGTCCGCGCCGTGGAGACGGCCCGGGAGATCGGGCGCGCGATCGGTGACATCCTCGGAGCCGCGCTAGAGATCGCCGGCGGCCTGTTCGGAACCGTCGTGTCGATCCTGTTCCGGCTGCTGGCCAGCTACCGCAAGATGACCGCGGCGGAGATCGCCGACGCCCGGACCGTCTTCGGCGACAAGCTCGACTACTCGAAGATCTACTTCGCCTCCGAGAGCCTCGCCAACGACATCGTCTTCGGCATCCAGGACTTCGTCACCGGCAACCCCGAGTCGCGAGCCTTTGTGAGCGACAACCTGGTCAACTTCGACGTCGACGAGGGCATCGAGCGGCACACCATGATCCACGAGCTGACCCACGTCTGGCAGTTCGAGTTCACCGGGCCGTTCTACATGTCCGAGGCCATCCACGCGCAGGTGCTCGGCTCGGGCTACAACTACGGCTACGACGAGGGTGTCGGCAGTACCTCGATCACCGTCGACTACGCCGGCGGGACGAGGTCGCTCGACACCGGGAAGGTGACCGGCGAGGGCGGGCAGACCGAACTGGCAGCGGCCGGCGGAGACCTGAGCACGTTCAACCGGGAGCAGCAGGGCCAGATCCTGATGCACTACTTCGTCCGGCGGGTCCTGCTCAACGAGCCGGTTGCCGACTATGCACCCTGGCAAGGTTATGTCGACTTCGTGCTCGCCTCCTGAGGTCCAGGCGGGCGGGCCGAGGATCGCCCTCGTCGGCACGCCCGCCGACCTGGCCGCTCTGGCACCGCTGCGGTCGGCGTACGCCGAGGCGGGGATCACCGAGGCGCTCCTCGCCGTGGCCGCGCCGCCCGCTCGGTCAGAGCTGGTCGAGCTGGCCGGCGGCGCCGACGCGGTCCTGCTCGTCTACCCCCGCCGACGCTCGGCCCGCACGGTCGTCGACGGGCCGACCATCGGTGCTGCCGACGGCCGGCGCGTACCGATCGGCATCGTTCCGGCGCTCGGGGGCGGGGCGCTCGAACGGTTCGCCACCACCGCCGCCGGCCTGCACCGGCGCGGGGGCTACGAGCAGAGCGTTGCGCTGCTGGCGCAGCGCAGCCGCCGGTACGCCCATCTGGCCGGCCGCATCCGGGCGTTGCTCCTGCCGCAGGTGTCGGCAGATTCGGTTCTCTGGTGGCCGGCGGAGGCGATCGTCCGCGACGATCTCGTCGCCGGCCTCGGTCACGGGCTCGCCGTCGCGCTGTACGTCGGACACGGCCGGCCGAACGGCTGGGTCGGGTACGGCGGCGTGCGGGCCCACCACTTGGCTGCGGCACCAGCTGCCTGCGGGCTGGTGCTGTCCCTGGCCTGTCACACACTGAGCCGTCGGCGTACCGGTCTGTCCTTCACCGAGGCGCTAGTCATGCAGGGCTCGGCCGCAGCCGCGCTCGGCTCGACAACGTCCACGCAGCACGTCGAGAACGCCCGGTGGTCGCTGCGCCTGGTCTCGGCGCTGGCCGGCGGCTGCACCAGTGCCGGGGATCTGCTCGCGGCGGCCGAGCCGGACAGCGACGTGTCCCGCCACTACCGGCTGATCGGTGACCCGCTGGCTCCGCTCGTGGACGCGCCGACGGCCCGGATCGCAGCGCGCGCCCTCACCGACGACGTCGTCTTCCACCCCCAGAGAGAGGCCTCATGACCATGACCTCGACCGCCTACGCCGACGTGCTCGCGGTACTGCGCACCGAGATCTGCAAGGTGAAGGACGACCTTCCGCCGGACGTGGACAGCTCTGCATTGCTGATGACCGACTTACAGCTGGACTCCCTGGCCGTTGTCGAGTTCGTCGCCCGCGTCGAGGAGGTCTACCGGTTCTCCGTGCCGGATGAGGACTGGCAGACGCTGCGCTGCCTCGACCGGGTGGCCGACTACGTGCTGGCGCACCGGTGACCACCGCCGATCGGGTGGTTGTCACGGGGGTGGGGCTGGTCTGCGCACTCGGCGAGGACGCTGATGCGGTCTTCGAGCGCATCCTGGCCCACGAGTTCGCGGCGCGCGAGTGGCCGGACCTGGCGGCCGCCGGCTTCCCGGTGACGGCTGCCAACCGGGTCACCGTCGACACCGTCGAGCCAGCCGCCGGAAGGGGCCGCCGGCTGGCGATGCGTGCTGTCGCCGCCGCCCTGGAGTCCGCGCACACCGATGCCGCCGATCTCGGCCGGACCGGTGTCTACGTCGGGTCCACGATGGGTGAGTCGGCGGGCTTCGAGGCTCGGGCCGACGGCGCGGTGCAGGATCTCGACGACTCCTCGGCACACACATTCGCCACCGAGATAGCGCGGCGGCTGGGCACCGGTGGTCCCCGGCGTACCTATGGAACTGCGTGCGCTGCCGGCAACTACGCGATCGGAAGCGCTGCCCGCGCGATCTCGGCGGGCCGCGTCGAGTCGGCCATCGCCGGCGGCGTCGAGCCGTTCTCGCGGATCGCGATGGTCGGTTTCGCCCGGCTGCGGGCGATGTCCCGCGATCGGTGCCGGCCCTTCGACCGCAACCGCCGCGGCATGCAGTTGGGCGAGGGGGCGGCCTTTCTGGTGCTGGAACGGGAGTCGGCGGCACGGCGCCGCGGTGCACCGGTGCGTGCAGTCGTCGGCGGCCTCGGCCTGAGCGGGGATGCACATCACCCCACCGCCCCGCGGCCGGACGGTTCGGGGATCACGGCAGCGATGCGCCAGGCCCTGGAACTCACCGGCATCGGCGCGCGCGACGTGGGCTGGATCAACGCACACGGAACGGGTACCGCGCAGTCCGACGCGGCCGAGGCGCGGGCGGTAGCAGCGGTCTTCGGTGTTGACGACCCGCCTGGCGTCTCCTCGCTCAAAGGGGCAGTGGGCCACTGCATGGGTGCGGCCACCGCAGTGGAGGCCGCGCTGTCCGTGATCGCGCTCGGTCGCCGGACGCTGCCGCCGAACGTGGGGCTGCTCGACCGCGACGAGGAGTTGCCGATCGACGTGGTCACCGCGGCCCGTCCCAGTCCCGATCTGCGGTGGGTAATGAACTGCGGCTACGCCTTCGGGGGACTGAACTCGGCGCTGCTGCTCGGGGCGGCGTCGTGAAATGCCACCTGGCCGCCGGCCCCGGCTCGGTGGATCTGCCGTCGTGGGCGAGCACCCAACTCGCGGGGCAAGGATGGGATGCGGACGGGCTCTACGTCGCGACGTCGAGCGCCGGGCACCGTGAGTCGGTGGCCTTCTGGGCTGCGGCGCAGGAGACCGGCCTGACCTACGCCAACCCGAGGATGTTCCCGTGGACCCTCGTCAACGGCCCGACCGGCAGCATCGCGATGGCCATTGGAGTTCGCGGGCCGACGTACACGCTGGTCGGCTACGGCGACGCCGTCACCGGAGCCGTCGAGAACGCTCTCGACGACCTCGAGTCGGCAGTGGTCAGCCGCGCCCTGATCGTGGCGGTCGACATCGTTGGGGGCGCCGTTGGAGGCCCCGTTGGGGGCGTCGTTGCCGGGGGCGTCGCTGCCGACAACGCCGACACCGCGGGCGACATCGCGGGCGACATCGCCGGCGGACCGGCGCTGGCCGCGGTCCTGCTGCAATCCGCGGCGCAGGCCAACCGGCTGCTGGTGCTGCTCAAGGAGATTCCGCAGGAATGGCGCCCGGCCGCTGTCCTCGGCGCCTGCTGCTCCGCGGTTGCGGTCTCGCGGCCCGGGGACCCGCCTCGATCAGAGCAGCCGCAGCGGATAGGTCTCGAAGGCAGTGGCCAGTGGCACGCCCAGCCGGGCGCCGGCGGCCCGCGCGAAGCCTTCGAGCATCTCCTCCGGATCGGGAGCGTTCGCCCCGAAAGCCTCCAGGTAGGCCCGATGGGCCTGCAGCGAGGCGACCCCGGCCTCCAGATACCCATCGATGTCCACGGCGTGGGTCGGTTCGGGCGACCCTCCGGCAAGAACCATCCGTACGCCGTTCCACGGCTCGAGCTCCTCGTCGATCAGGTCCCGGAACACCCAGCGGTTGCCGGCGTCACGGGCGGCGTCGAGGGTGGCGCGGCCGGTGACCACGTGGTCAGCCATGTTGAGCGCGCCCGGGCCGTAGCTGTCCCGCAGGTTCACCGTGACCACCACGTCGGGGCGGTGCCGGCGGATGGCGGCCGCGATGGCACGGCGTAGCGGCAGCCCGTACTCGAGCGTGCCGTCGGGGAAACCCAGGAACTCCACCGCGTCGACTCCTACGGCGGCGCAGGCCGCGCGCTGCTCCTCCTCACGCAGCGGCCCCGCGTGCTCCGGCGCGATGCCGTCGATCCCCGCTTCGCCGCTGGTGACCAGCGCGTAAGCGACGTACTTGCCTTGATCGACCCAGCGAGCGACGGCGGAGGCGACGCCGTACTCCATGTCGTCGGGATGGGCCGGGACGCACAGCGCGCGCTCCCAGTCCTCGGGCAGGGCCTCCAGCGGCTGCGGGGGTGCGCTCATGGAAAGCAGTGTGCCCTGATCTCGATCATGGCAGTGCGACCACCTGGTCGCCACAGTCGACGCCGGCCAGCCTCGCTGATCGAGTGCGTCTCGAAGGTGATTCGTACAGTCACCACGTCACCCGAGCCTGCGGGCAGTGAGCGGCCGAACTTCACAGATCCGATCGAAGTCGCCGTCCACGTGCAGGACACCGAGGCTGTGGTACATCGCTGTCTCGGCGATCAACAGGTCCGGGATCGGTGTCCGGTGCCACATCCCGTGGTGGTGGGCGAGGTCGCGCTGCAGATCCAGCGCCCGCCGGAGCACGTCAGGGGGCGCATCCACCACGTCCAGCCGGCCCCGAAGGTCTGCCTTCAGCCAGTCATAGTCGACTGCTGAGCGGGCTGAGTGCAGCTGCTCGAGTTCGCCGACGGGACCGAGAAACAGACTTCCCGCCAGTTCCGCGAGCTGTTGGCCGACCACCGGCTCCGACACTCGAGACGCCGCGCTCTTGTCCAGCAGCCACCCGGCTACCGCCACATCTGGTCCGAGGACAGCACGTCGAGATCGAGGTGCCGCGGAAGGTTCTGCAGGTAGTGACGCTGCCGGTCAGCCCGGTCATCGACTGCTGTCTGCGCCTCGTCGATAGCCCGCCGCAGCGCCTCCTCCACGGTGGCCCGTGTGGTCTTCTGACCGAGAACCCGCTTCGCGGTGTCGAGCAACTGCTCATCCAGCTCGATGGTCGTCCGTCGTAGCGCCATGCGTACACGATACTCCCGCAGTACATACGTACGAGTTTCACCGGCAGCCGCACCCACCGTGCCAGACGAGTCCGGACGCCGCCGTACGGTCTGCAGTGTGGCGCGTCCCGACCCGATCACGGCCGAGCAGGTACGCCGGCTGGCGCTGCGAGCGCAGGGTTTCGGGGCGCTGCGGCCGGCTCGCCCAGGACCTGCCGACGCCCGCCGGATCATCCGGCTCCTCGGCGCCCTGCAGATCGACGCCGTCAACGTGCTCGTCCGCTCGCACTACCTGCCGCTGTTCTCTCGGCTCGGCCCCTATCGCGTCGAACTCCTGGACCGGCTGGTCTACCGGCAGGCAGCGGCGTACGAGTACTGGGCACACGCGGCCTCGATAGTCGCGATCGAGCTCTACGCCGCCCTGCGATGGCGGATGACCCGATCCGCTGCAAGCCCTGAGTGGGCGTCGTTCCTCGCCCGCGTCGAGCGCGATCGACCGGGATACGCCGAGGCGGTGTACGCCGAGGTTGCCGCTCGCGGGCCGCTGACCTTCAGCGAGCTCACCGACCCCGCTCGGCGGGGGAAGGACAACCCCAGGTACGCCGCGTCGACCACGCTGTGGGATCGGGGCTCCGACGGCAAGACGGTGCTCGAGTGCTATTACGACGAAGGAGTGCTGGCGGTCGCGGGGCGGCACGGTTTCAACCGGCGCTTCGACCTCGCCGAGCGGGTGATCCCGGCCACCGTGCTCGAGGCGCCCGCCTTGTCCGAGCCGGATGGCCAGCGCGAACTCGTCCGGCACGCGGGAGCCGCCCTGGGGATCGCCACCGTCGCCGATCTCGCCGACTACTTCCGGCTGCCGGTTGCCGCCACCCGGGCCCGGGTCCGGGAACTCGTCGACGCCGGTGCGTTCATTGCCGCGCGGCCCGAGGGCTGGAGCGAGCCAGGCTATGTGTCGCCGTCCGCGCAAGCTGGGCGTGCAGTTGCCGCGAGCGCGCTGCTGTCGCCGTTCGACTCGCTGATCTGGGACCGCCGGCGTACGCAGCGGATCTTCGGGTTCCGGCACAGCTTCGAGTTGTACGTGCCCGCCGCCCAGCGGCAGTTCGGTTACTACGTCCTGCCATACCTCTTGGGTGAGCAGATCGTGGCGCGGGTCGACCTCAAGGCCGATCGGAACGGCGGCGTACTGCGCGTCCCCGGCGCGTTTCTCGACGATGGGTACGACGCCGGCACCGTCGCCGGTCCGCTGGCCACCGAACTAAGGGCCATGGCCGGCTGGCTCGGCCTGGACGATGTTGTCGTCGCGGGTCACGGCGACCTTGCGCCCGCGGTGACGGCGGAACTCAAGGCCGCCGGCGGCTGAGATGTCCTTTTCATGACCCGTTCGCCCAGCCACCGAGAGCAATCCCGATGAGTTACCTCACGACCGAGGGCGACTAGCGCCATGCCGTACGCCGCCAACCGCGTGGACGGGCTCAGTAGCTACTTCGAGGACTGGGGCGGTGAGGGGTCGCCCATCCTCGTCTACACCGGGCTCGGTGATCCGATCGAGGAAGCGCAGGAGAACCCGCTCGTCGGCATTCTCGCCGAGGACCACCGGCTGATCTTCGCCGACCACCGCGGTCAGGGCCGCAGTGACAAGCCGCACGGCGTGAATGCCTACGCGATGCCGACCAGGGTGGCAGACGCCGAGGCGGTCCTGGACGAGGTCGGTGTCGAGCGGGCCCACATCCTCGGCTTCTCGTGGGGGGCTCGACTGGGGTTCGCGATCGGCGAGCACTCGCCGGAACGGGTGCTGTCACTCGTGCTGTGCGGCAACCAGCCGTACGCGTGGGAGCAGCGGTGGTCCTTCGTCGCGATGTTGTCCGACGCCTTCGACGTGGCCCGCGATCGCGGGATGGCAGGTTTTGTCGACGTCATCGAGTCGACGCTCGGCGGCGTACTCGGGGAGACCGTGCGCCGCCGGTTGCTGGCGAACGACCCGGTGGCCATGGGGGCCGCCTGGCGGTCGGCCCTGTCCGAGGGTGCGATCTCCTCCGATCTCACCGCCTGGCGGCTGCCGTGCCTGATCTACGTGGCCGACGGCGAGGAGATGCACGCCAACGCTCAACGGGCGGCCGCAGAGATCCCGACGGCGCGGTTCCTGGCCCTGCATGGCCACACGCACCTGTCGGCGCCGTACGAGGTGGAGCAGGTGCTGCCCGCCGTACGCGCAGTGCTCGACGCCGCATTCACCGGCGGCTGATCGTGGGCGTCGATCCCGCCGCCTGGCCAGAGCCCGGACTCGAGTCGGCCGAGGGCTGCCGCTGGTGGACCTGGTGACGAGCGACCGGGGAATGACGCTCTTCGCCGCTTCCTCGGCACTTGTGACGAGGTACGCCGATGAGCCGGGCAGACCGGATCGCGACGTCGTACGGCGGGATCCACGCGCGGCGATCGTCAGGTGGCACCGACCCTGGGCTGGCCGTCAGGTCCGGCGTCCGGCGGTGTGGCTGGCTGCCGCCGGATGAGGACGGTTCGTCCAAGCAGACCGGCGGCGAGGACGGC
>JACCZY010000289.1 GCA_013695685.1 Geodermatophilaceae bacterium | reverse complement strand
CTCTGGGTTCCGCCGCCGTACCCGTTCGCCAGGTCGCGACCCTCGACGACGACGCTCGTGACCCCGTCCGGTATCTCGACGCCGGACTGGGAACGCGTGAACGGCTGCTCCGATGCGTGGTCATGGGTCAGCGTCTTCTCGCCGAGCACCTCATCGTCTGGTCCGAGGATCCGCCAGCCGTCGGCGTACCGCTCGGGGGTGTCGTACGGCGAGGACATGGTGACGTCGAACGTGAACGTCCCGTCCTCGGCCCGTTCCACCGCGACGTCCAGGACGTCGGGGAACTGCTGCTCGCTCTGCTCGGAGTCTTGAGTTGGCGGCTCAGCGGGAGCGGCGTCGGAGCAGCCGCTCAGGACCAGTGTGCCTAGCAGCAGTCCCACAACAACGAGTCGCATCGTTCTCACAATAGGTGTACGTCGAGAGACGGGGACCGTCGAGGTGAACCACTGCCTCTATGTTGCTGGGAATGGATGCAGTCGAGCAGTTCCGCGGCGTGGTGAGCGGCTCGGCGTGGAGCCTCGACGAGGGCGCTCTGGCGATCGCCGCCGGTGCCGACCCGTCGCTGCAGCCCGGCCGCTGGCTCGCCGAACTCGACCGGCTCGCCGAGGGGATCGACTCCTTCGACGGTCTGACCCGACGGCTGTTCGTGCAGGAAGGGTTCGGCGGCAACGGGAGGAACTACTACGACCCGCGGAACTCCCTGCTGCATCAGGTGCTCGCCCGCCGGATCGGCCTGCCGATCACGCTGTCTGTCGTCTGTCTGGAGGTCGGGCGTCGTGTCGGCATCGCTTTAGAGGGCGTCGCGATGCCGGGTCACTTCCTGGTGCGGCACGCCGGCACCAACCGGTACGTCGACGCCTTCGGTGGTGGCGAGCTGCTCGACCTGGCCGGCTGCGAGACTCGCTTCCGCCGATCGACCGGGATGCAGCTGCCGTTCGGGGAGCATCTGCTGCCGACAGCGACGCCGCCGGCGATCCTGGCCCGCATCCTGGAGAACCTGCGCGGGGTGTACCGGCGAGGCCGTCCGGCCGACCTGGACTGGGTGCTGCGCATGCGCTTGGTGCTTCCCGGCGCCGGCGTCGAGGAGGTCCTCGAACTCGGCGCGGCGATGGGACGTCAGGGCAAGTGGCTCGACGGTGCGGCGCATCTGGAGTCCACCGTGGAAACGTGGCCACAGCACGCCGACCGCCTCGAGCAGGCCGCGCGTTCCCTGCGCGCCCACCTCAACTGAGGCGGCGCTGCGCTGCCGCCACGGTCAGCTCCGTGAGCGGGGGCGCTTCGCCTGGGCACGGTCACGGCGGATGACCGCCTTCTTACCCTTGATCGTGGTTCCACGCAGCGCCTTGATCACCTCGTCCACGGCGGCGTCGGGGATCTCCACGAGGCTGAACCGGTCGGAGATCTCGATCGAGCCGATGTCCCGGCCGGTGAGCCGCGACTCGCCGGCGATCGCCCCGACCAGATCCTGCGGCCGGATGCCGGCGCTGCGGCCGGCGCCGATGAACAGCCGGGCCATCGTCGCCGTGGACTTGCGGCCGACCCCGCCGGTGGGTTCGGTCGCCTCGGGGATGTCCCCTTCATCGGCCGCCGAACCTCCGGACGACTCGTGCGCCAACTGCACCGCGGCCAGCGCGACCTCGAGTACGTCGAACTCCGCGGCGAGCGTCTCGACCACCACCCGGAACCCGTCCAGATCGCCGGCCAGCAGGTTCTCGTGGATCGCCGCGCGCGTGGTTTCCAGCCGGCGGGCCCGCAGGTCGGCCACGGTAGGGACGGTCTCAAGGTGGAGCCGCTGCCGGGTCGCCCGCTCGATGGACTTGAGCATCCGATGCTCTCGCGGCTCGGCGAGGGTGATCGCCACCCCGGATCGGCCGGCCCGCCCGACCCGACCGATCCGGTGGACGTAGGACTCGGGATCCGACGGTACGTCGTAGTTGATGACGTGCGTGAGCTGGTCGATGTCCAGGCCCCGGGCCGCGACATCGGTGGCGACCAGCAGCTCCGCCGTACCAGCTCGTAACCGGCCCATCACCCGGTCCCGCTGGTCCTGTGTCATACCCCCATGCAGCGCCTCGGCGCGGTACCCACGTCCGTTCAGGGTCTCGGTGAGCCGGTCCACCTCGTCCCGGGTGCGGCAGAAGACGATGGCTGCGGTCGGCGACTCCACATCCAGGATCCGCCCGAGCGTAGCCGGCTTGTGCGCGCGGGCCACGACGTACGCGGTCTGCCGGACGAGTGGCGTCCCGCCGGGGGTAGCGGGTCCGCGGCCGACCTGCACCGAGACCGGGTCACGCAGGTAGCGGCGGGCCAGCTTCTCCACCCGGGCGGGGATCGTCGCGGAGAACAGCAGGGTCTGCCGGTCGACCGGACTGGCCGCCATGATCGCCTCGAGGTCCTCAGCGAAGCCCATGTCGAGCATCTCGTCGGCCTCGTCCAGGACCACCGTCTCTACGTGATCCAGCGTGAGGCTGCGGCGGTTGAGGTGGTCGAGCACCCGGCCCGGCGTACCGACGACAACGTCGACGCCGCTGGTCAACGCCCGAAGCTGCCGGACGATGGGCTGGCCGCCATAGATCGGTAGCACCCGCGCTCGCATGTCGCGGCCGTAGCGGTGGACCGCCTCGGACACCTGGATGGCCAGTTCACGGGTCGGCACCAGGACAAGCGCCCGCGGGGCGGTACGGCGATCCCCCTCCGGTAGCCGCTGCAGGATCGGCAGCGCGAACGCCGCCGTCTTTCCGGTTCCGGTCGCGGCCTGCCCCATCAGGTCCCGGCCCTGCAGCAGGAGCGGAATCGCCTCGCGCTGGATCGGTGTGGGTTCCTCGTAGCCGAGCTCGGCCAGCGCCCGCACCAGCTCCGGGCGCAGCGCCAGGCGGCTGAACTCCTCGGCAGTCGCGGGCGGCTCAGACACAGGCGGCGGTACAGGCGGCGAGCTTCATGCTGCTCACAGCCGGCCCGGGATCCAATCGGTACCGGCCAGGGGCACCTGCGCCATCGCCGCCGCCTCGATCGTCAGCGCCACCAGGTCCTCGGGCTCGAGGTGGTGCACGTTGGACTTCCCACAGGCACGCGCCAGCGTGGTGAGTTCCATGGTCATGGCCTTGAGGTAGTTCGTCATCCAGCGTGCCCCGGTCTCCGGGTCCAGCCGCTCCTGGAGCACCTCATCCTGGGTGGTCACGCCGACCGGGCAGCGTCCGGTGTGGCAGTGGTGGCAGAAGCCGGCTGCCGTGCCCAGTTCGCGGTAGTCCGCCCGGGCGTCCCGCCGGACCCCGCCCTCGACGTACGTCGGGCTGTTGCAGCCCAGCGCGATCAAGGCGCCCACGCCGATCGAGACGGCGGTGGCACCCAGGGCGAGGGCCTTGGCCACGTCGGCGCCGGAGCGGATGCCGCCGGAGACGATCAGCCCGACCTCGTCGGTCTTACCTACCTCGCGCAGTGCCTGTGCGGCCAGCCGGACCGCCGGCAGGGTGGGGATGCCGGCGTGTTCGATGAAGACGTCCTGGGTGGCGCCGGTGCCGCCCTGCATCCCATCGACGACGACCACGTCGGCGCCGGCGGCGACCGCGAGCTTGACGTCGTTGCTGACCCGGGTCGCCCCCACCTTGACGTACACCGGCTTCTGCCAATCCGTGGCCTCGCGCAGCTCCGCGATCTTGATAGTGAGGTCGTCCGGACCGGTCCAGTCCGGGTGCCGCGACGCGGAGCGCTGATCGATCCCCGGTGGGAGGGTGCGCATCTGGGCGACCCGCTGGCTCACCTTCTGGCCCAGCAGCATCCCGCCTCCGCCGGGCTTGGCGCCCTGGCCGATGACCACCTCGATGGCGTCGGCCTGCTGCAGATCGGCCGGATTGAAGCCGTAGCGCGAAGGCAGGCACTGGTAGACCAGAGTCTTGGACGCCGAACGCTCCTCGGCGGTCATCCCGCCGTCGCCTGTGGTGGTCGAGGTGCCCACCGCCGTCGCCGCCCGGCCGAGCGCCTCCTTGGCGTGCGCGGACAGCGAGCCGAAGCTCATCCCGGCGATCGTGATGGGGATGTCCAGAACGAGGGGCCGCTCGGCGAAGCGGTGGCCGAGCACCGTGGTCGTCTCGCACCGCTCTCGGTAGCCCTCCAGCGGGTAGCGCGACGCCGAGGCGGTGAGAAAGGTCAGGTCGTCGAAGCTCGGCACCCGCCGCTTCGCTCCCCAGCCGCGGATCTCGTACCGGCCGTTCTCGGCCATGAACCGGATCTGGTCGACCACATGCGGCGGGAAGGTGGCGCTGGCCCGTCCCACCGGGTCGACCCGGTCCGGGACTCCCCCGTCGAATTCAGAGCGGTCGAATTCAGAGCTGCCCTCGTTCATGTGCCCCGTGTTCATGTGTCAGTACCGCTGGCTCTTGAGTGCGTCGAAGTTGTACAGCTGGCGGGCCGAAGCCACCCGGGTGACCTCCTGCGGGTCGATGTGGTCGAAGCCGCTCTGCTCGACCAGCTCCGATACCACCTTGACGTCGGCCTCGGTGAGTTCCTCGATCCGCGCATCCGCGCCGAGGCCGCGCACCGTGCCGTGCACGTAGATCACCGTCTCGTACAGCGAGTCACCGAGGGCCTCGCCGGCGTTCCCGCCGACCAGAATGGTGCCGGCCTGGGCCATGAACGCGCAGACATTGCCGACGTCACCGGCGACGACCAGCGTGCCGCCCTTGAGGGAGATGCCCGCGCGGAGGGACGCGTCCCCCGACACGATGACGGTCCCGCCGTGCGCGCTGGCCGCCGCGGCCTCGGAGGCATTGCCGTTGACGCGGACCACGCCGGCCATCAGGTTCTCGGCGACGCCCCAGCCCACCGAGCCGTTCACCGTGACGTCGATCCCCTCAGACAGACCGCCGAGGTAGTAGCCCGCGTTGCCTTCCACGGTGATGTGCAGGTCACTGCGCAGACCGACGGCAAGGTTGTGGGCCCCGCGCGGCTCCACGATGGTCACGTGGGCACCTGGCGGCTGCGACCGCAGCGCCCGGTTGATCTCCCGGACCGAACTCTGCGTGCAGCTCAGCGTGACCACACGTGCACCTCCTCGGGCATCGGCTCGAAGACCCGCGCCGAGTCGATGCCGGGAAGGCCGGCCAGCGCGTGGTACTCACTGGCCACAGCCACGTAGCCTGCCGTCTCGGCGACAACCAGCGGCTTGCAGGCGAACGGGTCACGCACCACAGCGAACTCGTCCCTGGTCGAGACCAGCAGGGTGTAGAAGCCATCGAAGTCCTTCAGCACCCGGCGCAACGCATCACCCAGATCGTCGCCCTGGTCGAGGTGGTGGGCGACGAAGCGGGCGGCGACCTCGGAGTCGTTGTCCGTCTCGCACCGCACCCCGAGGTCCTCCAACCGCCGGCGCAGCGTCGCGTGGTTGGAGAAGGATCCGTTGTGGACGAGGCAGAGATCGGCCGCCGGTGCGAACGGATGCGAGTGCTCGGTGGTCACCGCCGATTCAGTGGCCATCCGGGTATGACCGACCGCCTGATAACCCTGGACGGAGCCGATCCCATGGCGCTCGCAGATCTGCGCCGGCGTACCCACGTCCTTGAACACCTCGAGCGCGCGTCCGTAGCCGACGACGGCAAGATCCGGCGCGAACGCATGCAGCGCGGCGATCATCGCCGGCGCATCGCCGGCGCCGACCAGCGTGGCGCAGTTGCCCCAGTCGTTGATCTCGACCGGCCCGAGCGGGGACTCGCGGAGGTGGACGGCCAGCGCCGTCCAGTCGAAGCCGGCCTGCGTTGTGCGCAACGAGAAGCGCAGCCGGCCCGCCGGCACGGGTGCGGTGTAGACGGCTACACCGGCCGAGTCGGGGCCGCGGCTGGTCATCGCCGTCAGCATGGGGGTGAGCAGGCGACCAAGATCGGGCTCCAGAGACGGGTCCGACAGGTGCAGCCCGACGATTCCGCACACTGCGAATCCTTCCCACTTGCGCCGCGGAACGCTGGCGCGCCGAGTCGATCGAGGGTACACATCGTTTCACCTCCGGCAACAACGCTCCCTGGGGGAGTCCGTACGCTGCCGGTTCGTACGGGCAACGTCACCACGAGGAGGTCCACGAATGGCGGTCGGACGCGAGGAGTTCACGGCCCGCGCTGAGGCAGACGGCATCGAATTCTTCTTCGCCATGTTCGTCGACATGCATGGGAAGCCCTGCGCGAAGCTCATTCCCGCCGCATCCATCGACCTGATGCTCGACGGTGGAGCCGGGTTCGCCGGGTTCGCCGCGGGCCCGCTGGGGCAGACGCCCGCCGACCCGGACATCATCGGTATGCCGGACCTGTCGTCGTACACACCGGTCCCCTGGCAGCCCGGACTGGCCGTGGTCCAGTGCGACCCGCACGTCGATGGGGAGCCTTGGCCGTACGCGCCGCGGGTCATCTTGAAGCGGGCACTGGCCCGGCTCGCCGAGCGCGGCATGACCTACATGACCGGCGTCGAGGCCGAGTACATGCTGGTACGGCGTACCGCTGCCGGCGGGATCGAACTCGCCGACCCCCTCGACACCGCGAGCGCGCCCTGCTACGACGTCAAGGCGCTCACCCGTATGTTCCCGTTCCTCACCACGGTCTCCCGCCACATGAACTCGCTGGGATGGACGAACTACGCGAACGACCACGAGGACGGCAACGGCCAGTTCGAGCAGAACTTCGCGTACGCCGACGCGCTCACCACCGCCGACCGGTTGATCTTCTTCCGCTACATGGTGCACACGCTGGCCCACGAGGCGGGGATGGCTGCCACGTTCATGCCCAAGCCCTTCGCCAATCTGACCGGGAACGGGCTGCATGTGCATTCGAGCCTCTGGGACGACGGCGGCGGCGAGTTGTTCGCCGACGAGGCCGATCCTCGGGGGCTCGGCTTGTCCCCGCTCGCCTACCAGTTCGCGGCCGGGCTCATCCAGCACGCCTCCGCGGCGACCGCGGTCACCTGCCCGACCGTCAACTCCTACAAGCGGATGGGTGTCGGTGCCCCCACCTCCGGCGCCACCTGGGCTCCGGCGTACGCGACGTACGGCGGGAACAACCGGACGCAGATGCTTCGCATACCCGAAGGCGGCCGGATCGAGAACCGCGGCTGTGACGGCTCGGCGAATCCTTACCTCGCCTTCTCGGTCATGCTGGCCTCCGGGCTGGACGGGATCGACCGGTCGCTAGACCCCGGCGAGCCCAACGTGGACAACCTCTTCCAGGTGGACGCGGCGACGGTGGCAGCGCGGGGAATCGAGGCCATGCCGCCGACGCTGCTGCACGCCGTCGAGCGGCTCACCGAGGACGACGTGCTGCGCGAGGCGTTGGGGAGGTGCCCGGATCGGGACTACATCGACTACTTCGCCGAGATCAAGCGCGCCGAGTTCGGCGCGTACCACGCCGCGGTGAGCGGCTGGGAGATCGAGCGGTACCTCACGCTCTACTAGCCGTGGTGCTACCGGGTCGAATCAGGGACTGCCCTTGCGATGTGAACCGTCGCCGCGCGGCGCCGGGTCGGTCGGGTCGGGCTTGTCCTCGGCCATGTCGGCCCTGGCGACATCGATGTCCTCATCGTTGACCAAGTGCGTGCCGCCGCCGAAGTGCATGGCCCGCTCCATGCCGACCCGCTCGTAGAGCACGAGCGCCTCGTCGTATTCCTTGTTCTCAGCGCGGATCTGACTCACGTGCCAGCCGATCCACAGGAGAACGCCGACGGCGACGAAGAGCCCCTCCCAGCCGTCGAACGGGGAGAGCACGGTGATGTCGGCGGGGTTGCTGAACGAGTCGAGGCCGGTGCCTACGGCGGTGATCACTTCACAGCCCTTCTGTCCTCACGGGATGTCGAACCAGCCGGTTCAGCACCGTTGAGCCGTCCGGCCACCTGCGTGCCGATGCCCGCGGCGGCACTGCGCTCCACGTCCTCGAAGCCGCCCTCGGCCTCACTGCTCTCGAAGTAGGGATAGGCGTTGCCGTAGGTGTGGGTGTCCAAGCCGGCGAGCTCGGCGGCGCGGGGCACGCGCAGCAGACCGAACCGGTCGAGCAGCTTGGCCACGCCGTAGGTCGGTAGGAAGCCGAGAACGAAGAACATGATGACAGCGCCCAGCAGGTTGCCGAGCGGGTTGACGGCGGGGAATCCCTCGGAGGTGCTGCCGAACCAGGCGGCGTTGGCCGTCACCGGGGCGGCGGCCGGATAGCCCCAGAGCATGAACCCGGCGACCACGACGCCGAAGAAGCCGGCGTACCCATGCACGGCGACCGCGCCGACGGCGTCGTCGATCCGGAACCGCCGCTCGACGAAGAAGTGCAGCTTGTAGGCGAGGACCGCGCCGGCAGCACCGACCAGCATCGCCTGGACGGGGTGGTAGAGGTCATTGCCGGCGGATGCGGCGATGATCCCGGCGAGCCCGCCCGAGAGGGTCCAGAACGGGTCGGCCTTGCTCACGGTGAAGGCCGCGAGCATCCCGCCGGACAGCGACATCAAGAAGTTGAAGGTGATGGCCGACAGGGTGGTCGGCATCAGGTAGATGTTCGTCGAGGAGAAGAACGATCCGGACTCCCCGCCGACGTCAAGGATGGGGATGTTGCAGGCGACGTAGAAGCCCCAGAATCCGGTGTAGATGAGCAGCAGACCCACACAGGACATCCACACGTTGTGCGGCTTGATGGTGCGGATCTCGCCATTCGGCCCGAACTTGCCGATGCGGGGGCCCAGCACGATCACCATGGCAAGGGCGGCGCCACCGGCGATCGCGTGGATGACACCCGACGCGTAGGCGTCGTGGTAGCCCATCCGCTGCACCATCCAACCGTTGGGTGACCAGCCCCAGGCGGCGTCGATGATCCAGGTGACCGAGCCGACGAGGACTGCGACCACGCAGAAAGCCCCGAGTCGAACCCGCTCGATGACGGCCCCGGACACGATCGAGGCCGCAGTCCAGGAGAAGAGCAGGAAGGCGGCCCAGAAGACGCCGTTGATCCGATCCTGCATGTTCGGACCCATCGCATCCGACCAGGGCGCGGCGATGTCCCCCGCAGTCGGGATGATGCCGCCGGTGATGCCGGGCCCGTTCGGCAGCGCGAAGTAGATGTACCAGCCGAAGAAGAAGAAGGTCACGGTCACCAGGGGGATCACCATGATGTTCTTCATCAGTGTGTGTTGCAAGTTCTTGCGCCGCGCGCTTCCCACCTCGTAAACGCAGAACCCGACGTGGATCAGGAACATGAACACGATGGTCACCCAGTAATAGAACTCGGTGAACAAGACGTTGAGCGCGCCCAGCTCGTCGGCCATGACCTGATCCTCCTGGTTCACCCGGGTACACCTGTGAACTGCACGAACGGCCAGGGAGCCTGCGCCTGGTAGAGAAGCGTTTCGGACACTAGGGCCCGCGAGACATGCAGATCAACCCCTAGGTCAACGTTGTTTCCTGTGAGGAAGGGACTACAGGTCAGCCGGGAAGCTTTGCCGCAGGCAGCAGCACCACCATGGCGGCGTCGAGCAGCCGCCGCTCTGCCTCCTCCGCCGTCCATCCGTACGCCCCGGTCATCTCACCGAACGTCACGGCTGACCTTGGCAACGACGACGGAAGCGGGGAACCTCGGGGGCGGGAGCGCTCAGGCGGCCGGCTGTAGTACGCCGCTGCGACCAGCGATCACGCGCGTACGCGATGAGCTCGTCGCCGGTGTGCTCCCAGCTGCGCCCCAACACCGAAGCCCGCGCCCGCAGCCGCATCGTGGCCAACCGAGCCGGGTCGTCGGCTAGCGCCCGCACCTGCTCCCGCAGGACCGCGGGTTCACCGGCCGGCCACAGCCAGCCGTTGTCGTCGGGGTGGACCAGGTCCAGCGGGCCGCCGCGCGCCGGGGCGAGGACCGGCACCCCGGCGGCCAGTTGCCTCCTGGATCGACTGGCGGAACGTCTCGTCAATGCCGGTGTGCACGAAGACGTCGAGGCTTGCCACCACCTCGGACAGGGCACGACCCCGCTGGAAGCCGAGGAAGGCCGCGTCGGGCAGGGCAGCCGGTCGTGCAGACGACGGTGTCGAAGCCGGCTGCCAACACCCGGTTCGACCGGTCGGCGGCGGGGGTCAGCGGCAGCCAGGGCGGCAGCCACTGGGGTAGCAGCCGGTCCAGGCGTTCGTGGCTGACCGCCAGCGACCGCACCTGGCGGCGGGCCGCCCACGCTCCCAGCCCACGCAGCGTCGTACGGTCATGGACTTCCAGGCGGTACGGGCGGAAACGAGCGAGCGTCGGTGGCGACCGCGTCGGGACCGCTGAACATCCGGTAGCCGCTGCCCGGGATGGACGCCGCGCGGGGCGTCACGCGGGTGCCCCATCCGGTGGGCGTCTCGGTGTCCGCCCGGCCGGGAATCACCTGTACGACGTCGTACCGATGCGCATGGTAACCCTCGGCCAGCCGGCCAGAGCGGTACGCAGGCCACCCGAACTCGGGGCGACAAAGTTCGCCCGAAGAGCCGGAACCCTGTCGTCCGTGACCGGTTTCGTGGTCTCAGCCGCTGTCCAGGTCGGCTTCCTCGTCGTACCGGAACTCCATGGCAACGGCCTCGGTTTCCGGCGTGTAACCCGGATCCAGCCGGACCAGGTCCCA
>JACCZY010000264.1 GCA_013695685.1 Geodermatophilaceae bacterium | reverse complement strand
GGCGCGTTGCTGGTCGGCGATGTTCAGGACGCGCCGGGTGGGAAGATCGCGCTGAACGAGCCGGATCCGACCCACGAGTGGCGGCTGGTCAACACCTGCCTGACCGAGGACGACCCACTCGGCGGCTGCACCCGGCAACCGCCGTGCCCTGCGCCGCCGGATCGGACGGTAGGGCGGTTTCTGGTTCAGAACCGCCTCATCGCCGGCGGTCCGAACGCACCGTGGGTGAGCGACGGCGTCCATTGCGTCGACATCACCGAGATCGAACCGGCGGTGGTGACACCGGCCATGGTGCAGGCAGAGTTCGAGCGGTTGCCGCTGCCGCTGGGGCAGATCAGCCTGCAGCCGAGCGACGGCGTCGTACTGGTCAACGTCGGTGCGATCTTCTACACGACGCAGGCCGAGATTGCCTCCTACGACGTGGACATCCTCGGGCAGACCGTGCGCATCGACGCGTTCATCACCGGCTACGCCTGGCATGTGGGTGACGGCTCACCGGACGTGCACGGCCGGGGGGCGCCGTACCCGGACAAGAGCACCCTGCACGTCTACACCGCGCCAGGCGGCGTTCAGGTCAGCCTGACCCTGACCTGGGATGCGACGTACACCGTCGACGGCGGTCCCGAGCAGCAGATGCCGGACGCGACCACGACCGACAGCCCACCGGTATCGCTGACCGTTGTGGAGGCCGAGTCGATCCTGGTCGACTCCTTCGACTGAAACCTGCCGCGATCGCAGGCACCCTGATCGACCCGCACGGACCGGCGTCTGACTGTCTAACCCTCGACTGGAGGTCGAGGGAGTGCGTCCGCCCTCAAGCCGACCAGGACCGAATCGCGTCGGCGACCAGGTGCGGAGCCAAAGCCAACGCAGCATGCCCCTGACCCGGCAGTTCCACCACGGTCGCCGACGGGATCGTCGCGGCGATGGCGGCGGTCGCCTCGGACAACGCCGGTGAGCTCAGCTCGCCACGCAGCAGCAACGTCGGCACGTCGATGGCGGCCAGCGCGTCGACGGTTCGAGGAAGCCGCTCGAGGGCGCGGACCTCGCGCGGCCAGGTGTGCGCCAGCGCGGATCGCACGTGCCAGAGGGGGGTGCGGCGCAGTTCGGCTACCGCCTCGGAGGTGTAGCCGACCAGCACCCGCAACGCCAACTCCAACGCACCGTCCCGGTCTCCGCGGCGGATATGTTCCTCGACCTCATCCAACCGGGCAACGCCCGGATTGGGTCCCCGCACCGGCCACGGCGGCTCGTACAGCACCAACCCGCCCAGGGACAGGCCGCCCAAAGCGGCGCCCAACGCGCAGATCGCCCCTGAGGAGTGCGCCGCCAGCGTCACCGGCTGCTCGACCGAGGCGACCACGGCGGCGACATCCTCGTACTCGCGCTCCAAGGCGTATGGCTGCGTGTCGGTCGAATCACCCTTTCCGCGGCGGTCCATCAGCCAGCACGAGAAGCTGTCCGCCAGCCGGTGGGCGACCCCGGCCCACGCCCCCCGCGGATTAGTCGCTCCGGGAACCATCACCAGCGCCGGCCCGCTGCGGCTGACCCGCTCGATCGCGATCCTCGTCCCGTCGGCGGATCGCACCAGGCGTACGTCCCCTGCGGACGTGGCCGGTTCGCCCGGCACACTGCTCATGGGCCACATCCTGCCGCCGAGCTTGCGGGCGAGTCAGCGGGGGTGTTGCGGCGGATATGCCGCCTCGTCCGGCCCCGCGCCGGTGGTCTCGGGGGCGCCGTCAGATTCGGCGCAGTACGGTCACGACCCGACCGAGGATCGTGGCCTCGTCGCCGGCGATCGGCTCGTACACCGGGTTGTGTGGCATCAGCCAGACGTGGCCGTCCCTGCGGCTGAACGTCTTGACGGTCGCCTCGCCGTCGATCATGGCGGCGACGATGTCGCCGTTGTCGGCGACCGGCTGCTGGCGGACGACCACCCAGTCGCCATCGCAGATCGCCGCGTCGATCATCGAGTCACCGGTCACCTTGAGCAGGAAGAGCGTTCCCTCCCCGACGAGTTCCCGGGGGAGCGGGAAGACCGCTTCCACCGACTGCTCGGCGAGAATCGGTCCGCCGGCGGCGATGCGGCCGACCACCGGCACGTAGCTGGGCGTCGGCCGCGCGTCGGCGCTCCCGGTCTCGTCGTACGTCGATTGCGCGCGCTCTCGGGCAGCGGCACCGCGAGAGGCCTCCTCCGGCGTACGCAGATCAACTGCTCGGGGCCGGTTCAGGTCTCGGCGGAGGAATCCCTTGCGCTGCAGCATCGCCAGCTGGTGTGACACCGAGGACGTCGACGACAGCCCGACCGCGTCTCCGATCTCGCGCATGCTCGGCGGATATCCGCGCCGCTCCACCGAGTCCCGGATCACCTCGAGGACTCGACGCTGCCGCACGGTCAGTCCGTCACCGGCCGGCACGTCCGGGAATTCCTTCACCACAGCCTTGTCCTTGCCCCGAGCGGCCACCGGTCCTCCTCCTGACGGCCCCGGCGTCCGAGGCGTGATCAACAGGGTCGACGCTAGCGCGATAGCGAGATTGTTTCAAACATGTGTTCGAAGAACACGCCGAACAGTCTCGATTTTGTCGGAGCCCGGTGGTACACATCGTACGAGCGTTCGATCGAACACGTGTTCGGACGAATCATGAGGATCGCCCCACGGGGCGGCTAGGAGGCTCACATGACAGCCCTGCTCGACACTCCGCTGCCGCAGCTGCGCCCGCCCGCCTGTATCGGCGCGCTGCCACTGGACCGTGTGACGGTGACGGCGCCTGGCCCAGTGGCCGTCGCGCAGCGGACCAGCACGGCACCGCTCCCACTGCGGCCGGCGCCACGTCGGTCCGGGCCGCCGGCTCCGCACCGGCTTTCGCCGCGAGCACGCAGGGGAGTAGCGGCGAGCGGTATCCGTCCGCAGCGACTGCTCGCCACCTGCGGCGGTGCGGCGGCGGCAGCAGCGCTGGCTCGTCCGGCGCTGCGGCTGACCCGTCGGGCGCGGCTGCTCGTGACAGTCGTGAGCGCGCTGAGCCTGCTGGCTGTCATCGGGCTGGCTGCGCTGAACGCCGATCCCATGCAAGGCGGTCTCGAGGAAGCGCCGGCCAGCGTCGTGGTGCAGACCGGTGACACGTTGTGGCAGATCGCTGCCGAGGTGGCGCCCGCGGAGGATCCGGCGGTGGTCGTGGAGCTGCTGCGCTCGGCCAACGACCTCGGGGGAGCTGCGTTGCAGCCCGGGCAGGTCCTGGTGGTTCCCAGCGGGTAGCGCTGTTGGGCGGACTGGTCGCTTGCAGCTTGGGCAGGTCCGTGGTTCCGCGCGGAGAGGACTCTCCGGCGGCCCGGCACCCGGTGCCTGTCGCCTGTCGCCTGTCGCACTACTTCCGGGCCCAGAGAGCGCGTGTCACTTGCGCAAAGCCGATGCCTTCTCTACCTTCACAACCCTAGATGTAGTAGTTACACTGATGTAAGTCATCCATAGGTGGGGGTTTGCCACCCACAGGCGGTGCACAGGTTCTCCCCGGACCTGTCCACAGCACCCGTCCAGCGGCGGATGGCGACGAGGAGGTGAGCGCGCGGTGCGGTGTCCCTATTGCCGCTTCGCCGACTCGCGCGTCGTCGACTCCCGGGAGGTGGACGAGGGCCAGACGATCCGCCGCCGCCGCTCGTGCCAGGCCTGCGGCCGTCGCTTCACCACCGTGGAGGAGGCCACCCTCGCGGTGATCAAGCGCAGCGGCGTCACCGAGCCATTCAGCCGGGACAAGGTGATCAACGGCGTTCGGCGGGCCTGCCAGGGCCGGCCGGTCGACGAGGACCAGTTGGCTCAGCTGGCCCAGTCCGTTGAGGACGCGGTGCGCGCCACCGGAGTGGCGGAAGTGCCGGCCAACGAGGTCGGCCTGGCCATCCTCGGCCCGCTGCGCGACCTGGACGAGGTGGCCTACCTGCGCTTCGCCAGCGTTTATCGCTCGTTCGATTCGATAGCCGACTTCGAGGCCGAGATCGCGGCCCTGCGCAAACAGATGTCCCACGCGCCCTAGTCCGATGCGCGACGGCCCCTCCCCGGGCCGAGATCCGCGCGGACCGCCGTACTCCCGAGAGCATGTCCTTCAGAAGGGAAACCATGACCGACATCGCGGACGTCACCCACCGTCCACCGACGTACCCCAGGAACGGTCTCGGGGTCGAGCGGCTCTACACCACCGCGGGGGTGCACCCGTACGACGAGGTGACGTGGGAGCGGCGCGACGTCGTCATGACCAACTGGCGCGACGGTTCGATCAACTTCGAGCAGAAGGGGGTGGAGTTCCCCGACTTCTGGAGCGTCAACGCCGCCAACATCGTCACTACCAAGTACTTCCGCGGCGCGGTCGGTACACCGCAGCGCGAGCACAGCCTGCGCCAGCTCATCGACCGGGTGGTGTTGACCTACGTCGCGGCTGGCAAGGAGCACGGTTACTTCGGCAGTGCCGCCGACGCGGACGTCTTCGAGCACGAACTCACCTGGATGTTGTTGCACCAGGTGTTCAGCTTCAACTCACCGGTCTGGTTCAACGTCGGTACCGCGTCACCGCAGCAGGTCAGCGCGTGCCAGCCCTACGACGCCCTTGTGTCCACGCCAGCGGGACTGGTGCCGATCGGCAGGTTGGTCGAGGACAACGCCGTCGGCACGAAGGTCTACGACGCGAACGGCTTGACGCAGATCGTCGCAACGAAAGCGAACGGCGTGAAGGACGTTCGCAGGCTGCACTTGAAGGCGGGATACGCGCTCGATGTGACAGCGGATCACCTGGTGTGGAAGGCAGAGGGGATCGATGCCGGATCGTTTGTTGCGGCGGGCAGCCTTTCGGTAGGCGATGCGCTTCTCCAGGTGACCCCGGACGTCGGTGGATCGGACCGAACGTGCATGGAGATCGAGAGCGTCGAGTTACTCGGGGCCATGGAGGTCTACGACATCCAGACCGACAGTGGCGAGTACCTCTCGGGCAACCTGCGGGTGCACAACTGTTTCATCCTGTCCGTCGATGACGACATGAACTCGATCCTGAACTGGTACCGCGAGGAAGGGCTGATCTTCAAGGGCGGTTCCGGTGCCGGCCTCAACCTGTCCCGCATCCGGTCGTCGAAGGAACTGCTGTCCTCCGGCGGCACCGCCAGCGGGCCGGTCAGCTTCATGCGCGGTGCCGATGCCAGTGCAGGAACCATCAAGTCCGGCGGTGCGACCCGGCGCGCGGCCAAGATGGTCGTCCTCGACGTCGACCACCCCGACATCGAGGAGTTCATCCAGACCAAGGCGCGTGAGGAGGACAAGATCCGCGCGCTGCGCGACGCCGGCTTCGACATGGACCTCGGCGGCAAGGACATCACCAGCGTCCAGTACCAGAACGCCAACAACTCCGTACGGGTCTCCGACGAGTTCATGAAGGCGGTCGAGGAGGGCACCGAGTTCGGCCTGCGGGCCCGGAAGGACAACTCCGTCATCGACACCGTCGACGCCCGCGAGCTGTGGACCAAGATGGCAACCGCGGCTTGGGAGTGCGCCGACCCCGGCATTCAGTACGACGACACGATCAACGACTGGCACACCAACCCGGAGACCGGCCGGATCACCGCATCCAACCCGTGCTGCTTCGTCGGCGAGACCCTCATCGAAACATCGATAGGCCCGGTAAGCATCGAGCAGCTCGTGAAATCCGCCGACGCGGGCGAGTCGACTCAAGTCCGGACGTACGACACCCAAACCGGTGGCTTCACCCTCGACGCGGTTCGCCGCGGATGGGTGGCGGGCCAGACCCGCGACCTCGTCGAGGTGCGGACTGGCACCGGGATTGTTCTGCGGAGTACGCCAGAGCATCGTTACCTGACCGATGACGGTTGGCAGGAAGCCACGCGTCTGGTCGCGGGAACGCGCCTCGTCTCCGAAGTCGAGACAACCGTTGAGTTCGTCACGACGGTGTCATTGGACGAGCCTGTCAACGTCTACGACATCGAAGTGTCGGGCCGGCACAACTTCGTTGTGACCAATGGAGCAGTTGGCGGCGTCGTCGTCCACAACAGTGAGTACCTCAGCCTCGATAACTCCTCCTGCAACCTGGCCAGCCTCAACCTGATGAAGTTCCTGTCCGACGACGGGAAATTTGACGCGGCGACGTTCGCGAAGGCGGTGGAGTTCGTCATCACCGCCATGGACATCTCGATCTGCTTCGCCGATTTCCCGACCGAGCCGATCGGCGAGACGACGCGCGACTACCGTCAGCTCGGCATCGGCTACGCCAACCTTGGCGCGCTGCTGATGGCGACCGGGCATGCGTACGACTCCGAGGGTGGCCGGGCCATGGCCGCCGCGATCACGTCGCTCATGACCGGTACAGCGTACGAGCGCTCCGCCGAATTAGCCGGCATCGTCGGCCCCTACAACGGATTCGCCCGCAACGCCTCGGCGCACACCAGAGTCATGCGCAAGCACCACGCCGCAAGCGACGAGATCCGAGCACTGGGTGCCGACGACGCGGCGGTTCTGAAGCACGCGCATGCGGCGTGGGAGAAGTGCCTGGAGATCGGAAAGGTCAACGGCTGGCGTAACGCCCAAGCCTCAGTTCTCGCTCCGACCGGCTGCTTGACCGGCGACTCCCTGGTTACGACGGACCGGGGCCTGACCCGGCTGTCCGAGCTCGGCGACGCGTACGGCGATCGTTGGCAGGACCTCGATCTGACCGTGTCCACGGACGAGGGTTCGCGACCTGCAACCCGCTTCTTCGTCAACGGGGAAGAGCCGACGCGGCGCATCACCACCGCAGGCGGGTACACGATCCAGGGGACGCTGGCTCACAGGGTCAAGGTCGTCGACCCCGCCACCGGTGAATGGGTATGGAAGCGGATGGCCGACGTCGCTACTGGTGACGTCGTGCCGCTGCAACTCGGCACCTTCGTCGGCGAGCCGCGTCGCGTGGTGCTGCCGGTGCTGGATCAGGCCTACTACGCAGGGGATCGGCGGTTGTTCGTTCCTGATGCCGTTGACGCGGACCTCGCCGAGCTCGTCGGCTACTTCATGGGTGACGGCAGTCTGCACGCCAACGGCATCCGGTTGTGCATCGCTGACACCGATCTCGACGTTCTCGACCGCATTGGCATCCTGGCCAAGGGCTTGTTCGGTCTGGAGCCGGTCGTCACGGCGCGGCGGGGCTACCACGAGGTTGTCCTGCAATCGGTTCGGTTGGCTCACTGGTGGCAGGCGGCCGGGTTCGCGAAGACGCGGCCCACGGAGAACCACCTGGGCAAGGGCTGGACACCGCGTATCCCGGCTGCGGTTCTGGAAACCAACGATCCCGAGGTCTACGCCGCTTTCGTCCGCGGTCTGTTTGAGGCGGACGGCAGCGTGAGCATGGGCGTTCCCGGACTCTCGACCGCTTCGGCGTCGTTTGCCGCAGAACTGCGCACCGTCCTGCTGAGCCTCGGTATCCCCTCGACCACGCGTACGACGATGAGTGGCTGGGGCGGAGCCAGCTACCAGATTCGCGTCCGCAACATCAAGCACGCCAAGACCTACGCGCAGGCGATCGGATTCCTGTCCCGGCGCAAGGCGATGGCGGTGGTCGATGCCCAGTGCGGTGCGCTTGACGTCGTCAATGGCGATGCAGATGGGGCCGGTTACCAGTTCGAGGAAGTCGCCGAGAACGCCGATGGTGGCGTGCAGCCGACGTATGACCTGTCCGTGCCCTCGAACGTCACCTATGTCGCCGGCGGCTTCGTCAGTCACAACACCATCGGTCTGATGATGGACTGCGACACCACCGGAGTGGAGCCGGATCTTGCCCTGGTGAAGTTCAAGAAGCTGGTCGGCGGCGGCTCGATGCAGATCGTGAACCAGACCGTGCCGCGGGCGCTGCGGGCACTGGGCTACCAGGAGGAGTCGATCGAGGCGATCGTCGAGTACATCGCCGAGCACGGGCACGTCATCGATGCCCCCGGTCTGCGTACCGAGCACTACGAGGTCTTCGACTGCGCCATGGGGCAGCGGTCGATCGCGCCGATGGGCCACGTCCGGATGATGGCCGCGGTCCAGCCCGCGATCAGTGGCGCTATCAGCAAGACCGTCAATGTGCCTGAGTCTTCAACTATCGCGGACATCGAGAACGTCTACTTCCAGGGCTGGAAGCTGGGCCTCAAGGCGCTGGCGATCTACCGCAACAACTCCAAGGTCGGCCAGCCGCTCAGCGCCAAGAAGCAGGACGGGGCGGCCGCTGAGAAGGTCATCGAGGTCATCCGGCCGACTCGCAAGCGGCTGCCGAAGTCCCGACCGGCGCGGACGACGTCGTTCGCCGTCGGGGGCGCCGAGGGCTACATGACCGCCTCCAGCTACCCGGACGACGGCCTCGGCGAAGTGTTCCTCAAGATGAGCAAGCAGGGCTCGACCCTGTCCGGGCTCATGGACGCCTTCTCGATCGCGATCTCGATCGCCCTGCAGTACGGCGTACCGCTGGAGACCTACGTCTCGAAGTTCACCAACATGCGCTTCGAGCCCGCCGGCATGACCGACGACCCGGACGTGCGGCTCGCCCAGTCGGTGATGGACTACATCTTCCGTCGCCTCGCGCTGGACCACCTGCCGCTGGAGAAACGAGCCGAGCTCGGCATCTTCACCGCCGGGGAGCGGGCCGCCCAGGTGGCGGGCACCTACGGTGCCGACGCAGAAACCGACGTCGACCTGGATGAACTGCAGACAACGGTGCCGCTCGAGCGGCCAGGAGCGCCGGCCGCTGGGGAGGAGGAGCCAGCCGCCGCGGTGCCGGCACCGCGCAACGTCGGCTCGTCGACCGAGCTGCTGGAAGCGGTTCTCGGCAACGTCGCCGACGCGCCTCTTTGTTTCACCTGCGGTACGAAGATGCGCCCGGCCGGGTCCTGTTACGTGTGCGAGGGCTGCGGCAGCACCAGCGGCTGCAGCTGAGGCCGCCAGTCGAGCCCACCTGCGTTGCCGGTCCCCGCCGCTGACGTCTGGTTCTGGTATGAGCGCTGGAACGTGGGGGAGCGCGAGGTGGACGATCATGTGCGCTCGGGAGAAATCGACGTGCACGAGTCGGTCGACGAACTTGAGGCGCGCACCAATCCACGCCGCTTCGCCGACATGGCCAGCACGGCGGTGCGGTCAGGCTACCGCCGCCGCACGGCGATCAGCCGTTGAACGGCACCTCCGGCTGCCAGTCGTCGCCGGCATCTCCAGCCGCTGACACCAGTTCAAAGAAGGCGTCGGCGATCCGTTCCGGAGCGAACGGCGTACCGGCCGCGATGGTGCCGTTGACGGTGAGCGATGCGGCGCGGATGCCCCGCTTGCGCAGGTCCCGGTCCAGTGCCGTGACGAGGTTGCGCAGGGCTGCCTTCTGTACGCCGAGGCTCGCCGCCGAGGTCATCGGGTGGTCCGCGCTGCCGCCCCCCGTCGCGAGCACCAAGCCACCCGGCTGCATGAACGGCAACGCGGCAGTCGCGGACGTGAGCATGCTTGCGGTCCCGACCGCCACATCGGCCAGCAGGTCGGCAGCGCTGAGGCTGCTCGCCGGAGCGGACCGAAAGGCGACGGCATTGTGGTGCAGTAAGTCGATCTGCCCCGAGAAACCGCCGAAGCGGGTAACGGCGGCGGCCAACTCGTCGGAATTGGTGACGTCGACCGCGGTCCATCCGACGGTGATGTCCTCGGCCTGCAGCGCCTCGCCCAACTGGGTCAGGCGCTGCTCGTCACGGGCGATCAGGGCGATCGCGAAACCGGCCTGCCCGAGTTTGCGGGCAACCGCCGCACCCAGTCCCGGTCCGGCGCCGATGATGACGGCTACTCGGTTCTCCATCCCGCGGACCATACGGGAGGGCCGGCGCCGATCGGCCGGGAATCACCGCTGCGCTCGGCGGACTCCCTGACCCTCGTGCCAGGACTCGATCAGCAGGTGATCCTCGATCACCCGAACGACGACGATCTCGGTGATGTCGAGCCGGAAGAGCTCGAACGAGCCCGCCGCTGCGTGATCCTTCGGCGGCGCGTCGGCGGAGATCGCGGCGGCCACTGCCGCTGTCACGCCGGCATCGGTGATCTCCTGCGCGGTGCCGGCAACTTTCGCGTCACCGGCCTTGTCCGGGTTCGTCCGCCACACCTCCGGCTCATCCGAGCCGCTGTGTAGGGCGAAACGTGGATCCCTACGCAGGTCGGCGAACCGCAGTGCGCCGGGCATCCCCGCCAGCCACAGCTGGCCGTCGTACGACACCAGCTCGGTGCCGCAGATCCGCGGCGACCCGTCCAGCCGGAGGGTGGCGATCGTCTTGTGGCCGTGCGCGTCGAAGCAGCGCTGAGCCCGCGCGGCCAACTCGGGCGCGTCGAACTCCAACTCCGCCCACGAGGCCATCGCCCGATGATGACACGGGCGTTACGGCAAGTACCCCCCGACTGCTCGGACGTATTGATCGAGATCACGAGAGTCGGCTAGCGAGGACTATGCCGTCGTCGTTGTCACGAGACGGTCCCCAGCCCTCGGACGAGCAGCAGTGCTGCGCGATGTCGACGCACGCTTGGCGGGCAGGAAGGTGTACTTGACTCCCGACAACCACATCGGATCGGTACGTCGCCGCGCGTCGGCCGCTGATTCCCCGTGTGGCACGGCAACCGGCGTCAGCCTGCCGGCATGCGTCCCGTCAGGAGGCCTCGAACTCGGCGAAGCGTTCCATCAGGCGATCCGCGTCGGGTCGGTCGCCAGCTCGCCGGGGTAGCCGCATGAGCGGCCGCTGGTGATGGTGCTGTAGCCCGTGCAGCAGCATCGGCCCGTCGATCTCGGCGAGCAATCGACGATGGATCTGTACGACGTAGTCCGGCCGGATTCCGAGCACGTTCCGGTCGAAGGCGGCATGGTGGATCTTGCACAGCGACAGCCCGTTCGGAACAACGGGCAGGCCCGTCGGTCTGCTGTCGGGGATGATGTGGGCGGCGTCCAGCAGCTGCCGGTGGTTGAGATCGCAGACCGCGCACCGCACGTCGTACGCCCGGAGCACCTGAGTCGCGAACACGGGCTGGTGCAGCCTGCGCTTGGTCTCGGTGATCAGGTAACGACGGAACTGCTCCTCCACCCGGCTGCCCGGTGTCACGTGCCGCTGCGCCTCGGTCAAGGCAACGACGAACTGGTCCAACTCA
>JACCZY010000204.1 GCA_013695685.1 Geodermatophilaceae bacterium | reverse complement strand
GCGCCGTACCGCGGGAGATCCGCGACGGTGGCTTGGCGTTGGGGGGGACGCCGCTGCAGGTCGCCGCCCGACAGACCCTTCCAGCGGCGATCCCGGCGATCATGACCGGCATGATCCTGTCGCTGTCACGCGCCATTGGCGAGACCGCCCCCATACTGGTGGCCGGGGCCGTTTTCTCCCGGCGCGCCGACAACGAGCCGTGGAACCTGAACGAGGCCTACACCGCGATTCCGATCCAGATCTTCGACTTCGTCAAGAGACCGCAGGCAGAGTTCCAGGTCGAAGTAGCCAGCGCCGCCATCCTCGTGCTCATGGTTCTGCTCCTGATCATGAACTCGGCGGCCATCATCATCCGGAACCGCTACTCGAGGAACGGATAAATGGACCAGCGAATGAGCGAGCAGCAGACGACCTCCTCACCTGTAGACCGGGACACCGGGAAGGCCGCGACGCAGCGAGCCCCGTCGTCCCGGCCTGCTTGGTCGAAGGACACCGAGTCGGGATCAGCTGGCGACCAGGCAACAGCTGCGGGCGACATCGTCTTCGATGTGCGAGATGTCTCGGTGCACTATGGCTCGGCGCCCGCCCTGGTGAACGTCTCCTTGAAAATCAGGCAGCGTGAGATCACCGCCTTCATCGGACCGTCGGGATGCGGGAAGTCGACCTTCATCCGCTGCTTCAACCGTACGAACGACCTCATCCCGACCGCGAAAGTGAGCGGCCGGATTAACTACCACGAGCAGGACCTCTACGCCAAAGAGGTCGATGCGGTCGAGGTACGCCGGCGGATCGGGATGGTGTTCCAGAAACCGAACCCCTTCCCGAAGTCGATCTACGACAACCTCACCTTCGGGCCGAAGGTCAACCGCATGAAGGTGAACCTCGACGAGGTGGTGGAAACGTCGCTGCGGCGGGCCGCGTTGTGGGACGAGGTGAAGAACAAGCTCAAGCAGAACGCCTACAGCCTGTCCGGCGGCCAGCAGCAGCGGCTGTGCATCGCCCGCGCCCTGACGGTCGATCCCGAGGTGATCCTGATGGACGAACCGTGTTCGGCGCTGGACCCGATCGCCACGGCGCATATCGAAGATCTGATGCGCGAACTCGAACGTGACTACACGATCATCATCGTCACGCACAACATGCAACAGGCGGCCCGGGTGAGCGACCGCACTGCCTTCTTCACAGCCGAGGTCGAGTCCGAGAACAATGACCGGCGCTTCGGTCGCCTAGTGGAGATCGGCGATACGAGCATGATCTTCTCCAACCCGAACGACAAGCGCACCGAGGACTACATCTCGGGCCGGTTCGGCTAGTTCTCCGGCGCCGCCGGGAGGGGGAGATGGCCGCACCGCAAACGCTCGGCGCGGGTCCGGTAGGGCGGACGACGCCTGAGGAGGAGGCCCGGGAGCGGTCTGTTCTGGCTCCGGTGACGTTGCTGATTGCCGGCGACCTCGACCGGCGGGCACACCAAGTCGTTCAAGAGATCTGCGCCGCCAGCGTGGCCACGCTCGCGCTGTGTGAAGACGGTGCCAAGGCATTGTTCCAGATCGGCAGGCTGTCCCCGGACGTCGTCCTGCTCAGCGCGGCGTTGCCCGTGGTCGCCGCCGCCGAGGTCATAGCGGCTGTGCGCCGGTACAGCTCGGTCCCTATCGCGGTAGGCGTCGGCGCCGGAGAGATCGACCACGCGACGGAGGCCATCGCCGTGGGCGCCACGCAGATACTGAGCAGGCCGTACCGGCCGTCGGAACTCCGGACGTTGCTGAACCCGTGGCTCGGACGGGCGAGGGCGCGGTGGGATCGAGAGTCGGTGATCCGGTTCGGTTCCCTGGAGGTTGACTCCGGGGCCTACGAGGTTCGAGCCGCCGGAAAACCACTGAAGTTCACCCTGCGAGAGTTCGAGCTGCTGCGGCTGCTCGTCCTTCATGCCGATCGGGTGGTGACGCGGGATCAGATCCGCCGGGACGTATGGCGTGCAGCCGGCGAGGTCGCAAGCGCGAACACCATAGCCGTTCACATCAGGCGTATCCGCGTTCGCCTCGACGGCGCCGCTGAAGTCATCAGCGTGCGCGGCATCGGATACCGGCTCACCGTCTCCTGACGGAGCGGCTGACCGTCCTGACGGTGCGACACAGCACTGCGCAAATCGAGGAATCCGTTCACACAGGTGTTAGCGGCCGACGGCCTGGGTACCGGTGCTGCGACGAGGGACATGCCCGGAACACGACGAAAGCATCGGTGATGCTGCCACTGGAGTACGACAGCGTGCCAGCCGGCAGTCACGCCTGTGCGCTGCTTGACAACAAGGCTCAGCGGGCGAAGCTGTGGGCCGGCTTCATCGCCGACGGACTGCTGCACGGGGAGCTGGTACTTCTCGTGGGCGTCTCGGAGCAGGACACCGTGCGGTTGTCCTCCCTGCTCGCGCAGGTCGGCGTCGATGCCGCAACGTTCGTGGCGACCGGACAGGTCGTGATATTGCACGAGGACGACCCCGTCGCAGGGCTCCCGCCGAACGGGGACGGCTTCGTCGACTTCCTGACTGGCGAGATCGAACGCAGCTCCGACCAGGGTTATCCGGCCCTCAGACTGAGCGGCATCCCTCCCGCCAGCGGTCTCACCCCGCACGAGGTAGCTCTCGGAGACGTCATCCGCAGCAGGCCGTTGACCGCTCTCTGCCCCTACCTGGTCGCGCAGCTGTCGGCCCGCGAGCTTTCCGACGTCACGGCGCTTCACGACACCGCGGTACACGTCGGCGAACGGGCACGGCGACGACTGGCTGCCGCCGAACCACTCGAGGTGACCCCCCCGCTGCTCGCCGTGGACCACGTAACCGACCTGACCGAGTTACGGCACCGGATCTACCTGGCCGTGCTCGCGACTGCCTTGCCGCGGATCACCGGAGCCGATTTCCTGACCGCGTTCAACGAGGTCGCCATGAACGCTCTGCAGCACGGCCGCCCGCCGGTGTCGGTGCGACTGTGGACGACGTACGGCCAGGTGCTGTGCACGGTCACGGACGCGGGTGAGTGCTTTCACGACGATCACCGTCACCCGGCCGGAACCGGCCTGTGGGTGGCGCGGCGGTTCTGCGACCGGCTCACCATCTCCAGCCCTCCGGGCGGCGGTTGCACGGTTCGGCTGTCCACCGGTCGCTGACCCAACCAGGCTAAATTCGGTGCATGTCCTCCCCGCGTGTCGTGTCCGACAGCATCGTGATCAACAGCTCACCTGAGCAGATCTTCGACCTCCTCGCCGACCCGCGGCGGCACCGGCTGATCGACGGATCCGGAGCGGTCCGAGAAACGGTCAGCGGCCCTGACCGGCTCTCGCGTGGGGCGCGCTTCGGCATGCAGATGAAGATCGGCCTGCCCTACCGCGTCACCAACACCGTCATCGAATACGACGAGAACCGGGCGATTGCCTGGCAGCACCGGGCCAAACACACCTGGCGCTACGAGCTGGAGGCGACCGACGAGGGCACCCGCGTCACCGAGTCCTGGGACTGGTCCACCTCCCCGGTGGCCCGACTGATGGAACTCGTGCGCTACCCGGCCAAGAACAAGCACGCCATCCGGGCGTCCTTGATCCGGCTCAAGCGGCTGCTTGAGGACCCGCCGCACGAGTGTTGATCGACGATCGACCCCCGCCGATGGCGCGAGCCGCCGGTACCGTCGCAGCCGTGTACCGGTTCCTGCTCCGGCCCAGCTGGATCGGTCTGCTGCTCGCCGCTTTCGCGGTAGCGGCCGGCTGCGTCGGCTTGGGAAATTGGCAACTGGATCGGCTGGCCGACCGGCAGGACTTCAATGCCGCCGTCGAACTCGCGCAGGACGCCGGACCGGTGCCAGCCGCAAGCCTGCTCTCCGCCGATCAGCCCGTCGACTCGGAGGTGCAGTGGCGCCGCGTCACCGCGACCGGCCGGTACGACGTCACGAACGAGGTGCTGCTGCGGGGTCAGCTCGACACCGGCCGGGCCGGATTCCACGTCCTCACACCGCTGGTCACCGACGACGGGACCGCACTGCTGGTGAATCGCGGCTGGATCCCGATCGACCGCCGCGGGGACGCCACCAGCGCACCCGACGTACCGCCTCCCCCGGAGGGTGACGTCTCGGTGCTCGGCCGGGTCCGACAGCTGCAGCCGGTTCGTGCGGCCCGCGCGGTCCCGACCGGCGACAGCGTGACCCTCGCCTCCGTCGATCTTCTCGAGCTGGCCGACGACCTCCCCTACCCGATGTTCTCGGC
>JACCZY010000187.1 GCA_013695685.1 Geodermatophilaceae bacterium | reverse complement strand
GTCGTCGGCGGCTCGGTCGTCGGCGGCTCGGTCGTCGGCGGCTCGGTCGTCGGCGGCTCGGTCGTCGGAGACGACGTAGGAGGTGTCGTCGTGGGCGGGGTGGTGGTCGGGGGCCCCGTCGTGGGAGGCGCCGTCGTCGGTGGCGGCGGACTCGTCGGGGGGTGGGCCGGATCGGTCACCGGGTCGGTCGGGACGAACGGTGGCGGCCCGCCGGGCTGCGGCTCGGGACCGGTCGGGTTCACTCCGGCCTGGTACGCCGCGGCGTAGGCGAGCACCAGGTCGACGTAGGAGTTGGAGTGGTTGTAGCGGAAGACCGCCGACTGCTGACCCGCGGTCGTCGACAGGTCGCCGGGGCCGGAGCACAGGTAGCTGCCGGCGGCGAGCGCGGCGTCGTACAGGTTGTGCGGGTCGACGGTGCCGTTGCCGTCCCCGTCGGCGTCCGGGAAGGCCGACCAGGTGCCCGGGATGAACTGCATGGGGCCGACGGCCCGGTCGTACACGGTGTCGAAGTCCAGCCGGCCGCCGTCGGTGTCGCGGATCAGGGCGACACCGGGCCGACCGTCCAGCGGGATCCCCAGGATCGGCGGCGCGACCGAGCCGTCCACGCCGGGCCGGCGTCCGCCGAACTGGCCGTGGTTGCTCTCGACCTTCCCGATGCCGGCCAGCAAGGTCCAGGCGATCCGGCACTCGGGGTCGGCCACGGCCAGGCCGGCCGCCGCGGTGCGGTAGGCGTCCAGCGCCACGGCGGGAATGCCGAGGTCGGTGAGGTCCGAGGCGTCGATCCGCGGCGTCGTCGCAGCGCCTGGTACGGCGCCGCCGCGGCCCTTGTCCGCGCGGCCCGCGTTGTCCGGGACCATGACCCAGCCATCACCGGACCACTCGGGACGTAGTTCGACCCCTACGTCCAGCTGGGCGCTCGCCTGCGTCGCGCTGGCCGCCGACGCGCTCGCGCCGGGTACCGAGCCCGCGGC
Organism: Geodermatophilaceae bacterium; assembly: GCA_013695685.1. Classification (GTDB taxonomy): domain Bacteria; phylum Actinomycetota; class Actinomycetes; order Mycobacteriales; family Geodermatophilaceae; genus JACCTY01. Next base: position 24,296 of record JACCZY010000187.1, on the reverse strand, counting down.
CATGGCACAGATCGCGACCGCTGACACGGCGCCGACGAGCGCCCGGCGCCGAGCGTGCGCCCGCGCGAGTTCCCGCAGATGATCCGGCGACAGCGTGGCCGGCGGTGGCGCCAGGCGCAGCGTCAGGCGCAGCGGTGGCAACCACCTGATGCGGCGCAGCTGCCGCGGGTCCGGACGCACGAAAGTGGGCTCCCCGAGCGAGTGATGACGCTGTGACACTAGCCCCGGATCGGCGTCCTCACGAGGGGTATCTGCTAACGAACCGGTCACTGTCCGAAGTCACGTCACCGAACCCGGGTGACCCGGCCCTCGGTCCACACCGGCTCCGGCGCCTCGTACACCTCGCCGTCGGCGCCGAAGACCAAGAACCGGTCGAAGCCGCGGGCAAACCACCGGTCGTGGGTGACGGCGAGCACGGTGCCCTCGTACGCGGCCAGCCCGGCCTCCAGCGCCTCGGCGCTGGCCAGGTCGAGGTTGTCCGTGGGCTCATCCAGCAGCAGCAGGGTGGCCCCGCCGAGTTCGAGCAGCAGGATCTGCAGCCGCGCCTGCTGGCCGCCGGAGAGCGTCGCGAAGTTCTGCTCGGCCTGCCCGTGCAGCTCGTAGCGGCGCAGGGCTCCCATCGCCCCCCCGCGGTCCAGGCCCGGCCGCTCCCCCTCCCCGTGCCAGAGAATGTCGAGCAGGGTGCGCCCGGCCAGCGCAGGCTGGTCGTGGGTTTGAGCGAACCAGCCCGGGCGGACCCGGGCCCCCAGGCGGGCCAGCCCGGCGTGTTCGACCGGCTGCCCGGCGAGCAGCCGGAGGTAGTGACTCTTACCCGAGCCGTTCGATCCGAGGACGGCTACCCGTTCGCCGTAGTAGACCTCGAGGTCGAAGGGCTTCATCAGGCCGGTCAGTTCCAGCTGCTCGCAGGTGATGGCGCGGACCCCGGTCCGGCCGCCGCGCAGCCGCATCGAGACCTTCTGCTCGACCGGCCGCTCCGGCGGGGGGCCGGCCGCCTCGAACTTGGCCAACCGGGTCTGCATGGCCCGGTAGCGGCTGGCCATGTCCGGGCTGATCTTGGCCTGCTGCTGCAGGGTCCGGACCAGCTCGATCAGCCGCTTGTGCTCCTCGTCCCAGCGCTTGTGCAGTTCGTCGAGACGGTCCAGCCGCGCCGTACGGGCCTCGTGGTAGGACGCGAAGCCGCCGCCGTGCACCCAGGTCGTGTGCGCCTCGACGGTGACGATCCGGGTCGCCGTCCGGGCCAATAGCTCGCGGTCGTGGCTCACGAACAGCACGGTCTTCGAGGTCGCCTGCAGCTGCTCCTCCAGCCAGCGTTTGCCGGGCACGTCGAGGAAGTTGTCAGGCTCGTCGAGCAGCAGCACCTGGTCCGGGCCACGCAGCAACGCCTCCAGGGCGAGACGCTTCTGCTCCCCGCCGGACAGCGTGCGGATCATCCGGTACTGCGCGCGCTCGAGCGGGATGCCGAGCGCCGCCACCGTCACCGTGTCCCACAGGACCTCTGTTTCGTAGCCGCCGGCCTCGCCCCAGCCGGTGAGCGCGTCGGCGTAGCGCATCTGGCTCCGCTCGTCGTCGGTCTCCATCAGCGCGATCTCGGCGGTCTCCAGCCGCTGGCCCGCGGCCCGGATGCCCGGCGGCGCCAGCGCGGTCAGGAACTCGCGGACGGTGGTGTCGTCGCGGACCGAACCGATGAACTGGCGCATCACCCCGAGCCCGCCGCTTCGCGCGACCCCGCCCGAGGACGGCGTCAGGTCGCCGGCGACGATCCGCAGCAGCGTCGTCTTGCCCGAGCCGTTCGCACCGACCAGCGCCACCTTGGCCCCGTCGCCGACCCGAAACGTGACGTCCGCGAGCAGCTCGCGCCCGTCGGAGAGCACCAGCGAGACGTGCGCGACATCGACGTGACCCACGGCGAGCCAGTCTGCCCTCCTGCGTCGCACTGAGCCCGCGCATTTCGTCCCGTGACAGTGGTATCAGATATTCCGATCCTGTGCGGACGATGACGGCCACCGAAGCGTCACCGAACTTCGCCGCCCTCTTGGACACGGTGGAGGCCGGCGAGACCGTGATCGTCACCCGAAACGGCGCGCCTGTCGCCCGGCTGGAGCCCGAGGACCGAACATCCGGCCGCCGGTTGACGGACCTGATGGATCGCTATGCCGGTGACCAGGGCTTGGCCGATGCTCTCGATCTCGGTCGGCGTCACGTACGGGACGTTCTCGACGACACACCACGCACATGGCCGGCCTGATACTCGACACAGGCGTACTTGTCGCGGTGCAGCGAGGACGCATGCGAATGGATGACATCGTTGGCGACGACGCGGACATAGCCCTGTGCTCGATCACGGTCATGGAGCTGCTGGCGCGGTGCTTACGACACGATGATCGCCGCCACCGCAGTGGCCACCCGGCGAACCCTTCTCACCACCGACGCAGCCGCCGACTTCGGCTCCCTGCCCGGGGTCGATGTCCGTATGGTCACCTCTTCCTGCGGCTTTCTCCCCGCGCGGCTTTGTCATGCGTAGAGCGCAGCCAATCGGCGATACCGCGTCGGTTGCTCGAGTACGTCGGTGCTGTCCACGACCTGGTCGACGGCGCCCACGGGCGGCAGCGCGCGCAGGACAGGATCGGTGACGGTGGCAAAGCAGGCGTCGGCGAACCGGTCGGCCATGAGTACCTTCGCCGGCCGATCGTGATAGTCGCGCAGCGACGCCTCGACCGGCTCGGTGAGCCCGACGGCGTTGTGCCGGCCCGCGACGGACAAGTAGGCCCGCCCGAGCGCCTCCTCCCGGCGAGCCGTTTCCGTGGCCGCAAGCGTGGCGCCCAGGTGGGCCAGCAGACCGTCGCGCTGCTGGCTACGGCCGAAGGCGGTACCGAGCCACTTCTGGTACGGCGAATACCGCCGGCCGAGCAGCAGTGCCAGGCGCATCAGGTCACGGACCAGCCTGGCCGCGGTCACCGCAGAGCCACTGGCATCGCCGACCTCCGCGGCCCGGGCGACAAAGGCCTCCTCCTGGGCCAGCCGGTGCCACTGACAGCCGAGCAGCCAGCGCCATATCTGATCCGGGTACCACGCCAGCGTCTGGCGTACCCGCGCCAGCTCGCCTGAGGCGTCGGCGTACACAGCCCCAGCGACGACGCCGAGTAGCCGCTGTTGCGGCGTCAGCAGCCAGTCCACTACACCCATGCCTTCGAGTGCATCGACGCCGAGGTAGTCGACCAGCCACGCCCGCAGCGGGCTGACCGTCACGTGGTGGGTCGCGGGCACCTCATCCCAGCCGAAGCGGACCGGCCAGCCCCGGAATGACTCGGGCAGCTGCGCGGACAGCCGGGCCTCGATTTCGGCGACGTTGTCGTCGACGAAGACCAACAGCCGCGGTCCCCAGCCATGATCCGTGGACCGCTCGCTGTCGTAGCCGAGCACGTCCGAGCCCCGACCGAGCAGCGCCGCGCCGTGCGGCTCACCGGACAGGTGTGGGCGCACCACCTCGACGTAGAAGGCCTGGGACAGCTCGGCGGCGGGAACGAACGGCGGCATCGGGCGAGCCTGACACGGGATACGCGGTGATCGGATGTCGTTGTGGCCGCTCGGTGACCCGACCTGCATCCGATCATGCTGGTTCCGCGCGCGTGGCGGGCACCGTGGACACTGCCCCCATGAAGACCGTCGAGGAACATCTGGCCGACGTGCTCGACCTGCTGCCCGTCGGACCGGCGATCGACGTGCCGGTGGCCGACGCCGGAGGGCTGGTGCTCGTCGCCGATCTGCGCAGCCGGCTGGCGTTGCCGCCGTTCGACAACTCCGCGATGGACGGCTACGCCGTACGCCGCGACGACGTCCTCGACGTCCCGGTGACCCTCCCGGTGGCCGACGACATCCCGGCCGGGCGGACCGACGTCGGCGAACTGAAGCCTGGCACCGTCCACCGGATCATGACCGGCGCCCCGATGCCGGCCGGGGCCGACGCCGTCGTACCGGTGGAACGGACCGACGGCGGCACGGACGTCGTTCGCATCGACGCCACCCCGGGACCCCACCAACACGTGCGGTGGACCGGCGAGGACATCGCGACCGGGACCGTCGCGCTGAGCGCCGGGACCGAGCTCCGGGCGCCGCAGCTCGGGCTCGCCGCCGCGATCGGCGAGGCGACCCTGCGTGTCCACCGCCGGCCTCGGGTCACGGTGCTGGCCACCGGCAGTGAGTTGGTCGAGCCCGGTCAGCCGCTGGAGCCGGGTCAGATCTACGAGTCGAATAGCGTGATGCTCGTAGCCGCCGCCCGCGCCGCCGGTGCGCAGGCCCGACTGGTGCGCTTCGTGACCGACGACGTCGAGGCCTTCCGGGTCGCGATCGAGGCGGCCTCGGTCGACACCGACCTGCTGCTGACCAGCGGCGGGGTCAGTGCGGGGGCGTACGAAGTGGTCAAGGACGCGTTCACCGGGCAAGGCGTCACCTTCGTCAAGGTGGGCATGCAGCCGGGAATGCCCCAGGGCTTCGGCTACGCCGGCGAGGTTCCGGTGATCACCCTGCCCGGCAACCCGGTCAGCGCGTTCGTCTCGTTCGAGGCGTTCGTCCGCCCGGTGATCCGCAAGGCGCTGGGCCAGGCGGAGCTGCTGCGTCCGGTGAGCCGGGCCCGGCTGGCGGGGCCGTTGCGGTCGCCGGAGGGCAAGCTACAGTTCCAGCGTGGCCGGTACGCCGACGGTCTCGTGGAACTCGTCGGTGGCCCGCCGTCGCACCTGCTCGCCCATCTCGCGATGGCCGACTGCCTCGTCGTCATCCCCGAGGACGTGACGTCGCTGGGCGCCGGTGACGAGGTCGATGTGTGGGAGCTGCGATGACCGTGCCGCGGTTGACACACGTCGACGCCGCCGGCGCCGCCCGGATGGTCGACGTGACGGCCAAGGACGTGACGGTCCGTACCGCGACCGCGGCGGGCCGAGTGCTCGTCTCCTCCACCGTCGTCGAGCTGCTGCGCGGTGAGGGCGTCCCCAAGGGCGACGCGCTGGCCGTGGCGCGGTTGGCCGGGATCATGGGCGCCAAACGGACGCCGGACCTGATCCCGCTGTGCCACCCCATCGCGCTGCACGGCGTGACCGTCGAGCTGACGGTGGCCGACGACGGGGTGGACATCACCGCGACCGCACGCACCGCCGACCGCACCGGGGTGGAGATGGAGGCGCTGACCGCGGTGGCCTGCGCCGGACTGACGGTGATCGACATGGTCAAGGCGGTGGACCCGGCGGCGGTCATCACCGACGTCCGGGTGCTGACCAAGACCGGCGGCAAGACCGGCTCGTGGGAACGGGAGTGACCGGCCGCGCGGTCGTCGTGACGGCCTCGAACCGGGCCGCGGCCGGTGTGTACGCCGACCGCTCCGGCCAGGCCCTCGCGGCCGGGCTGCGCGAGTTGGGTTTCGACGTCGACGAGCCCGTGGTGCTGCCCGACGACCGGGCCGCGTTGGCGGCTGCGCTGCGGGAGGCCGCCGCGTCGGGGGCTGACGTCGTACTGACCACCGGCGGAACCGGGTGCAGCCCCACCGACATCACCCCTGAGGCCACCCGCGACGTGATCGACCGGGAGGCGCCCGGGCTGGCCGAGGCGATCCGGGCCTACGGCGCGCCGAAGGTCCCGACCGCCGTGCTGTCGCGAGGGATCGCCGGACTGCGAGGACAGACCCTGATCGTCAACCTGCCCGGCTCGACCGGCGGGGTGAAGGACGGCCTGGCCGTCCTCGGGCCGCTGCTTCCGCACCTGCTCTCGCAACTCCGCGGCGGCGACCACCCCGGCTGATCCTGCCTGTGGATGACAAGCCCGCCGCGGGCGTTGAAGCGCTCACCGTGATGATGGACTCCGACGAGCTGAGTGCGGCCGAACTACGGCTGTTCAAGGCCGTAGGAAGGATCTTCGTCAGGGATCCAGCGGCGTACGCTGCGCAGTTGCAGGCCGGGCGCACCAGACCCGCGCCCGGAGAGACCCCATGACGACCCAGATCACCCAGGCAGACATCGACCTCGCCAAGCTCATCCGCCGGGCTGCGGTGAAGCTGGGAGAGCCTGTCGAGCCACAGATCGAGGCATTGGCCGATGCGACGCCCACGTCGCTCAGCACCCGGGAGCCGGCTGCACCGCAGGCTCCCGGCTCCGCGCCGAGAAGGATCCCGATTCCGCTCGAGGATCGCATAGTGATCCAGCCGAACGAGCCTGACACCGTCACCGCGTCCGGCCTCGTGATCCCGGACACGGGCATGGGAATGCCTCAGGAGGGGACCGTCATCGCCATCGGCCCCGGTCGGATCGACGACAAGGGAAACCGAATGCCCTTGGACGTCAGCGTCGGCGACAGGGTGATCTACAGCAAGTACGGCGGCACCGAGATCCGATACGCCGACGAGGATTATCTCGTGCTCGCCGCCCGCGACCTGTTGGCGATCACCGACAGTGTCTCGGCATCGTCGGCAACGAGTCTCTGACGCCGGTCCGGTCAGGTGGCACGGATCCGCTGACCACCGGCGTAGACGTTCATCGTCTCCCCGCGCAGGAACCCGACCAGCGTCAGCCCGCCCTCGGCGGCCAGGTCCACCGCCAGCGAGGACGGCGCCGACACCGCGGCCAGGATCGGGATGCCGGCCATCAATGCCTTCTGGGTGAGTTCGAACGACGCCCGCCCGGAGACCAGCAGGACGCACGAGGCCAGGGGCAGCTTGTCCTCCCGGACCGCCCAGCCGATCACCTTGTCCACCGCGTTGTGCCGGCCGACGTCCTCGCGCAGGCACAGCAGCTCGCCGGCCGGGGTGAACAGTCCCGCCGCGTGCAGCCCCCCGGTGCTGTTGAACACCTTCTGCTGCTCGCGCAACCGCTCCGGCAGCGACCACAACACCTCGGTCGACACCACAGTGGGGTCCGAGGCGACGTCGTACGGCGACAGCGTCCGGATCGCGTCGATGCTGGCCTTGCCGCAGACACCGCAGGAACTCGTCGTATAGAAGTTGCGCTCCAACGACAACTCGGGGACGACGACACCCTCGCTCAGCGCCACGTCGATCACGTTGTACGTCTGCTGGCCCTCGTCGTCGGTACCCGCGCAGTAGCGCAGCGTCCGCACCGATTCCAGTGAACCGGCGATGCCCTCGGTGGCCAGGAACCCGTGCACCAGGTCGAAGTCGTCACCCGGCGTCCGCATCGTCACCGACAGCGGACGGCCGTCGAGCCGGATCTCCAGCGGCTCCTCGACCGCGACCGTGTCCATCCGGCGCCGCCGGGAAGGGCCGTCGATCCGCTGCACCGCACGCCGGCCGGTGACCCTGCCCATACCGGTCAGGCTACCCGCCGCGGGTCTAGCCTGAGGCGTCGTGGATCCGCCGTACGCCGCCGTCGTGCTCGCCGGCGGTGCCGCCCGCCGGATGGGCGGCCAGGCCAAACCCGAGCTGCTGCTCGCCGGTCGGCGGCTGCTGGACCGGGTACTCGACGCTGTGCCCGACGCCGAGCCGCGGATCGTCGTCGGTCCCGCGCTCGGGGTCCCGGCCGGGGTGCGCCAGATCCAGGAGGAACCGCCCGGCGGAGGTCCGGTCGCTGGGCTCGCCGCCGCCCTGGCGCTGGTCCCGACCGCGCGGTTGGTCCTGCTGGCCGCGGACCTGCCGTTCCTCACCGCGGTGGTGATCCGGACGCTGCTCACCTCGGCCGCCGGGCGCGACGGCGCCCTGCTCACCGACGACACCGGTCGCGACCAACTGCTGATCAGCGCCTGGTCGGTGCCCGCTCTGGCGGCCGCGCTGAGCCGCTTGCCGTCGGTGGACGGGGCCCCGCTGCACCGCGTCCTCGGTCGGTTGGACGTGGCTCGGGTGTCGTGGCAGGTTGCACCGGGTACGCCGCCGCCGTGGTGGGACTGTGACCGGGTCGAGGATCTGGAGCAGGCTCGACGGTGGATCGCAGCGTCGACCGAGGGAGGACCCGCGTGAGCGAGCTGAGTGACTGGACCGATCGGGTGGTCGCCGAACTCGGGCTGCCCGAGGCCATGGACGAGCCGACCCTGCGGTTGATCCTCGACGTCGCCCGCGACGCCGCGCACGGTGTCGCCCGCCCGGCCGCTCCGCTCACCACGTACCTGCTCGGGATCGCCGTGGGCCGCGGCGCCGACCCGGTCACCGCCGCACAGCAGATCACCACGCTGGCCCTCGACGAGGGCTGAGCCCGTGAACCGCCGACCTGTCGGTGGATCGGCGTCACGGGTGAGGCGGATCCACTGACAACTCTCGCCGGACGCGGGTCTGCGCGGACCGGGCGGCCAGCCCGGCGGCGTCGGCCGGGTAACCGACGCCCACCAGGGTGAGACCGCGCGCCGGCGCCACCGGGATCTCGTGGCATCGCTCGGTGTGGGCCAGCAGGGAGGCCGGCCAGGTGACCGGGCGGCGCCCCTCCCCGACCGCGAGCAGGCTGCCGACCAGTCCCCGCACCATGTGGTGGCAGAACGCGTCGGCCTGCACCGCGGCCACGAGCACCGCGTCCTCGTCGCGGGACCAGTCCAGTCTTTGCAGTTCGCGCACCGTCGTGCCACCCTCCCGCGCCCGGCAGAACGCAGCGAAGTCGTGGACGCCCAGCAGCGCCACCGCCGCGGCAGCCACCGCCTCGTCATCCAGCCGCCGCGGCCACGACACCGTGTCGGTACGCCGCAGCGGCGAGCCACCGCCCGGGGCGTCGGTGAGCCGGTAGGTGTAACGGCGCCAGAGCGCGCCGAACCGCGCGTGGAAGCCGGGCCACGTCTGGGCGAGCGCGCTCACCCGGATGTCGGCGGGCAGTACCCCGGCCAGCCGGCGCAGCAGCCGCCCCTCCTCGGCCGCCCACACCGCCGACGGGAGGTCGACGTGCGCCACCTGCCCGGTGGCGTGCACGCCCGCGTCGGTCCGCCCGGCCACCGTGAGCCGGGCCGGGCAGCGCAGAACACGGGCCAGCGCCGCCTCCAGCTCCCCCTGCACGGTGCGTCGGCCGGGCTGTTGCGCCCACCCGGAGAATTCGGTGCCGTCGTAGGCCAGGTCCAGCCGCACACGAACGAGCCCGCCGTCCCGCACAGCCGCAGAGGCTGTGGGGTCGGCGGGCTCGTCGGGCGCGGTGCTACTACTCGTCGTCGTCCTGCTGGCTCGGCGGCAGCGCGAAGCCAGCCGCTTCCGCCGCCTCGGCGTCGGCGAACCAGACCTCGGCGTTCGTCCGGTCGTAGAACGGCGTCCCCGGCAGGTGGTACAGCTTGGAAGACTCGTTGCCCTTGACCGGGTAGCCGTCGGGCATCTCGTCGTCCTCGAGGGCGCCGTGACTGCCCTCGCCGTACGGGTTGGCGTCGTCGACGTCACTCTCCTCGACGTCGACCTCGACGTCGGACTCGGCGACCGCCGCCTGGTCGTCAGCGTCGTCAGCGTCGTCGTCGGCTTCCGCCGCCGCGGCATCGTCGGAGGCCACCGGTGTCGCGGCCAAGCGGTCGCGGGCGAAGCGTGTCCCCCGCGCCCGCTCGCCCTCGCCCACTGCCTCCTGGCCGACAGTCAGCGACTCGACCAGCTCGATGACCGCCATCGGAGCGTTGTCACCCTTGCGCGGACCGATCTTGACGATCCGGGTGTAGCCGCCCTGGCGCTCGGAGAAGCGCGGACCGATCTCGGCGAACAGGTGGTGCACGACGTCCTTGTCGCGGATCGTCGTAAGCACCTGCCGCCGCGCGTGCAGGTCGCCTCGCTTGGCGAAGGTGACCATTCGCTCGGCCAGCGGGCGCAGGCGCTTGGCCTTCGCCGCGGTGGTGGTGATCCGGCCGTGCTCGAACAGCGACGTGGCCAGGTTGGCCAGCATCAGCCGCTGGTGCGCGGCGCTGCCGCCCAGGCGGGGACCCTTGGTGGGCGTGGGCATCTGTGCTCCTTCGAGTTGCCCGACCGAACGGCCCCGGTCCGGGACCGGCCGGGCGGCGGTTACAGCTGTTCGGTCTCGGCGTAGTCCATACCGCTGTCGTCGTAGTCGTCGCCACCGTAGGTGTCGACGATCGCCGACGGGTCGAAGCCGGGCGGGGAGTCCTTGAGCGCCAACCCCATCTGGCTCAGCTTGATCTTGACCTCGTCGATGGACTTCGCGCCGAAGTTGCGGATGTCCAGCAGGTCGGCCTCGCTGCGGCTGACCAGCTCCCCGACGGTGTGGATGCCCTCACGCTTGAGGCAGTTGTACGAGCGGACCGTCAGGTCCATCTCCTCGATCGGCATCGCGAAGCTGGCGATATCGGCAGCCTCGGCCGGCGAGGGGCCGACCTCGATGCCCTCGGCCTCCAGGTTCAGCTCGCGGAACAGGCCGAACAACTCGACCAGCGTCTTGCCCGCGCTCGCGATGGCGTCTCGCGGGGTCATCGACGGCTTGGTCTCCACATCGACCACGAGCCGGTCGAAGTCGGTGCGCTGCTCGACGCGGGTGGCCTCGACGTTGTAGGTCACCTTGAGCACCGGCGAGTAGATCGAATCGACCGGGATCCGGCCGATCTCCTGACCAGCCTGCTTGTTCTGCGGCGCCGGGACGTAGCCGCGGCCGCGCTCGACGGTCAGCTCGACCTCGAGCCGGCCCTTCTTGTTGATCGTGGCCAGGTGCAGGTCGGGGTTGTGCACATCGACCCCGGCCGGCGGTGCGATGTCGGCGGCGGTCACGTCGCCGGGGCCCTGCTTGCGCAGGTACATGGTGACCGGCTCGTCGGCGTCGGAGCTGACCACGAGACCCTTGAGGTTCAGGATCATCTCGGTGACGTCCTCGGTCACGCCGGGCACGGTGGTGAACTCGTGCAGCACGCCGTCGATGCGGATGCTCGTCACGGCCGCGCCAGGGATGGACGAGAGCAGGGTACGGCGCAGCGAGTTGCCGAGCGTGTAGCCGAAGCCCGGCTCCAGCGGCTCGATGACGAACCGGGAGCGCAGGTCGGTCAACCGCTCCTCGGTCAGGGCGGGGCGCTGAGAGATCAGCACTGTGTTTCCTCCATCAGGTTCAGGCGACCGCTATATGACGCCTGGTCGTGCGGCCTGGGCTGCCTCTGTACGCCGCCCAAGGTCTTGCAGTTCGCAGTCTCTCGAAGTCGTTTTCGAGCGCACCGAGAAAACTACTTCGAATAAAGTTCGACAATCAGCTGTTCCTGGACCGGCGTGTCGATGACGGCGCGGGCCGGCAACGAGTGCACGAGGATCCGCAGCTGGCTGGAGATGACCTCGAGCCACGCCGGGATCGGACGGGAGCCGGCCTCGGCCTGGGCGATGATGAACGGCGTCATGTCGTGGGACTTCTCCCGGATCGACACGATGTCGTTGCTGAGGACGCGGTAGGACGGGATGTCCACCTTGTGCCCGTTCACCAGGACGTGCCCGTGCCGGACGATCTGGCGGGCCATGTCCCGTGACTTGGCGAAGCCGGCCCGGTAGATCACGTTGTCCAGGCGGGACTCCAGGATCTGCAGGAGCACCTCACCGGTCTTGCCCTGCTGGCGGTTGGCCTCGGTGTAGTACCCGCGGAACTGCTTTTCCAGCACGCCGTAGACGCGCTTGGCCTTCTGCTTCTCGCGCAGCTGCAGCAGGTACTCGGAGTCCTTGCTGCGGCCGCGGCCGTGCTCGCCCGGCGGGTACGGGCGGATCTCGATGGGGCACTTCGGGCCCTCGCACTTGCTGCCCTTGAGGAACAGCTTCATCTTCTCCCGCCGGCAACGGCGGCAGTCGGCACCGGTATAACGGGCCATGTCTGTCAGGTCTCCTTCAGTGCGGTGCTACGGGGCGGCCGGTCAGACCCGGCGACGCTTCTTGGGCCGGCAACCGTTGTGTGCCTGCGGGGTGACGTCCTGGATCGAGCCGACCTCGAGGCCGGTGGCCTGCAGCGACCGGATCGCGGTCTCCCGGCCGGAACCGGGGCCTTTCACCATCACGTCGACCTTGCGCATGCCGTGTTCCTGCGCTTTACGCGCGCAGGACTCTGCGGCCATCTGCGCCGCGAACGGCGTGGACTTACGCGAGCCTTTGAAACCGACGTGCCCGGCCGAGGCCCAGGAGATCACGTTGCCCATCGGATCGGTGATCGACACGATGGTGTTATTAAAGGTGCTCTTGATGTGCGCGACGCCATGCGCGATGTTCTTCTTCTCCTTGCGACGCACCTTCTTCGCACCGGTACGAGCCTTGGGGGGCAAGTCGTCTCTCCTAGACTTTCAAGCGGGCAGTTATGGAACAGAACGGAGCAAGAGCCGCGGCGAGGCCCGCGTAGCGGGCCGGGGTCTTATTTCTTGCCGACCTTCTTCCGGCCAGCCATCGTCTTCTTCGGTCCCTTGCGGGTGCGGGCATTGGTCTTTGTGCGCTGCCCGTGCACCGGCAGGCCCCGGCGGTGCCGGATCCCCTGGTAGCAGCCGATCTCGACCTTGCGGCGGATGTCGGACTGCACCTCCCGGCGCAGGTCACCTTCGACCTGGTAGTTCTCCTCGATGTAGTCACGCAACCGGACGAGGTCGTCATCGGTGAGATCGCGGCTGCGCAGATCGGGACTCACGCCCGTCGCCGCCAGCGCCTGCTGAGAACGGGTCAAACCGACCCCGTAGATGTAGGTGAGCGCGATCTCCATCCGCTTGTCGCGGGGGAGGTCGACGCCGGCTAGACGTGCCATGGGTCAGGTACTCCTTCTTCTTCCACGTGCTCGACTCGGGGGCTCGCCGATCCTCGCGATGCTCACGTACCCGTCATCTCGCTCAGCCCTGCCGCTGCTTGTGCCGCAGGTTGTCACAGATCACCATGACCCGGCCGTGCCGGCGGATCACCTTGCACTTGTCACAGATTTTCTTGACGCTCGGCTGAACCTTCACCGTTCTCCTACTTGTACCGATAGACGATGCGACCGCGGGTCAGGTCGTACGGTGACAACTCCACCACGACCCGGTCCTCGGGCAGGATGCGGATGTAGTGCTGGCGCATCTTGCCGCTGATGTGCGCGAGCACCTTGTGCCCGTTCTGCAGCTCCACGCGGAACATCGCGTTCGGCAGCGGCTCGACGACTCGGCCCTCGACCTCGATGGCCCCGTCCTTCTTCGCCATATCCTCCACATTCCTGGCACACGTTCTTGACCACCGCACGCGGGCGCACGGGTCATCTACTCAACAGTCACTTCCGGCGACGAGCAGAGGGCGCCTTCCCACCCATGCGACCACAGCACAGAGGAAGACGGCGCGTACACCGACACCCGAGTGTACGGCGCCCGGGGCCGGAAGGCCAACCCGCCGCCTGCTACTCGGCGACTCAGCGCCCCCGGTTCCATGACACGACTTCGGAATTAGGCAAACCCCGGAGTCCAGGCTCATGATCATGGCCCGAGCGACCAGCCGGGCATCTCGTCATCCCCGGGCCGGTACCGTCAGACCGAGTTCTGCGAACTTGGCCACGCCGCCGTCCTCCGCAGTGAGCACCCACGGACCGTCGTCGGTCAGGGTGAACGTGTGCTCGAAGTGGGCGGCGTACGACCCGTCAACAGCCACCACGGTCCAGCCGTCGTCGAGCTCGACGGTGTCCGGCTTGCCGAGGGTGACCATCGGCTCGATCGCCAACGCCAGACCGTGGACCAGCTTCGCGCCACGTCCCGGGCGGCCGTAGTTCAGCACGTGGGGGTCCTGGTGCATCTCGGTACCGATGCCATGCCCGCCGTAGTTGCGGACGATTCCGTAATTGTGGTCATGCCCGCGCAGCGACCGCTCGATCGCGTGGCTGATGTCCCCGAGCCGTCCGCCCAGGCGAGCTGCGGCGAAACCGGCCCACAGCGACTGCTCGGTCACGCGCAACAACTCGACCACGTCCGGGCCGACGTCGCCGATCGGCACCGTGATCGCGGCATCGCCGTGGTAGCCGTCGACTATCGCGCCGCAGTCGATCGAGATCACGTCACCGTCGCGCAACCGCTTGTCAGCACGCGGGATGCCGTGGACGACCTCCTCGTTCACCGAGGCGCAGATGCTGGCCGGAAACCCGTGGTAGCCGAGAAACGAAGGCGTCGCCCCCTGGCCGCGGATGTGCCGCTCGGCGATGTCGTCGAGGTCCCTCGTCGTCACTCCGGCCCGAACCTCGCGGCGTACCGCCTGCAGCGCGCCGGCAACGACCAGGCCGGCCTGCCGCATCAGGGCGATCTCGTCGTCGGTCTTGATCTGGATCATCTGTCTCCGCAGTAACGCCTTCCACACAGTGCGAGCCTGACAGCTCAGCCGGTGGCGCGCTTGAGCGCGTCGATCGCCCGCGCGGTCACGTCCTCGACCTCGCCGGTCGCGGACAGGGGCACGAGCAACCTGCGCTCGGCGTAATAGCTGACCAGTGGGGCGGTCTGCTCGTCGTAGACCTCCAGCCGGCGCCGGATCGTCTCCGGCTGGTCGTCTTCGCGCTGATACAGCTCGCCGCCGCAGGAGTCGCAGACTCCCTCGACCTGAGTCGGGTCGTAGTCAACATGCCAGATCTGCCCGCACCCGTGGCAGGTACGCCGCCCCGCCAGCCGGCGGATGATCTCGTCGTTGTCGACCTGCATCTCCAGCACCGCGTCGAGGCCGCTGCCCAGCTCGTCCAGCAGCAGGTCCAAGGCGGCGGCCTGCTCGACGTTGCGCGGGAAGCCGTCCAACAAAAAGCCATGCCGTACGTCGTCCTCGGCCAGCCGGCTCTTGACCATGGCGATCGTGACGCTGTCGGGAACGAGTTCGCCGGCGTCCATGAACTTCTTCGCCTCGAGGCCGAGCTCGGTACCGCTGCCGACGTTCGCCCGGAAGATGTCCCCGGTGGAGATCTGAACGATGTCGAACTGGGCCGACAGGAACTGGGCCTGCGTCCCCTTCCCAGCACCCGGCGGCCCGACCAGAACCAGCCGCAGTTTCACTAGCGCAGGAACCCTTCATAGTTACGCTGCTGAAGCTGGCTCTCGATCTGCTTCACGGTCTCCAGACCGACGCCGACCAGGATCAGCACGGCCACGCCGCCGAACGGGAAGTTCTGCGCTGCGGTGGTGCCGTCTGCCGTCACCGAAAGCAGCAGGTTGGGCAGCACGGCGACGGTGCCGAGGTACATCGATCCGGGCAGGGTGATCCGGGACAGCACGTACTGCAGGTACTCGGCGGTCGGGCGGCCCGGCCGGATGCCCGGGATGAAGCCGCCGTACTTCTTCATGTCGTCGGCCCGGTCTTCGGGATTGAACGTGATCGAGACGTAGAAGTAGGTGAAGAACACGATCAGCCCGAAGTAGATGCCGATGTGGATCGGGCTGGACTGGTTCATCAGGTTGTTCGTGACGAACTGCGAGATGGCGCCGGTCTGATCCCCCTGCAACTGCTGGATCAGCTGCGGCAGGTAGAGCAGCGAGCTCGCGAAGATCACCGGGATGACACCGGCCTGGTTGACCTTCAACGGCAGGTACGTCGACGTGCCGCCGTACATCCGCCGGCCGACCATCCGCTTGGCGTACTGCACCGGGATCCGGCGCTGCGCCTGCTCGACGTAGACCACCGAGGTGATGATCACCAGGGCCAGCAGGCAAACCAGGAAGAACACGAACCCGCCGCGGATCTGCAGGATGTTGCCACCCTCGGCCGGCATCCGGGCGGCGATGGAGGTGAAGATGAGCACCGACATGCCGTTGCCGACGCCCTTTTCGGTCAGCAGCTCACCGAGCCACATGATCACGGCCGTGCCGGCGGTGAGCGTGACGACGAGGGTGACCTGGGCGAAGACGGAGTCGTCCGGAATCAGCGGCAGGTTGCAGCCGGGGAACAGCTGACCGCTTCGGGCCAGCGCCACGATGCCCGTGGACTGCAGGATCGCGAGTCCGATCGTGAGGTAACGCGTGTACTGCGTCAGCTTCGCCTGACCGGACTGCCCTTCCTTCTTCAGCTGCTCGAAACGCGGGATGACGACCACGAGCAACTGCACGATGATGCTGGCGGTGATGTAGGGCATGATGCCCAGCGCGAACACCGACAGCCGCAGCAGCGCACCGCCGCTGAACAGGTTGACCAGTGAGTAGAGGTCGGCCTGGGCGCCGCTCTGCGCCTGTTGAAGGCAGTCGTTCAGGTTTCCGTAGGCGACCCCGGGTCCCGGGACGTTGGAGCCGAGCCGGTAGATCGCGACGATGCCAAGGGTGAAGAGGATCTTCTTGCGCAGATCAGGCGTTCGAAACGCCGATGCGAACGCCCTGAGCACACGATCCTCCTGCCAGCCCCCCGGCGTGCCGCCGAGGTCATTGAAGGGCCGCGCCGTGACGAACGTCGGCGACGAACCCTGTGGTCTGAGACTAACAGCCGATTCATGACCGACCGCTGGCCCTGATTACAGCGCGGTAGCGGTTCCTCCCGCTGCGGTGATCTTCTCGCGCGCGCTGCCGGAGAACTTGTGCGCCGTCACGTGCAAGGTCACGCCACCCAGGTCCCCGTCGCCCAGCACCTTCACCAACTGGTCCACCCGGACAGCCCCGGCCTGGACCATCTCCTCCGGACCGATCTCACCGCCATCGGGGAACAGCACAGCCAGCCGCTCGACGTTGACCACCTGGTACGACGTCCCGAACCGGTTGCGGAAGCCCTTGAGCTTGGGCAGCCGCATGTTGATCGGCGTCTGGCCGCCTTCGAAGCGGGCCGGCACCTGATACCGGGCCTTGGTGCCCTTGGTACCGCGGCCGGCGGTCTTGCCTCGCCTGCCGGCCTCGCCGCGGCCCACCCTGATCTTGGCGGTGTGGGAGCCCGGCGCCGGGCGCAGGTGATGGACCTTGATACTCATGAGTTAGTCGACCTCGCTCTGCTCATGGTCGAGATCGTGAACGAGCTCGACAGTAACGAGATGGGTCACGGTGTTGACCATGCCGCGCACCTCGGGGCGGTCATCGCGTACGACGACGTCATGGACCCGCTTGAGGCCCAACGTGCGCAGCGTCTCCCGCTGGTTCTTCTTCGTCCCGATCGTAGAACGGATCTGGGTGACCTTCAGCCGCGGCATCAGACCGCCTGACCCGCGCGCGCCCGCAGCATGGCCGCGGGAGCCACATCCTCGAGGGGCAGGCCACGGCGGGCCGCGACCTCCTCAGGGCGGACCAACGCCTTCAAGGCCGCCACGGTGGCGTGCACGATGTTGATCGGATTGGACGAGCCGAGGCTCTTGGACAGCACGTCGTGGATGCCGGCACATTCCAGGACAGCGCGGACCGGACCTCCGGCGATCACGCCGGTACCGGGGCTGGCCGGCTTCAGCAGCACAACACCTGCGGCCTTCTCTCCCTGGACCGGGTGCGGGATGGTCGAGGCGATGCGGGGCACCTTGAAGAAGTTCTTCTTCGCCTCCTCCACCCCTTTGGCGATCGCCGCAGGGACCTCCTTGGCCTTGCCGTAGCCGACACCGACAGTTCCGTCGCCGTCGCCGACCACCACCAGAGCGGTGAAGCTGAACCGGCGGCCGCCCTTGACGACCTTGGCCACCCGGTTGATGGCGACGACTCGCTCGATGTGAGCGGTCTTCTCCGGGGCCTGACCGCCGCGACCCCCGTCTCGGCGGTCACGACGGTCGCCGCCACCGGCGGTGCCGCCTCGGCGCTGCGGTCCTGGCATCAGCTGCTCCTCAGTTCGGTGCGCTTCACAACAAGTCGTCCCATTAGAAGTTGAGGCCACCCTCGCGGGCGGCGGTAGCCAGCGCGGCGATCCGTCCCTGATACCGGTTGCCACCCCGGTCGAATACGACGGCGCTGACGCCGGCGTCCTTGGCGCGGCTGGCGATCAGCTCACCGACCTTGGCGGCCACGGCGGACTTGTCTCCCTCGCCGGCGCGGATGTCGGCATCCATGCTGGAGGCCGCGGCCAGCGTGCGGCCCACGGAGTCGTCCACGATCTGGACGTGGATGTGCCGCGTGGACCGGCTGATGACCAGCCGCGGGCGCTCCGGCGTACCGCTGACCTTCTTCCGCAGGCGGAAGTGCCGGCGTTGCCGACCACGTCGTCGATCACTGGAAACGTCAGTCGCCATTATTTGCCTGTCTTCCCGACCTTGCGGCGAACGACTTCGCCTTGGTAACGCACGCCCTTGCCCTTGTATGGGTCGGGTTTGCGCAGCTTGCGGATTTTCGCGGCCACCTCGCCCACCTGCTGCTTGTCGATGCCGGACACGGTGAACCGCGTCGGCGCCTGCACAGCGAACGCGATGCCTTGCGGCGCCGGAATGTGGACGGGGTGGCTGAAGCCCAGTGCGAACTCCAGGTCGCTGCCACGCGTCTGCACACGGTAACCCACGCCGACGATCTCCAGCGCCTTGGAGTAACCGTCGGTGACCCCGACGACCATGTTGGCGATCAACGTCCGGGACAACCCGTGCAGGGAGCGGCTCTCCCGCTCGTCGTCGGGTCGGGTGACCTGCAGGTCGCCGTCGCCGTCGCGGAGCACCTCGATCGGCTCGGCCACGGTGTGGTGCAAGGTCCCACGCGGACCCTTCACAGTGACCGCACGGCCCTCGATGGTCACCTCGACGCCGCCGGGTACGGGGATGGGCAATCTTCCAATTCTGGACATGATCTCCCCTACCAGACGTAGGCGAGGACTTCCCCGCCTACCCTGCGCTTGTTCGCCTGCTTATCTGTCAGCAGGCCGGTCGACGTCGAGATGATGGCTACGCCGAGGCCGCCGAGCACCTTGGGCAGACCGGTCGACTTGGCGTAGACCCGCAGGCCCGGCTTGGACACCCGACGCAGGCCGGCGATGCTGCGCTCGCGGTTCGGACCGTACTTCAGGTCCAACGTGAGCACCTTCCCGACCTGTCCTTCCGGGGCGTCAGCGGTGTTCCAACCGGCGATGTAGCCCTCCTGCTGCAGGATCTCGGCGACGTGCACTTTGAGCTTGGAGTGCGGCATCGACACCTGGTCGTGGTAGGCGGAGTTCGCGTTACGCAGGCGGGTCAGCATGTCTGCGATCGGGTCGGTCATAGTCATGAGCGCGCCTCGATCCGGGTGCTAGTCATGGGTTGGGGCCTTTCTCGCCGGGGTTCCGCTGCGCTGGTCAAAGCCGGGCCTACGGCGAAGAGTGGTTGGGTCACCAAGAGCTCTTGGTGATACCGGGCAGCTCGCCGGCATGCGCCATTTCGCGCATGCAGATCCGGCACAGCCCGAACGTGCGGAAGACCGCGCGGGGCCGGCCACACTTCTGACACCGGCGATATCCGCGTACGGCGTACTTCGGCTTGCGGTTGGCCTTGTTGACCAACGCCTTCTTTGCCATGGCTCAGTTCTCCCTGAACGGGAAGCCGAGCTGCCGGAGCAACGCCCGCCCCTCGTCGTCGTTGGTAGCGGTGGTGACGATCGTGATGTCCATCCCGCGCTGGCGGTCGATCCGGTCGACGTCGATCTCGTGGAACATCGACTGCTCGGTCAGGCCGAACGTGTAGTTGCCGTGCCCGTCGAACTGCTGCGGCGAGAGGCCCCGGAAGTCGCGGATGCGGGGCAGGGCGAGAGTGAGCAGCCGGTCGAGGAACTCCCACATCCGATCGCCGCGCAGGGTGCACTTCGCACCGATCGGCATCCCCTCGCGCAACTTGAACTGCGCCACGGACTTGCGAGCCCGCTGCACCTGCGGCTTCTGCCCGGTGATGGCGGTCAGGTCGCGGACCGCGCCGTCCATGAGCTTGGCGTCGCGAGCAGCCTCGCCGACCCCCATGTTCACGACGATCTTCGTCACCCGTGGTACCTGCATGACGTTGGTGAAGCTGAACTGCTCACGCAATGCCGGGGAGATGTCGGAGCGGTAGCGCTGCTTGAGGCGTGGCAGCGTCCGCTGTGTCGTACTCGTCATGACTACAGGTCCTTACCGTTTCGCCGCGAGACACGCACGTTGCGGCCGTCGTCGTCCTTGCGGTAGCCCACCCGGGCCGGCTTGCCGTCGGTGTCGACCACCATCACGTTGCTGACGTGGATGCTCGCTTCCTGGGTGACGATGCCGCCTTGCTGGGCTCCACGCTGACTCGACGTGATCCGGGTGTGCTTCTTGATCCGGTTCACGCCCTCCACGAGGATCCGCTGCTTCTCAGGGTAGGCCGCGATCACCTTGCCCTTGGCGCCCCTGTCCTTGCCGTTGATGACGAGGACGGTGTCGCCCTTCTTGATTTTCATGGACTTGTTCTTCGTGGACTGCGTTCCCGCAGACATCTACAGCACCTCCGGAGCGAGCGAGATGATCCGCATGAACCGCTTGTCGCGCAGCTCGCGGCCGACCGGCCCGAAGATGCGCGTTCCGCGCGGCTCGCCACCGCCGTCACGGATCAGGACCGCAGCGTTCTCGTCGAAGCGGATGTAGGACCCGTCCGGCCGCCGCCGTTCCTTGGCGGTTCGTACGACGACTGCACGGACGACGTCGCCACGCTTGACCCCGGCCCCGGGAAGGGCATCCTTGACGGTCCCGATGATGATGTCGCCGATCCCGGCGTAGCGCCGTCCCGAGCCGCCGAGCACGCGGATGCACAGGATTTCCTTGGCTCCGGTGTTGTCGGCGACTCGAAGTCGCGACTCTTGTTGGATCATGCCGTCACTGTGCTTTCTCTAGGACCTGGACGACGCGCCAGCGCTTGGTCGCCGACATCGGCCGGGTCTCCATCAACAGCACCCGGTCCCCAACGCCCGCGGCGTTCTGCTCGTCGTGCGCCTTGAGCTTCGTCGTACGCCGGATCGTCTTGCGGTACAGCGCATGCTGAATGCGGTCCTCGACGGCAACGACGACTGTCTTGTCCATCTTGTCGCTGACGACGAAGCCCTCACGCGTCTTCCGGAAGTTCCTGGCGGGCTCGTTGGACTGCTCGCTCTGCTCGGTCACTGCTTCCTCACTCATCTGAGTCACTCATCTGCATCACTCACCCGGCACGATGGACAGGCCGAGCTCTCGCTCGCGCATGATCGTGTAGATCCGGGCGATGTCGCGCCGGACCGTCTGCAACCGCCGGTTGTTGTCCAGCTGACCCGTGGCGACCTGGAAGCGCAGATTGAACAGCTCTTCCTTGGCCTCGCGCAGCCGGAGGACGAGTTCGTCCTCGCGCAGTTCACGCAGCTCCGACGCCGCGGTTCCAGCGGCCATCAGCTCTCACCACCCTGACGAGACACGAACTTGCACTTCATCGGCAGCTTGTGGATCGCCAGGCGCATCGCCTCGCGAGCCACCGGCTCCGGCACGCCGGCCAGCTCGAACATCACCCTGCCCGGCTTGACGTTGGCGATCCACCACTCCGGCGAACCCTTGCCAGAACCCATCCGGGTCTCGGCCGGCTTCTTGGTGAGCGGCCGATCGGGGTAGATGTTGATCCACACCTTGCCGCCGCGCTTGATGTGGCGGGTCATGGCGATACGGGCGGACTCGATCTGCCGGTTCGTCACGTACGACGACTCCAGCGCCTGGATGCCGTACTCACCGAAGCTCACCTGAGTGCCGCCTTTGGCGGCACCACGCCGGTTGGGGTGGTGCTGCTTGCGGTGCTTGACCCTGCGGGGAATCAGCATGTTTCAGCCCTCCGTCCGTTCGGGCTCGGGAGCCGTCCCGGGGGTTCCAGCGGGCTCGGACGCGGCTGCGGCCGGCTCCGGGGTCACAGCGGCCTCGGGAACGGTCGCGGCCGGCTCCGGGGTCACAGCGGCCTCGGGAGCGGCCGTCTCCTCAGCCGTCGCTTCGGTTTGGACCGGGTCGAAGGCGGGGCCGGCTTGCTCGGCGACGGGCGTGGCCGACTCCTCCGGCGCATCGACGGCCGGAGCCTCTGCGGCGGCCCGGCCGGCCTCGGTGCTCGTGCCCGTCGTACCGCTGGAACCGGAACGGCGCGGCCGGACTGGACGTTCGCGACGTGCCTGGCGCAGCTCCACCTCCGCCGCCTCCCGGTCGGCGCGGCTCTGCACGATGTCACCCTTATAGATCCACACCTTGACGCCGATCCGGCCGAAGGTGGTTTTCGCTTCGTACAAGCCGTAGTCGATGTTGGCCCGCAGCGTGTGCAGCGGAACCCTGCCCTCGCGGTAGAACTCCGAGCGGCTCATCTCCGCACCGCCGAGGCGGCCGGAGCACTGCACCCGGATGCCCTTGACGCCAGGGCTCTTCAGCGCCGACTGCATCGCCTTGCGCATCGCGCGACGGAAACTCACCCGGCTGGACAGCTGCTCGGCCACGCCTTGGGCGACGAGCTGCGCATCGGACTCGGGGTTCTTCACCTCGAGGATGTTGAGCTGCACCTGCTTGCCGGTCAGCTTCTCCAGCTCACCGCGGATGCGGTCGGCCTCGGCGCCGCGCCGGCCGATGACGATGCCCGGCCGGGCGGTGTGGATGTCGACCCGCACCCGGTCTCGGGTGCGTTCGATGTCGACGCGGGAGATCCCGGCCCGCTCCATCCCCTTGCTCATCAGCCGACGGATCGCCACGTCTTCCTTGACGTAGTCGGCGTAGAGCTTGTCGGCGAACCATCGGGACTTCCACTCGGTGGTGATCCCGAGGCGGAACCCGTGCGGGTTGACTTTCTGACCCACTAGCGGGTCCTCCTTCTGACGTTGGAACCGGCACCGGCCCGCTTCTTCGGCTCGGGTTCGGGAGCGGCAACGCTCACGACCTCGACGGTGATGTGACTGGTTCGCTTGTTGATTCGTGAAGCCCGGCCCTGCGCGCGGGGCCGGAACCGCTTCAGCGTCGGTCCCTCGTCGACCCAGGCCCGAGACACGAAGAGCGTGTCGGGGTCCAGATCGAGGTTGTTCTCGGCGTTGGCCATCGCACTGGCCAATACCTTGTAGATCGGCTCACTCGCCGACTGCGGCGCAAAGCGCAGCACCGACAACGCCTCGGCGACCGGCAGGTCGCGGATCAGGTCGATCACGCGCCGAGCCTTCCGCGGCGTCACCCCGACATGGGTGGCCCGCGCCCGGGCGGTGACCGCCGCCTCGGCCTCGGTCTCGGTGCTCATTCGCTCTCCTTCGGCTTCCCTGGTCGTGCATTTCCGTGCCTCGCTTCGGCCATGCGGCTCAGACGCGCCGCGCGCGGCGGTCGTCGCGGACGTGACCGCGGAAAGTCCGGGTCGGCGCGAACTCGCCGAGCTTGTGGCCGACCATGGCCTCGGTCACGAACACCGGCACATGCTTGCGGCCGTCGTGCACGGCGATGGTGTGGCCGAGCATGTCCGGAATGATCGTCGAGCGCCGGGACCACGTCTTGATGACGGTCTTGGTGCCCCGCCCGTTCTGTACGTCCACCTTCTTGAGCAGGTGGTCGTCGACGAACGGGCCCTTCTTCAGACTACGTGGCATCGTGGTTCCGGCTCCTCAGCTTTGTCATCTCAGCCCTGTTCATGGATCAGCGCCGCTTACCGGTACGGCGACGGCGGAGGATCATGTCGTCGCTGGGCTTACGCCGGCGGGTGCGGCCCTCGGGCTTGCCGGCCGGGTTGACCGGGTGCCGGCCGCCGGAGGTCTTGCCCTCGCCGCCGCCGTGCGGGTGGTCGACCGGGTTCATTGCCACCCCGCGGACGGTCGGGCGCTTGCCCTTCCACCGCATCCGGCCGGCCTTACCCCAGTTGATGTTGGACTGCTCGG
Source organism: Geodermatophilaceae bacterium (assembly GCA_013695685.1). Classification (GTDB taxonomy): domain Bacteria; phylum Actinomycetota; class Actinomycetes; order Mycobacteriales; family Geodermatophilaceae; genus JACCTY01. Next base: position 746 of record JACCZY010000187.1, on the reverse strand, counting down.
CGTTGCCCACCTCACCGATCGAGGCCCGGCAGCGCACGTCCACGTTCCGGATCTCACCGGAGGGCATCCGCAGCTGCGCGAACGCGCCCTCCTTGGCGACGAGCTGCACGCTGGAACCGGCGGACCGGGCGATCTTCGCCCCACCGCCTGGGCGGAGCTCGATCGCGTGCAGCACGGTGCCGACCGGGATGTTGCGCAACGGCAGATTGTTGCCCGGCTTGATGTCGGCCCGCGGGCCACACTCGATGGTGTCCCCCTGCCGCAGCCGCGTCGGAGCGACGATGTAGCGCTTCTCTCCGTCGGCGTAGTGCAGCAGCGCGATCCGCGCCGTGCGGTTCGGGTCGTACTCGATGTGCGCGACCTTGGCGGGTACGCCGTCCTTGTCGGCCCGGCGGAAATCGATCACCCGGTAGGCGCGCTTGTGCCCGCCGCCCTGGTGCCGGGCGGTGATCCGGCCGTGCGCATTGCGTCCGCCACGGCTGTGCAGTGGGCGGACCAGCGACTTCTCCGGGACGTCCCGCGTGATCTCGACGAAGTCGGCCACGCTCGAGCCACGGCGGCCCGGTGTCGTCGGCTTGTACTTGCGGATACCCATTAGCTGACCGGCCCTCCGAAGAGCTCGATGCGGTCGCCGGCGGCCACGCTGACGATCGCTCGCTTGGTGTCCTTGCGCTTACCGAAACCGGTACGGGATCGCTTGCGCTTGCCCTGCCGGTTGATCGTGTTCACGCCGAGAACCTTGACGT
>JACCZY010000167.1 GCA_013695685.1 Geodermatophilaceae bacterium | reverse complement strand
CGGCAGACCAGGTCCAGCGGCAGCGCGCCGACCGGCTCCCCATCGGCGTACGCCGTCACACCCGGCGCATCCAACCTGAGCGCGCTGACGCGGTGCCGGGAGACCGCCGGGTGATCGAGGTGGTCGCCGGTGCGCAGTCGCGGCGCCACCCGCAGCAGTTCCCGGCGGCTGACGCGGCCGACCACCGTGACATCCAGCAGCCCGTCGTCGACCACCGCGTCGGGACAGATCCGCATACCCCCGCCGTACTGCGGGGTGTTGCCGACAGCGACCAGGGTCGCCTCGACCGGTACGGCGTTGCCGTCCAGAGTCAGGGTGAACCGGTGCGGGCGGAGCCTGGCGAGTTCGGCGAGCAATGCCATGTCGTACCGTCGGTGCCCGGCCGGCCAGCGCATCCGGTTCGCCCGTGCCGCAACGGCCGAATCGAACCCGGCGCACAGTACGGTCGCCCACCACCGATCGCCCGCCTGCGCAAGGTCGACGCTGCGCACGTTCCCGGTTGCGACGAGGTCGGCAGCGGCCAGCGGGTCGGTCGGGACGCCGAGGGCGGCGGCCAGGTCGTTACCGCTGCCGGCGGGGATGAGGCCGAGCGCGGTCGCCGTACCCGCGACGGCCGGGAGCGCCGAATGCACGGTGCCGTCCCCGCCGACGACAGCCAGCACGTCCGCCTCCCCTGCGATACCCCGGGTGAGCTGGGTGGCCTCGTCGGCACTGCCGGCGGTACGGCGGCGTACGGCGCACCCGTGCTCGCGGAGCCGGCGCTCGACGGCCTCGACCACGTCGGCAGCCCGGCCTCCGCCGGCGCCGGCGTTGGCCAGCAGGCAGACCGACCGCATCCAGGCGTCAGGTCTTGGCGTCGTGCCGCTCGGGCCGCTGGGTGGCCCGTTCGTCGTCCAGCGACGAGGGCGCGTCGTCCAGCGTCGAGGGCTGGGCGTCCAGCGGACTGGCCTCGTCGTCGTCGATGTCGTGCCACCCCTCGGCGGCATCCCTGCGGGCGCGCCGCTTGTCGTTGATCCGCGCGAACTGAATGGCCCCCTCGAACAGGAGGGTCATCGGGATCGCCAGCGCCAGCATCGTGAACGGGTCCGTGGTCGGCGTGATGAAGGCGGCGAGAACGAACGTCAGGAACAACAGCCAGCGCCGGGACTTCCGCAGCACGTCGTAGCTGAGGATCCCGACGATGTTGAGCATGACACCGAGCAGCGGCACCTCGAAGGCGATGCCGAAAGCGAGGAGCAGTTGGATGACGAAGCCGAGGTATTCGGTGGCGCCGAGCACCGGTGTGACGCCCTCGCCGGACAGTCCGAACAGCAGGCGCAGGCCGTTGGCGAGGGTCACATAGGCCAGCGCTCCCCCGGCGGCGAAGAGCAGTGTGGACATGCCGACGAAGCTCAGGGCGTACCGCTTCTCGTTGCGCTTGAGGCCCGGGGTGATGAAGGCCCACAGCTGGTAGAGCCACCAGGGGGCGGAAAGCACCATGCCGGCGATCAGGGCGACCTTGAGCCGCAGCGTCAGGTTGCTCAGGACGTCCAGGATGAGCAGCGTGCAGTTGCCGTCCTGGTCCACGCTGAGCGCGCCACGGACGTCCAGATCGAGCCGGCAGTACGGTGCCTTGAGGAACGCCAGGATCTCGTCGTAGAAGATGAAGGCGACGACCGTGGCGATGACGATGCCGATCAGCGCCAGGCCGACCCGGTTGCGCAACTCGCGCAGATGCGCGATGAGGCTCATGGCGTCGTCGGCGCCGGCCTCCTTGCGTCTGCTACGTCTGGGCAGCCGACGAAGCCGCCCGCTCATGCCTGGCGGTCCGTGCCCTGGTCAGCGGGCGTCGTCGCTGCGGACCGGCGGCGCTGTCGCCTTCGGAGCATCCGCGGGCGTGTTGGCCCGCGGCGCGTCTGCCGACTTCTGGTACGGGTCGAACCGCTCCGTCTCCAGCACCGGGCGCACGGTCTCCGCTTCAGCCCGGGTGCGTACGTCGTCGTCTTTCATGCCCTTCATCTCGCCCTTGAAGATCCGCAGCGAGCGGCCGAGTGAACGCGAGGCGTCGGGCAACTTCTTGTAGCCGAAGAGAAGCAGAATGGCCAAAATGATCAGACCGATCTCCAAGGGGC
>JACCZY010000144.1 GCA_013695685.1 Geodermatophilaceae bacterium | reverse complement strand
CGCCTTCGTCAAGGCCGTGCTGTCGGAGGTGTGGACGGCCGAGGACGGCGGTACGCCGGGCAGCCGCGCGCTGGACGTGGCTCGACTGTTGCAGCCGCGGGTGTCGTAGGAGGCCCTGTGACGAGGCCCGCATCAGGTGTGCCGCGTCGCCGTGTCGGGTAGGTAGGTCAGTGAGGACGAGAAGAACGTCGTAGGAAATGAGGAGCCCATGAAGGCTCGTAGGAAATGAGGAGCCCATGAAGGCATTGACCTGGCACGGAAAGCGCGATGTGCGGGTGGAGACCGCACCTGACCCCAAGATCGAGGAGCCGACCGACGCGATCATCAAGGTGACGTCGACGGCCATCTGCGGCTCGGACCTGCACCTGTACGAGGTGCTGGGCGCCTACCTCACTCCGGGCGACATCCTCGGCCACGAGCCGATGGGGATCGTGGAGGAAGTCGGATCAGCGGTCACCCACATCTCCCCCGGCGACCGGGTGGTGATCCCCTTCAACATCTCCTGCGGGCACTGCTGGATGTGCAGCCGCGGTCTCTTCGCGCAGTGCGAGACGACACAGGTCCGCGAGCAGGGTAAGGGCGCGGCGTTGCTCGGGTACACCACCCTCTACGGCGCGGTGCCGGGCGGCCAGGCGGAGTATCTGCGGGTACCGCAAGCTCAGTTCGGCCCGATCAAGGTCCCCTCGGACCATGCCGACGAGCGATTCCTCTACCTGTCCGACGTCCTGCCGACCGCGTGGCAGGCCGTGCAGTACGCCGACGTGCCCGACGGCGGGTCGCTGGCTGTGCTGGGCCTCGGCCCGATCGGCCAGATGGCGGTGCGAATCGCCCGTCACCTCGGCGTGGAGCGGGTCTTCGGGGTGGACAGCGTCCCCGAGCGGCTCGCCCTGGCCGGCGTGCACGGCGCGCAGATGGTGGACATGGACATCCACGACGACGTGGCCGAGGCGCTGCTCGAGCTCACCGGTGGTCGTGGCCCCGACAGCGTCATCGACGCCGTCGGCATGGAGGCTCACGGCGGCGTCGGATCCGCGATCGGCAAGGCGGCGCAGGCTGCCGTCGGCGTACTCCCGGATGCCCTGGCGCAGCCAGTGATCGACAAGTTCGCGATCGACCGGATGGCCGCGCTGTACACCGCCATGAAGGCGTGCCGGCGCGGCGGGACGGTGTCCATCAGCGGCGTGTACGGCGGCGAGGTCGAGCCCATGCCGATGATGGAGATGTTCGACCGCGGCCTGCAGCTCCGGATGGGCCAGGCACACGTCAAACGCTGGATCGACGACATCCTGCCGCTCGTCGTCGACGACGACGTGCTCGGCGTCGAGGATCTGGCCACCCACAAGGTGCCCCTGGAGGATGCTCCGCACATGTACGAGGTCTTCCAGAAGAAGGACGACGACTGCATCAAGGTGGTTCTCAAGCCGTGACGGACCGACCGCTGGTGGTCTTCATCACCGGAGCCTCCAGCGGTATCGGCCGGGCGAGCGCCGTCAGGTTCGCCAGGCAGGGTGCCAACATGATCCTGCTGTCCCGCTCGCTGGAGGCGCTGGGCGAGGTGGACAAGGAATGTCGTGCGGCGGGAGCAGGTGCCACCCTGCTCACCGTCGCCGACGTCGGCGTGCAGGAGCAGGTCGAGACGGCGCTGGCGCGGGCGGTGGACCGCTTCGGTGGCCTCGACGTCTGCGTACACGCCGCTGCGGTCGCCGCCTACGGCCGGCTCGAGGACATCCCAGCCGACGTCTTCGACCGCGTCGTCGACACGAACATCAAGGGAACCGTCCACGTCGCGCGGGCCGTGCTCCGGCACTTCCGCGAGCACGAGACGGGAACGCTGATCCTGGTGGGCTCCGTGCTCGGGCGGATCTCGGCCCCGTTCATGTCGCCGTACGGCGTGAGCAAGTGGGCCATCCGGGGGCTGGCGCGCACGCTGAAGCTGGAGGCCCAGGATCTGCCCGGCGTCCATGTCTGCGAGGTCTACCCCGGCGGGGTGAACACGCCGGTCTACCAGCAGAGCGCCAACTACGCGGGCCGGGTCGGCCGGCCGCCGCCGTTGGTGGTGTCACCCGAGCGGGTGGCGGCGACGATCGATCGGGTAGCTCGTCGGCCCCGCGCCCGCAAGGGGGTCGGCCTGGCCAACCCGCTCATGATCTTCGGCTTCAGCGCCTTCCCCGCCTTGTACGACGTCCTCGTCGTACCGATGATGAAGCGGCTGGGCATCAGCCGGGAGCGGATCGAGCCGCATCCCGGCAATGTCTTCCAGCCGCGTCCCGATCTGGAGAGCACCCGTGGTCCGTGGCGCGGGCCGCTGGGACTCCGCCGATGAACGCCGGTCCGATGCTTAGACAGCGCGTTGTGCGGGCATATGAACGAGCATGACGACAGTTCTGCTCACCGGCGCGTCCAGTGGAATCGGAGCAGCGACAGCCCTAGCACTCGACCGGGCCGGTATGACGGTGTTCGCCGGCTTCCGCGACCCCAGCGAGTCAGGCCCCCTGCAGAAGGGTGCCTCCGAACGGCTGCACGTACTCACCCTCGACATCACCGACGAGCAATCCATCGCCGCCGCAGTGGCAGCGGTGACGGAGCGGCTCGGAGACGCCGGCCTGGACGCTGTCATCAACAACGCCGGCGAAGGGATTCCGGGACCACTCGAGATCATCGCGCTGGATCAGCTGCGCGAGCAGCTGGAAGTCAACGTCGTCGGGCAGGTGGCCGTCACCCAGGCGGTTCTACCGCTGCTGCGTCGCGCGAGTGGACGGGTCATCTTCGTCGGGTCGATCGGCGGGAAGGTCGCCGTACAGTTCGCCGGCCCCTATCACGCCTCGAAATACGCCATGGAGGCGATCGCCGACTGTTGGCGGCAGGAGCTCGCCCCTGACGGCATCAGGGTCTCGCTGATCGAGCCGGGTCCCATCGCCACCCCGATCTGGGCGAAGGGTGCGGAGCGCATCGACGCCCTGCTCGCCGCTGCGTCGCCGCAGGCAGCGCGGTACGCCGATCGCCTGCGTTCGTTTCAGGAGACCCTGCGCTCCCAGGGGAAGAGCGGTTCGTCTCCCGCTGAGGTCGCCGACGCGATCCTGCAGGCGGTGACCGCGCAACGCCCGCGGAGCCGCTACGCCGTGGGCGCTGCAGCCAAAGTCGTTAGCGCGGTGCGACAGCTCATCCCCGACCGTCTTCTCGACGCGGTGGGCAAGCGCATCGCCAGCTAGTCAGGACCTGGCCGACCGCTCGCCCGCGGACCGCATCGGCCTGCAAGTGCTCGACGATCCGACGCTAGGAGGACGTCTTGTGCTGCCGCTGCGGCAGCAGGGCTTGGTCGATGGACCCGTCGATGATTCGCGTCGCAACGTCGACTAGTCGGAGTTGGTGTTTGCGGGCGTAGTCGCGCATCGTCTGAAATGCCTGGTCCATCCGGCGACCGGTGCGTTCGGCCAGAACGCCCTTGGCCTGCTCGAGCAGGATTCTGGTGTTGAGCGCAGTTTGAAGTTGCCCGGCGAGCAGGTCGCTAGCCGCGATCGCGCGCTCTTGGATCAGGCCGACGGTGGCCACATCGGCCAGCGCCTGGCCGATCCGCAGATCCGCCTCTGTCAACGGGCTCGGGCTGGTCCGGAAGATGTTCAGTGCCCCGATCGTCTCTGTACGCAGCCGAAGCGGGATTGCTTGCGCCGAGCTGAAACCGACTTCCTTAAGTTTCTGCGTGAACAACGGCCACGCTGAGCGCATCCCCTGCTCGTCCTCGCGCGCGACGGGCAGGCCGGTCCGGAAACAGTCCAGGCACGGGCCTTCGTTGTTCTGCAGTTCGAACAGTTCCAGCAACCGGGCTTCCTCGGTGGACGAGGCCGTCACCGTCAGGCCGCCTCGTTGGTCCGACAGCATGATCCCCGCGGCGCTGGCGTCGAGCAGCTCGACGGTGCGGCAGGCCATGGTGTGCAGGAAGTCGATGACGTCGAAATCGGCCACCATGGTGTCGGCCAGCTCCACGAACGTCTCGGCGAGCAGCTGCTCTCGGGTTGTCATGATCCCCCAACTCTGACCTCGCTGGTCATCACAGCCGCGCCTGTCGCGAACTGCCGGCGTCGCTGTGGTCGAAGCGCAGGCTGCGGTCGACTACGTCAGCCGCGACCACACAGATGTGGATTTCCGTAGCGTACGCGTGCGCACGTAACCGGAGCAGGGCATGAGCGAGACTGACATCGAGCTGGACTGTCATCATGCCGGTGGCCTGATGGACCACCGCTCGGTCGTCGAGGGCATCGGCCAGCATGGATTGGGCTCCGTTGTCGTCGTCGTGGTGCTGCAGGTGAAGCAACACCTGGGTGGCTGCATCGGCGAAGGCCAGAGCGTCGAGGAGTTCACTCGCGCTGAGACGCCCAGGGGTACTGCGGTAGAGGTCCAGGACGCCGAGGCGGATGGCTCCCAGCTGCAACGGAAAGGCGAAGATCGCGCGGATGCCGGCGGCGAGCACAGCTGGACCGAAAGCTGGCCAACGAGCCACGGCGTCCTTCAACAGATCGGGTTGGAGTACCGGGCGTCCGCTGCTCGACGCGTCGACACATGGGCCCTCGCCGAGGGAGAACTGCAACTCCTCCATCTCCTGGGCCGGCCCGTCGGTGGCGGCAACGATGCCACCGGTGGGCCCATCGGCGGTCATCAACGCTAACCCGACACCGCTGATGGCCAGGGCCGCCAAGCATTCCTGACACAGCCGAGCCGGCAG
>JACCZY010000134.1 GCA_013695685.1 Geodermatophilaceae bacterium | reverse complement strand
GCGGAGTACAAGCGCCGCCAGTTCCCGCCCGGCCCGAAGATCTCGCTCAAGGCGTTCGGACGTGACCGACGTCTCCCCATTACCTCCCGCTGGCGGGAGGCCGCCCCGCCGGGGACGTGACACGATTTTTGCACTGCCCGGGGACGCCGTGACGGCGCTTCGAGGAAAGGAATTCGCCATGGCTGATGCGTCCCTGTACGGCGGAGTCACCGGTCGCCGGGTCACCGTACGAGATCTGGCCGCAGCCAAGGAGCGGCGCGAGATCTGGCCCATGCTCACCGCCTACGACTACCCCACCGCGCGGATCTTCGACGCCGCCGGTATCCCCGTCCTGCTCGTGGGCGATTCGGCGGCCAACGTCGTGTACGGCTACGACACCACCATCCCGGTCACGGTTGAGGAACTGCTCCCCCTGGTCCGCGCCGTGGTGCGCGGCACCTCGCGGGCGATGGTCATCGCAGACCTACCGTTCGGCTCGTACCAGGGCGGCCCGGCGCAGGCGCTCGAAACCGCCGCCCGGTTCATGAAGAACGGAGGTGCGCACGCGGCCAAGCTCGAAGGCGGCCGCTCCGTGACCCCGCAGGTCGAGTTGCTCGTGCGCTCCGGCGTACCGGTGATGGTGCATCTCGGCCTGACCCCGCAGAGCGTCAACACGTTGGGCGGCTACCGCGTGCAGGGTCGCGGCGACGCCGGGGAGGAGTTGCTCGCCGATGCGCACGCACTCCAGCACGCCGGGGCCTTCGCGGTCGTGCTTGAGGTGGTGCCGGCAGAACTCGCGGCGCAGGCGACCAAAGAGCTGTCTATCCCGGTGATCGGGATCGGCGCCGGCAGGGACTGTGATGCGCAGGTCATGGTCTGGCACGACATGGCCGGCCTGCGGATGGGCACGAAGCCCGCAAAGTTCGTCAAGCAGTACGCCGACGTGGGAGGCGTGCTCGCCGAGGCCGCGCGCCGGTACGCCGAGGAGGTCCGGACCGGCGGTTATCCCGGCCCGGAGCACACCTACTCCTGACGTTCGAAAGCCTGCGGGGTTACCGGGCCTCGCCGCTGTAGACATTCTTGATGTATCTGGCGAGCGCGTCGTACCCGATCACGTTGAGATGGTCTGAGGCCACGGCCCGCAGCGACGCGGGCGGGATGTCTTCCGCGATGTCGATCAGATCCTGTGGCGTCGGGACGAGGCCGACATCGCCGAGCGCCTGGTCGACCAGATAACGGTGCACGTCGAGGTACTGGCTGCCGTAGGTTCTGGCCAGATTTCCGTTCACCTCGATCATGGCGCGGTCGTAATAGACCGAGCCGACGCCGCCGTCCCTGCCGTTGATCAAGCTCAGAACCAGGTAGTTCGACCCGCTCCCCGTGGACTGGTTGTACGCGACCATCGCCGCGATGTTGTCCTCGATCGTCATACTCGGGGAAGGGTGGCCCGGACGCTCCCGGAGGTAGTCGTCGTTGTGCCCGGCCCAGATGATCGGGTCCGAACCCCGCATGCGCTCGGCGCCGGTGGCATGGAAGGCCGTGTTGGTGGGCACCACGGTCTCTGCCCCGGCCGACGTCCGGGTGAAGCGATGTGCCGTCCCTGAGCCGGTGAAGTACAAGCTGCCGTCGACACCCATCACCTTGCCGGGGACCGGGCCACGGAAGGACACCTCGTCGGCGAGGTGGATGACGGCATATCCCGACGCCGGGATCGTGACCTCGGCGGCCACCCGGGCGAGCACGCCCCCCTGCCGGGCCGCGATCGCCCCGCTGCGCTCGCCACCGCGGCCGCCGTTGTACACCTCGCTGCCGATGATCTCGCTGAGAACGGCGGGGTAGGAGAAGGCGAACCCGCCGGCGCCGACGCCCATGGTGAGGCTGTCACCCCAGCAGGAGATCGGCCTGCCCGCGGCGCTCGCGTGAGTCGCCGGTCCGAGGATTCTGGCGCTGGCCATACCGAGTCCGACGACGGCAGTACCGCCAAGGAAGCCGCGACGCGACAGATGCCTGACTGCTGACATGATCACTACTTTCACTATGACTTCGAAGAGTAATCGCAGCATAACGCATAGTTACAAGGTGGGGCAGATGTAGCCCACGACACCGCGAGGCTGAGTCGTGCAGTTAGTCCAGCGGTGCGGCCAGCTGGCGGGCCAGCATCGGTACCGCCTCGACAAGTGACGGGCCGTACCAGGTCAGGTGCCGGCCACTGACCAACGCGCAGGGAATCCCGGGGAACTCCTCCGGCCCGTCCGCGGCGGTGAACAGGTACGGCTCGTCCGGGAGCACCACCAGGGACGGCTCAGCCGCGCGCAGCTGCTCGATCGCCATCCGCGGGTAACGCTCGTCGTGCCCCCGGTAGATATTCAGGTACCCGAGCCGAGCCAGGAGGTCACCGGCGAAGGTGTCGCGACCGAGCACCATCCAGGGCCGTCGCCAGATGGGGACCACGACGGGCCGGTGCGGCCCGGCCGTCCCGACCGACCACACAGCCTCCGCCTCATGCAGCCATGACGGGCGGTCGAGGCCCAGTGCCGCCAACATGCGCCGCAGGCTGAGCAGCGCTGCCGGCACCGTCGCCGGGGCGGTCACCCAGACCGCGCGACCGTCCGCCCTCAGCGCGTCGATGTCCTGCGGCCGGTTCTCCTCCGCGTTGGCCAGCACGAGATCTGGCGCGAGAGCGCGGATCGCGTCCAGATCGGGCCACTTCGTGCCCTTGACCCTGGCCACGTCCAGATCAGCCGGATGGGTGCACCAGTCGGTGACACCGACCAGCAGCTCCGGCGCGCTCAGGGCCACCGATTCGGTCAACGACGGAACCAGCGACACGACCCGCCTCGGCGGGCGGGCCGGCTGGTACGGCGTACCCAGATCGTCGACGTGCCTCAACGGCTGTTCGGGGGACCGGTTACCCGGAGGACCCGGTCTCCCACTCCCGATCCTCGGCGTCCCACTGCTCGTTGCGCTCCCGCACAAGCTCCAGCGCACGGCCCGCAGTGGCCTCGTCCGGATACGGCCCGAGCCGGTTCTTGTTCGGGCAGCCGTCGTTCGGCTCGACAGTCTTGTGCGTGAGGCAGTACCACCACTTCTCGGCCACGGTGTGAGACTGCCAGACATGACCGTGACCCCGCCCACCTCCGTCCAGTCCGCTCCTGTTGTGTGCTCCCGGACGGAGGCGGGCTCAACGGAGACCCCGCCCGCCATGACGCATCCGCTTCCCCTGCGGGCTCAGGCCGAACTGCTCGATCGCTGGCTGCACCAGCGACTCGACTCCGTGCTGCCACGCCTGATGGACCGGGCCGACGTGGACACCTGGATCGTCGTGGCCCGTGAATACAACGAGGATCCCGTGATGCGTGCGCTGCTGCCGGGCAGCTGGCTGAGCGCCCGGCGACGCACGATCCTGGTGTTCCACCGGCGCCCGTCGGGAGTGCAGTGCCTGGCCGTCGCGCCGTACCCGGTCGGTACGGCGTACGAGCCGGTGTGGAACCCGCAGGAGGAGTCGCAGTGGGAGGCGCTGCACCGGACTGTCGCCGCGCGCGACCCGCGCCGGATCGGCGTCAACGTGTCGGCGACGTTCGCGCTGGCCGACGGGATCTCCGCGACCGAGCATCGGCTGACACTGGAGGCGCTGGGCGAGTTCGCCAACCGGGTTGTGCCCGCCGAAGCAGTGGCGATCGGCCTGCTCGAGACGCGGTTGCCTGAGGAGATCGAGACAGCGCACAAACTCAACGCGCTGGCCCACCGGGTGATCGCTGATGCGTTCACCCCGGACGTCGTCGTACCGGGGAAGACCACCGGCCTTGATGTCGCCTGGTGGATCCAGCAGCGCTTCCACGATCTCGGTGTGCCACCGTGGTTTCTGTCCACAGTGGACATTCAGCGGTGGGGAACTGAATTGGGCGGTGTGCCCGATGATGCGGTGATCGAGCGGGGTGACCTGCTGCACTGCGACGTCGGGCTGACGTCGGCGCGGCTGCACACCGATACGCAGCAGAACGCTTACGTGCTCACAGATGGACAATCCGCTCCCCCGGCCGGCTTGGTCGAGGCGCTCGCCGTCGGCAACCGGATGCAGGACCTTACGGTTGGGGAATTCCGCCGCGGTGGAACCGGCAACCGCATTCTGCGGCGGGCCCGGTCCGCGGCCGGAGAAGCCGGCATCGAGGCGGCCGTCTACTCGCATCCGGTGGGGCTACACGGCCACGCCGCCGGGCCGACGATCGGGCTCTGGGACAACCAGGACTCGGTACCCGGCAGTGGCGACTACCCGGTGTACGACGACACGATCTACGCCCTCGAGTTGTGCACCTACAGCACGATCCCTGAGTGGAGCGACCAGCGGGTGCGGATGGCTCTGGAACAAGGCATCGTGGTAACCGGTGGCGGCGTGGACTACCTGGATCGTCGGCAGACCGAGTTGCATCTGATCAGGTGATGCGCAGACAGGGTGCGGCGCTTCACTGAGCCGAGGCGCTGATCGTGAGCGGCAGCCCGAAGAGCGGGAAGAGGCGTCCCGTGTCGAGGAAGGTGACCATCGCGCTGATCCGGTCGCCTGCCACCTCCGCGAGGTGCAGTGCCCACGGCTCGTGCCCACCGCCGGGGCCGCTGGGCCGGTACTGCGCGAACGCCGCCGAACCGTTGGCCATGACCTGCACCCAGTGCGACCCCCGACAGTCCTTACCCGGCCCGACCAGCCACGTTGCGATGTCGGCGCGGCCTTGCAGCCAGAGCGCGTACGGCGGCATCGTCATCGTGGCGTCCTCGTGCAGCAACGCCACAAGCGCGTCGATGTCGTACCGCTGAAAGGCGTCGACGTACCGGGCAAGCAGCTGCTGCTGCACGTCGCTCACGGCCTCGGAGGTGGTGAGGTCGCGGTCGGCCAGTGTTGAGCGGGCGCGCTGAAGTGCGCTGTTCACCGAGGCGACCGAGGCATCGAGCAGCACGGCGACCTCGTCTGCCTTCCAACGCAGGACGTCGCGCAGGATCAACACGGCGCGTTGTCGCGGCGGCAGGTGCTGCAACGCGGCAACGAACGCCAGTCGGACGGACTCCCGAGAGACGGCCAGCTCGGCCGGGTCGCCCGCCCAGGCGAGCCGATCATCAGGCATCGGTTCGATCCAGGCACCGTCCGCAAGCGGCGCGCCCAACGATTCCAGGATCGGTGGTGAGGAGGAGACCAGGTCCACCGGAAGCGCGCGCCGCTTCCTGCCCCTGAGCATGTCGAGGCACACGTTCGTGGCGATCCGGTAGAGCCACGATCGCAGCGTGGAGCGGTCCTCGAAGCGATCCAGCCCCCGCCACGCCCGGACCATCGTGTCCTGTACGGCGTCGTCGGCCTCGAACGGTGACCCGAGCATCCGGTAGCAGTAGCCGGTCAGCTCTCCCCGGTGCTGCTCCAACCGGCGTTCGGCCTCGGAGTCATCGCGGGTCACAGTCCGGCGTCGTATCGAGTTCACCGCGACATCGGTCATCCAGGGTTCTCCCGCCCACGTCCACATTGCCTCGCACGACCCTATTCCCACCGCCGTCGAAGTCGCCGCAACGCCCCTTGGCCAACCTTCTCGGAGTTACGCGCGGTAACTAGCTGAATCTCATCAACTGTGACTGGCAGTATCCGCACTTGCACAATCCGTGAACAGGGCGGATGCTTCACTTCCTGAACCGGGGGAAATGCTCCCCTCTTTGCACCGAAGGGTTACTCCATGCGTTCTTCGCTCTTCCCGCCTGCCACTCGGCGGCTGACCCATCGGTTCCGGCCAGTCACGCAACGTCGCCTACCCGCCGGCGGTTCATTCCCTCGTTCCGGGGGGATACTGAATCCCTCGACTACCGTGCGAGCGTTTGTCTGCGGAGCAGCCGTTGGCACGTCGTCTTGACTGGATCCAGCGATGTCTCCGGAAAGTGAACCCGGGCCGGTGATGCCGGACTCCATCGCGGCGGCTGTCGCTCGCGCTGCCGATGCCGAAGCGAAACTCGCTGCCCAGGCTGTAGTCGCGACCCAAGCGGCCGTCGCTGTCGCTGCCGATGCCGAAGCGAAACTCGCTGCCCAGGCTGTAGTCGAGACCCAGGCGGCCGTCGCAGTCGCCGTCCGCATCGTTGCCGAGGCAGCCGCCGAGGCTGCTCGAGCCGCTGAGGCGGCCGTCGCGGCCGCCGCCCGCACCGTTGCCGAGGCAGCCGCCGAGGCTGCCCGAGCCGTTGCGGCTGCCGTCGACGCCAATGCCGCAGCGGTCGCTGCGGCTGCGGCAGCCGCAGCAGCGGTCCAAAGCATCGAGGCCCGGTTGGCCCATGAAGTTCTGCACGACGATCTCACCGGGCTCGCCAACCGACGACTTCTGGACGACCGCCTCACCCAGGCGCTCGCGCGCGCCAAACGGGCCGGGACCTCCGTCGCTGTGCTCTTTCTCGATCTCGACCAATTCAAACGCATCAACGACACCCTCGGTCACGCAGTCGGTGATCAGGTGCTCATAGAGGTGGCAAGGCGGCTACAGGCATGCCTGCGTGACACCGACACCTGCGCCCGGGTGGGCGGTGACGAGTTCGTGGTCGTGTGCGAGGACCTCGGTCATCCCTCGGACGGCTCGCTGCTGGTTAGCCGGCTCGAGAGCGCGCTGGCCGCGGGTGTGCCTGTCGGCGACGAGACCATAGCGGTCCGTGCGAGCATCGGCATTGCCGTCGGCTCGACCGGCTCGCTGCCACTGGACCTGCTCCAACAGGCTGACGCTGCGATGTACCGAGCGAAGGAAGAGACAGCCCGCACCGGCAGCAGACGGCCCACGAACGGTCACGATCAGTAGC
>JACCZY010000098.1 GCA_013695685.1 Geodermatophilaceae bacterium | reverse complement strand
CCTTGTCGCCGGCCGCCCGGGCGGCCAGCAGATGGGGTAGCGACACCTGCCGACCGTACGCGACGCCCTCGTGCCGCGGGCGGCTCGCGGCGCCGGGCGTCTTCGGGTAGTACGGCTCGTCCGATGGTGACCAACCGCGCGAGTGGTTGCGCCTGGTGTTTCGCTGCGGACGCTCTCGCCTGATGCACGTCGCACCGAGCTGCTCGACCGGGAACGGAACGACTGCTTCACGGTGTCGTCGACATCGATGTAAGCCAAGCCTCCAGGGCAATCGAAACCCGAGGTCAGAGTGCGCCGCCAGGGACTCGAACCCCGAACCCGCTGATTAAGCGACGCCGACGGTTGCTGACCGACCTGGTACGGGCCTCGGGCGAACGCACGACAGTTATCGGCTCGGTGCCGCTAGCGCCGACAGTGCGGTCGCGATGACCTTGTCCCGATCCCGAGCCGCGTGCTGGTATCGGAGGGCTGCGCCGGCGGTGGAATGTCCGAGCCGGGCCATCAACTCGGCCAGAGTAGCGCCGGTCGAGGCCGCCAGGACCGCTCCGGTGTGTCGCAGGTCGTGGAAGCGGAGGTCGGGCCTGCCCGCAATCTTCCGAGCGGGATAGAACGACTTGTAGAGAGTGCTTGGAGCCAGGTGGCTCCGGCCGTCCTGTGCAGGAAACAACAGGCTGTTTCTGCCTCCGGCGATATTTTCCCGCAGGTGCGCTTTCAGTAAAGGTAGAAGATGTGGCGGAAGGGCGACATCTCGAGTACCAGCGTCGGACTTCGGGGTTCGACGATGGTTTTCCCGTTGACTCGGACGACTGCACGGCGGATGTGTAGGTCGCCGTTCTTGATGTCGATGTCGTTGCGGCGCAGCTCGGCGAGCTCTCCGAACCGTAGCCCGCACCACGCAGCCAGTAGGACCATCGCCTGGTAGCGATCGGGCATCGCCGTCGTGAGCGCTTCGAGCTCGCCCAACGTTGCTGGTTTGACCTTGTGCACGCGCTTGGAGTTTCCGGCACCGCGAATATGCGCCGGGTTGGCCGCGATCTCGCCGTCGTGAACGGCCTCTCCCAAGATCGTCCGCAGCAGCGCGTAGGCGTGGGCCCGTAGCGTCGGGGTCGACGGGCCGAGATTGGTGTGCCAGGCGCGAACGGTGTGCGGGGTGAGCGCGACGAGCGGTGTCGTCTCGAACGTCGGGTTGATCTGGTTGTCGAGCAGCCGGGCGTAGTGGTCGCGGGTGCGCGGTTTCAGGGTCCGGTCGGCCAGCCACGCCGCGGCATAGTCCCCGAACGTGACGGCCGCCTTGGGTTTCTCCGCCTTCCTCTCCCCCCATTCCCCGCGGCTGATCTCGCGGCGAACGTCGGTCAGCCGTCCTCGCGGGTGTCGAAGGTTCGCGGGGCCTGGTGCAGCAGGGTGTCGGGACCGATGTAGGCGCACTGATACCGGCCCGAGGGCAACCTGCGGATGCGGCCGAACGTACGCTTGGCACGAGCCATAAGGGGTCCTTCCGTGCAACATACGTGCAATATCCAGGGTATCCCACGCCTCGTCTGTCCACCCACGCCGGAACGTTCCTGCAGGTGAAAAGCCAAACGAGCAGATCAGAGGCAGCATCAGAAACTGGTTCGATCCCAGTATCGCCCACCCATTGATTGGCTCTTCATCAGCAACCGCAACAGCCCCACGGTTGGCCAGGCCGACAACCCCGAGCACGAGCCCGCCGATCAGCAACGGCCAAGCCACCACCCGACGACGACCGCACCGAAGTACCGCTTCTATGCTGTCGGCGGCGCCTACCCCGCACGGAGTACGTCGGCGCCGGAGGAGCCAGCGTCTTGGGAGGGGTCTTCGACCGGAGCTACGAGCAGCTGCGCGCTGTACTCTCGGCGCTCTGCAGCTGGCGTTCCTACCTGTCACAGGTATGACGACGCGCGGTTCGATGGGCGGGTTCGACCTGGTGTTCCGCGCACCCCGGGTCATCACCGCGGGCGGCGAGGTCGCCCGTTGCATCGGCGTACGTGACGGGCGGATCGCGGCCATCGAGCCGCTCGACTCCGGCCTCGACGGCGACACGGTCGTCCAGCTCGGCGCTGACGAGGTCCTGCTCCCGGGTCTGGTCGACACGCACGTGCACGTCAACGAGCCGGGCCGTACGGAATGGGAGGGGTTCGAGACCGCGACGCGAGCCGCCGCCGCCGGCGGCGTGACCACGATTCTCGACATGCCGCTCAACAGCATTCCGCCGACCGTCAATGCTGCGGCTCTCGAGACGAAGAAGAAGGCGGCCATCGGAAAGTGTCACGTCGACGTGGGCTTTTGGGGTGGAGCCGTTCCCGGCAACATCGGGGAACTGCGCCTGCTGCACGACGCGGGCGTGTTCGGCTTCAAGTGCTTCCTGCTGCACTCCGGTGTCGAGGAGTTCCCGCACCTGTCGGCGACCGAGATGGAGGAGTACCTGCAGGTTCTCCGCACGTACGACGCCTTGATGATCGTTCACGCGGAGGACTCAGCAGCTATCGGGCGGGCGCCGAGTGCCCACGGTGAGCAGTACGACACCTTCCTCACGTCGCGGCCGCGCGGAGCGGAGAACGTAGCGATCGCCCAGGTGATCGAGGCGGCTCGATGGACGGGCGCGCGGGTTCACATCCTGCACCTGTCCAGCTCCGACGCCGTACCGATGCTGAGCAGCGCCCGGCGAGATCGCGTCCGCATCACCGTGGAGACCTGCCCGCACTACCTGTGCTTCGAGGCGGAGACGATCCCTGACGGGGCCACCCAGTTCAAGTGCTGCCCGCCGATCCGGGAGGCAGCCAACCAGGCGCTGCTGTGGAAGGCGCTCGGTGATGGTCACGTGGACTGCGTCGTGTCGGACCACTCGCCGTGCACCGCGGAGCTGAAGCGGTTCGACACCGGTGACTTCGGCGTGGCCTGGGGCGGCATCTCCTCGCTGCAGCTCGGTCTGCCCGCCATGTGGACCGAAGCTCGCACCCGCGGTCACACGTTGGTCGACGTCGTTCGCTGGATGGCCGAACGCCCCGCCGAGATCGCCGGCCTGCGGATGAAAGGCCGGATCGCGCTGGGCTGCCACGGCGACTTCTGCGTGCTGGCACCCGACGAAGGCTTCGTTGTCGATGCGGCCACCTTGCACCACCGCAACCCGGTCACCCCGTACGCCGGCAGATCTCTGGCCGGTGTCGTGCGCAGCACGTGGCTCCGCGGGCACCGTCTCGACGGTTACGAGCCGCGTGGCCGGTTTCTGACCCGAGGAGAGGCATGAGCAACGACTTCAGGACCCTTCCCGATCTCGCCGTACGCGCCCTCGGTGGCAGCGTGGTGTACGCGAACGACGAGGCCTTCGCCGATCGGGAGAACCTGATCAGGGCCGATGCGGCGGCGTTCGACGAATCGTCGTTCGGCCACAAGGGCAAGGTGTACGACGGCTGGGAGACCCGACGCCGCCGCGAGCGGGGCCACGATGTGGCGATCGTGCGGCTCGGCGCACCGGGTGTCGTGCGAGGCGTCGTCATAGACACCGCATGGTTCAAGGGCAACTACCCGCCGGAGGCCTCGGTGGAGGCGGCCTGCGTGAGCGGCTACCCGTCCGTGGCCGAACTGGTCGACGACACCACGTGGGAGACCATCCTTGCCCGCAGCGAGATCAAGGGCGACACCGAGAACGCGTTCCCGGTGGACTCGGAGCGGCGGTGGACCCATGTTCGGCTGTCGATCTATCCCGACGGGGGCGTGGCCCGATTCCGGGTGCACGGCGAGGTGCTGCCCGACCCGCGCGTCCTCGACGCCATGGGCTCGCTGGACCTGGCCGCGCTCGACAACGGCGCGCTGGTCGTCGACTGCTCCAACACGTTCTACAGCTCGCCCAACAATCTCATCTCTCCCGGCCTCACCCGCACGATGGGGGAAGGGTGGGAGACCGCGCGACGACGTGACGACGGCAACGACTGGGTGACCGTGCAGTTGGCGGGCGCCGGGACGCTCGTGATGGCCGAGCTCGACACCTCGTACTTCTTGGGCAATTCCCCTGGGTGGGCCGCGCTGTCGGGGTACGACGGAGCGCCCGCTGAGTCATCCGAGCACATCGAACTGCTGCCGCGCACCAGGCTGCAGCCCGATACCCGGCACCGGTTTCTGCTGTCCGGCCCGAGGCAGGTCACCCACGTCCGGCTGGACATCTACCCTGACGGGGGAATGTCGCGGCTGCGGCTGCTGGGGTCACTGGCTCCACAGGGCCGGGAACGGGTCGGCCTGCGGTGGTTCAACGCCGTGTCCGCCCGCACCGCCACCCAGGCCTTGGAGCAGGACGGCGTGTCCTCAGCCGATGCTGAAATCCTGGTCGCCCGACGCCCGATCGCGCGCGGTGACGACCTGCCGGCCGGCGTACGGCGACGGCTCTGCGGAGCGTAGGTCAGCGGTTACCGGCGCCATGAAGTTCATCGGCGAGTCGGCGGCTATCTCCAGCAGCAGAGATCGCGTGGGGGATCGGCGGCAGCGCCTGCACCGACGGCGGCGCCGGCATGTTGCAGGCTCTCGGCGCGTGGCTGTCCGATCAGACAGGCGCCGAACTATCTGGTCGACCCGCCGATGTCCGGCATCCCCTGGGCCGTCGCCGCTGGAGGGGTGGGGTACGCCGCCCTGGCCGTCCTCAAGGCGCAGTCCCGGCCGGGCCTCGACGTCGTTCTGGACCAGGTGAATTTCAGCGGGCGGCTGGTTGGCGCTGCCCGTGATCACCGGGGAGACGCCTCGCCGAGCAGGCTCTGAACGGCGAAGCTCCCGCCGAGTCGCTGCGGCCGCGCGCGAGGGGGTCGCCTTGATGTAGACCCGATAGACCTGGGTGGTCACCGGCGAGTTGGTCGTGGTTGGCATGCCTCGTCCTCCAGTTCGGCCTTGAGCTCGGCGAGCGCCGAAACCCGGCGCTCGGTGTACTTGTCGATCCACCGGTCATGGATCAACCGGATCGGCACCGGGTTCAGGAAGTGCAACTTTTCCCGGCCCGATCGGCGCGCGACGACGAGGCCCGCGTCCTCGAGTACGCGCAGGTGCTTCATGACGCCGAAGCGCGTCATCTCCAACTCGGACTCGAGCTCACGGAGCGTGCGGCCGTCACGCGCGAAGAGCCGGTCGAGCAGCAAACGACGTGTCGGATCGGCGAGCGCCTTGAGCACGGGGGTCGTCGTCCGTCACAAGATGAAATAGGTGGACCAAAAGGTCACATGTCAACGTCGCCGGGCGGTTATCCAGGCGGGGCAGGGCCGGTGCCCCGGCTAGCATCGGTTGAGCCTGCGAACAGCTGCCGAGGAGTGCCAACGTGTCCCAGTCCCCGCCGTCCGCCGTACCCGCCGCCGTCCGCGTGCCGGCCGGTACGACGGCCCGCGACGCGCTGGGCGACATCGGCTCCGGGCCGGACCGGGCGGTGGTGGTCCGGGACTCCGGCGGTTCGCTGCACGATCTCGATGGGGTGCCGGCCGAGGATTGCGACGTCATACCGGTGCCGATGTCCGCACCGGACGGTCGGGCGGTGCTGCGGCACTCCACCGCGCACGTGCTGGCGCAGGCCGTGCAGGACCTGTTCCCCGGCACCCTGCTGGGGATCGGCCCCCCGATCGACAACGGCTTCTACTACGACTTCGCGCCGGAGCGCCCGTTCACCGCCGAGGACCTCGAGGCCATCGAGAAGCGGATGCAGCAGATCATCAAGGCTTCGCAGCGGTTCAGCCGGCGGGAGATCAGCGACGCCGACGCGCGCGCCGAACTGGCGCACGAGAAGTTCAAGCTGGAGCTCATCGGCCTCAAGGGAACCCCCGATGTCGCCGAGGGTGCCGATGTCGAGGTCGGCGCCGGTCAGCTGACCATGTACGACAACCTCGACGCGCGTAGCGGCGACCGGGTCTGGACCGACCTGTGCCGTGGTCCGCATCTGCCCACCACTCGGGACATCCCCGCGTTCAAGCTGATGCGCAGCGCCGCGGCGTACTGGCGGGGGAGTGAGAAGAACCCGCAGCTGCAACGGATCTACGGCACCGCATGGGAGTCGCGCGAGGCGCAGAAGGCCCACCTGCAGTTGCTCGAGGAGGCCGCCAAGCGCGATCACCGCCGGCTGGGCGCGGACCTCGACCTGTTCAGCTTTCCGGAGGAGATCGGCTCCGGGCTGGCGGTCTTCCATCCCAAGGGTGGCATCATCCGGCGCGAGATGGAGGACTACTCCCGCCGGCGGCACGAGCAGGCGGGCTATGCATTCGTGAACAGTCCGCACATCTCCAAGTCGACCCTGTTCGAGACCTCCGGGCACCTGCAGTGGTACGCCGACGGCATGTACCCGCCCATGCAGATGGAGGGGGCGGACTACTACCTCAAGCCGATGAACTGCCCGTTCCACATCCTGATCTACCGGGCGCGGGGACGGTCCTATCGGGAGTTGCCGTTGCGGCTGTTCGAGTTCGGGACCGTCTACCGCTACGAGAAGTCCGGGGTCGTGCACGGACTGACCAGGGTGCGGGGCCTGACCATGGACGACGCGCACATCTTCTGCACCCGTGAGCAGCTGGCCGACGAACTCGGCGAGCTGCTGAACTTCGTGCTCGGCCTGCTACGCGACTACGGCCTGAGCGACTTCTACCTGGAGCTGTCCACCCGCGACGATTCGCCGAAGTTCATCGGCGACCCGGCGCAATGGGATGAGGCGACCGATGCCCTGCGCCAGGCGGCGGAGAAGTCCGGGCTGGAATTGGTTCCCGACCCTGGCGGCGCGGCGTTCTACGGACCGAAGATCTCGGTGCAGGCACGGGACGCGATCGGCCGCAGCTGGCAGATGTCCACCATCCAGGTGGACTTCCAGCTGCCACAGCGGTTCGACCTGGAGTACCAGTCGGCCGAGGGTGGTCGGCAACAGCCGATCATGATCCACCGGGCGCTGTTCGGGTCGATCGAGCGGTTCTTCGGCGTACTCACCGAGCACTATGCCGCCGCGTTCCCGGCCTGGCTGTCGCCGGTGCAGGTCGTATGCATCCCGGTCACCGACGAGCAGGTGCCGTTTCTCGGTCGGGTCGCCGAGTTGCTGCGAGCCGCCGACGTGCGGGTCGAGGTCGACGACTCCGCCGACCGTATGCAGAAGAAGATCCGCACGGCGAGCAAGCAGAAGGTGCCCTTCGTCCTGATCGCGGGTGAGGAGGATCAGGGCAACGACGCGGTGTCCTTCCGCTACCGCGACGGCTCGCAGCGCAACGGCATCCCGGTCGAGCAGGCGGTACGCGAGATCGCCGCCCTGATCAGGTCGCGAACCAACGACAGCCCGAGCGCCGACGCTGGCCAGCCGACGTGAGCGACGGGGGGCAGCCGGCCGAGCTGTCCGAGCAGGTCGGCGTCGGGCAGCCGGACGCCTTCCAGCGCTTGTGGACGCCACACCGGATGGCCTACATCAAGGGGGAGGGCAAGCCGGTCGGTGACGCGGACTGCCCGTTCTGCAAGATCCCGAGCATGGCCGACGTCGACGGACTCCTCGTCGCCCGCGGCAGGCTGGTGTACGTCGTACTGAACCTGTACCCATACAACTCCGGGCACCTCATGGTCTGCCCGTACCGGCACGTCGCCGACTACGCCGAGCTCGACGACGCCGAGGTCGCCGAACTCGCGCGCTTCACCCAGCAGGCAATGACGACGATCCGCTCGATCAGCAATGCGCAGGGTTTCAACATCGGGATGAACCAGGGCGGTATCGCGGGAGCGGGCATCGCCGCCCACCTGCATCAGCATGTGGTGCCGCGCTGGGGCGGTGACACGAACTTCATGCCGGTGGTGGGCCACACCCGGGTGCTGCCCCAGCTGCTCGCGCAGACCCGCGAGCTACTTGCGACCGCCTGGCAGGGCTAAGGCACCTTCCCGGCTCGGTGATCATGGGGTTTGGCCGGTCAGGAC
>JACCZY010000086.1 GCA_013695685.1 Geodermatophilaceae bacterium | reverse complement strand
CGCCAGGGCCGCCGGGGCCACCTCCACCGCCACCGGGACCACCGGAGGAGCCGCCGGGACCACCGCGGTATCCACCGCTGGGAGCACCTGCACCGGGCCGGCCGGTTCCGGCGCCTGGACCGCCGGGGCGACCACGCGCTACGCCCATGCCGCCGGGGCCCCCCGGACCTGCGGGTCGCGGTGAGCCGGGACCGGGACGACCTGGACCGCCGCCGGGCGAAGGCCGCGCGGGCATCATTCCCGGGGTGGGGCGAGGACCGCCCGGACCAGGAGGACGAGGACCACCCGGACGCGGGGGCATGCCCGGGCTGGCACTGGGACGCGCCGCGGGCGGGCGGCCCGGCATCGCCGGGGTGGCGGCACCGACGCCAAAGGGGTTGTTGCCGGGGCGAGGACCTGGTCGGGCCGACGGCGGCGCACCAGCAGGCGACACGGGGGGCGACTTCGCCGCCGGCAGCTCCGGCTGCTGCGGCTCGGGCCGCACGGGCTGAGGCGCCGATGCCGGGCCGGGGGTCGGTGCGGCCGGCATCGCCGGGGTGATCGGCGGCGACGTCGTCGCGGCGGGGGAGGCCGGCTCCGCAGCCGTCGGCCCGGGGGTTGGGGCCTGGACAGCCTGGACCGGCTTGGCCGCCTTGACCGGCTTGGGGGCGGCCGCAGGCAATGCTTCCCTGAGCCGGCGTGCGACGGGGGCCTCCACCGTCGACGACGCACTCTTGACGTACTCGCCTAGCTCGTTGAGCTTCTCGAGTACCGCCTTGCTGCTGAGACCGAACTCTTTCGCGAGCTCATGTACGCGGGCCTTGCCTGGCATCGGACTCCTCGTCTCGAGGCCGGCGGTGACCCGCTCGACCCCGTCGTTACTGGGACATTGCTCTCATGGGAGCTTCATCGGTTGCTCATGCGGGTCGACCTGCTCTCAACAACACGCACCCGAGACGTTCTCGCGCGCTACTGCTCTGAACTGCTACTCACTCTGCTACTGCCTGAGCCGAGTGAGGCTACGACGTGCTCGCGGACCGCAGCGACGTCGAGGCGTCCGTCACGGCGTAGAGCCCTGCCGAACGCCCGGCGTCGTTCCGCGAGATCGAGACAGCCAAGGACCGGGTGCAGATGCGCACCGCGACCGGGAAGGCGGCGACGCGGATCGGGGACGAGGCGGTTGCCAGCTCCCGTGTCGTCGCCGACTGCCACGACTCGTAGCAACTCGGAGACCGGCGAACGTTGGCGGCACCCTATGCAGGTCCGGATCGGGTAGAGCCGGGCAGGCACAGGATGCGACGACATACGCCGAACCGCCTCTGAGTCTAACCCGACGCCGGAGCGGGATGTTCCACAGCCTGCGTATCACTGCGGATATCGATCCGCCAGCCGGTAAGCCGGGCGGCCAACCGGGCGTTCTGTCCCTCCTTGCCGATGGCGAGGGACAGCTGGAAGTCCGGTACGACGACCCGGGCGGCCCTGGCGTCCGGATCGACGACGGTCACGCTGATGACCTGCGCCGGCGACAGCGCATGCCCCACGTAGCTGGCCGGGTCGTCGGAGTAGTCGACGATGTCGATCTTCTCCCCGTGCAACTCGCTCATCACGTTGCGCACCCGGGCCCCCATCGGGCCGATGCACGCGCCCTTGGGGTTGACCCCGGAGACCCGCGACCGCACCGCGATCTTGGAGCGGTGTCCGGCCTCGCGCGCAACGTTGACGATCTCGACGGTGCCGTCGCTGATCTCCGGAACCTCGAGCGCGAACAGCTTGCGGACCAGGTTGGGATGCGTCCGGCTCACCGTGACCTGCGGTCCCCGCGTGCCCTTGGCCACCGAGACGACGTAGCACTTGATCCGCACGCCGTGCTCGTAGACCTCCCCCGGTACCTGTTCGGCCTGCGGCAACACCGCCTCGACCTTCCCGATGTCCACCAGGACCAGCCCGCGCTCGTTGCGCCCGCCGTGCGCCTGGATGATCCCGCCGACGATGTCGCCTTCCTTGCCGGAGTACTCGCCGTACGTGCGCTCGTTCTCCGCGTCGCGCAACCGCTGCAGGATCACCTGCTTCGCCGTACTTGCCGCGATCCGGCCGAAGTCGCTGGGCGTGTCGTCGTACTCACGGACGACCGTGCCGTCGGCGTCCACCTCCTGCGCCCACACGATGACGGCCCCGGATTTGCGGTCGATCTCCACGCGCGCGTGATCATGACCGCTGCCGCTGTGCCGGTATGCCATCACCAGAGCGGTCTCGATCGCGCTGACCACAGTGTCGAATGAGACTTCCTTCTCGCGTTCGATCAACCGCAACGCGGCGATGTCGATGTTCACGACCCCTCCTCGGCTCCGGGCCCTGGCGCCTTGGGCCGATTGAACTCGACCTCCACGCGAGCGGTGGCGATCTCGCCGTAGGCCAGCTCGCGTCGTACCCCTGAGACATCAAGGATGACGCCCTTATCGGCGGTGCTCAGTACCCGCCCGCGCAGGGTGTCCCCCTCGACCGGTCCCACGGCCGCCAGGCGAGCTGTGACCAGTCGCCCGATGGCCCGTCGCCAGTGCCGCGGCTGGGTCAGCGGTCGGTCGACTCCGGGTGAACTGACCTCCAGGACATACGGCGAGGCGCCGATCGGCGCGGCGTCGTCGTCGTCGAGTGCCGCCGACAGGGCGCGGCTCAGCGCGGCCACGTCGTCGAGAGTGATCCCGTCGTCGCCGTCGACGATGACCCGGAGCAGGCTGCGGCGGCCGGCGGGGGTGATGACGAGGTCTTCCAGGTCGAATCCGGCGGCGGTAACAGCCAGCGAGATCAGTTCCGTCAGCCGCTCTCGGGGAGCCACTCGGCTACTCATCACCGGCCCCTCTCTGCCTCTGGAATTGTCTGAGCCACTCAGGGTAACGCTAGGACGACTGCCAGACTGCTCGTCCATGGGCACACCGCTTTCCCGCCGACGCGTGCTCGTGGCGTTCGCGGCTGGGGCCGGTGCGCTCGGCGGCGCTGGCTTGCTCTCGGCATGTACCGGATCCCCCGCGCCGGTCACCCCGATCTCCACGGTGCCGACCGCACCCGATCCGCTGCTGGCGGTGCTGGACGAGCGGGTCGGGCTCCTCGCTGACTACGACGCCGCAGGTCTGCAACACCCGGAGCTGCTTGCCCGCCTGCTCCCGTTGCGCAAACAGACCGAGGAGCAGGTGGCGGCGCTGCGGCTGGCGCTTGCCCTGCCCCGGCCCAGTCCTACCGCGACCGGCTCCGGCACATCCACTGCTGCCCCGACGACGACCGCCGTACCGGTCGATCCGGTCGATCCGGCGGTGACGCTGGCGGCGGTCCGCACTGCCGTGCGTGCCTCCGGCTCGACAGCTGCCGCGTTGTGCGAGACGACGACCGCGCAGCGGGCTCCGCTGGTCGGAAGCCTGGCTGCTGCCGCCGCCTGCCATGAGCTCATGCTCAGATGAGCGGCCTCAGATGAGCGACATCGACGCGCTGCAGGACGCTCTCGCCGGTGAGCACGCGGTGATCTGGGGGTATGGCGTGGTCGGCGCGGAGGTCACCGAGAAGCAGCAGCCCGACGTTCGGGCCGCGGAGTTGGCGCATCGCGGCCGGCGCGACGCCACCGCCGAACTACTGCGCTCCTTGGCCGCTGTTCCGACCGAGGCCGAGGCGTATTACGAGTTGCCCTTCCCGGTGACCGACCCGGCCTCCGGCCTGCGCCTCGCCGTGCACCTGGAGGCGGGCGCGGCGGCGGCCTGGCGGTTCGTCCTCGGCCAGACCGACGACGCCGAACTGCGCCGTACCGCTCTGGAAGCGTTGACCGCTTCCGCGGTTCAGGCGACCCGGTGGCGGCTCGCCGCGGGGACCGAGCCGGCCACGGTCGCCTTCCCCGGCCAGTGACTACGCGGGCTCCTGACCCCAGCTGTCTACCAGCGGCAACAGATCCCTGAGCCGGTCGATCACGGCGTCCGGGTGTACGTCGACGGGTACCTGTTGGGCGAGCGGGATGTCGCTGTGCGGAACGAGCACCGCGCGCATCCCCACGGCTCGGGCCCCGGAAATGTCGTCGAAGGGCCGGTCCCCGACAAAGACGCACCGTGCCGGATCGTCCACGTCGACCGCGGCCATCGCGGCGCGGAACGCCTCCGGGTGCGGCTTGGTCCAGGGGATGTCGCTGGTGTAGACGGCGCCGTCGATGAGTTCGTGTACGCCGTCGCGCTCGAAGATGGCCTCGTGCCAGGCGCGGTCCCAGATCGTGTTGGACAGCACGCCGATCTTGATGTCACGGTCGCGAAGGGCGACGAAGAGGTCGGGTACGTCGGGATCGATGAACGTGTGCGGATCCCAGAACTCGCGATAGGCCAGCTCGGCCGCCTCGTGCCGGTCGAGTCCGGCAGCGGTGAGGATGTCGGTGAACGTCGCGCTGCGGTGGTCGTCGCGGCAGGCCTCCCAGGCCCGGACCTCGGCGGCGAGCAGTCGGGCGGCGGCCTCCCCGGCGTCGGCGGGCCGGTCAGCGTGCGCGACGCTGGCGAAGGCGGTCCACTGGTCGGCCGCCTCGATCGAGTGCCAGGGCGTTAGCGTGCCGCCCCAGTCGAAGATCACCGCCCGCACGGTCATGCCATAGTCCTGCCCGTCAGATCCGGCCAGCCCACCGCGGGCTCGTCGGATTCGAGCAGCCACTGCACGGCCTCGGTCGCCACCTGAGCAGCTACTGCGGGCACCCGCCCAACCTATCCGGACCAGGGAGTACGTGCTGGTGCCGGCGGACCGCGTTGCGAACTACGCTCGGGGCATGTGCCGAAGCATCAAGACACTGCGCCCGCCGTTCGCCGACGACGTGACCGAGGACGACGTCCGCGCCGCCGCGTTGCAGTACGTGCGCAAGGTGAGCGGATTCCGAACCCCCGCCTCGCACAACACCGCCGCATTCGACTTGGCGGTCGATCAGATCACCGCGGCCACCGAGGATTTGCTCGACAGCATCCAGGTGCGCGGACGCGCCGCCAGTTGACCTCGCCGCAGACCTGCTCTGCGCTGGCTCGCGCGTTCGGCGAACCGCTGACGGGGACGGCACCGTACGCGCGGACCTGGGTCGCGGTGGAACAACCTGGTCCGTGGGGTCGGCAGGCGCTGACTGACAGCCACCTGGATCCGGCCGTCGGTACGGCGCTGGAACGGTGGGCCGACGGCACCGGCGTCACGGTGCTGCTGATCCGGCGCCCGGGGCGGCATGCCGACGTACACCGACCTGAGCCGCACAGCGTCCTGATCGCGCACACCGCACCGGGGGGCGCGTGGCTGGAGCGGATGTGGGTGGCCGACCCTGCCGAACTGCTGTCCCTTGACGCCGCGGCACTTGAGCGCGGGATCCGGCCGGGCATCGGCGATCCGGAGAGCGGGGTCTTGGTGCTGGTATGCACCAACGGGCGCCGAGATCGCTGCTGCGCGGTCCACGGCAGGCGGCTCGCCTTGGCGCTCGCGGCCGATCATCCGGGTCGGGTGTGGGAGTGCAGCCATCTCGGTGGACACCGGTTCGCGCCGACGGCTGCCTTCCTGCCCGGAGGAGTGGTCTACGGGCAACTCGGGCATGACGGGGCTGAGCGGGCGTGGGTGGCCGCCGCCGAAGGGCGGCTCGTACTGGACGGTCTACGCGGCCGAAGCTGGCTGTCGCCGATCGCTCAGGCCGCGGATGGCGCGGTCCGCAGATTCGCGACCGTCGACGGCCTGGCTGCGCTGACCGTGTCGGAGCCGTCCGTCCGCGCGTCCGGAGCCTGGACCGTGGACGTGTCTCATGTGGACGGTCGCGGGTGGACGGTGTCGATCGAGGCCGGGCAGTCGACCCCGGCCAGGCCCGAATCCTGCGGTAAGGCAGCCGTCACGCCGCGGCTGTGGCACGTCACCGGCCTCGTGACGCGTTAGGTGCCACTTAGGCTGCGTCGGAGTCGGACTCGTCGACGAAACACTCGAACTCGGTCACGGTGTCGTACCAGGTGAGCCGGGTGGTGATGTCGGCGTCGGTGGGTAGGGCGTCCAGCCAATCCGGTTCCGACCCGAGTGGTGGATCGTCGTCGACCAGGGTCAGCGCTTCGGGTGGGTCGGGGTCTGGGTGGGGGTCGTGGTGGGGGTCGTGGTCGGCCGTCCACGGTTCGGTGTCGATCTGTTGTCCGGTGGGGCTGGTCCAGGCCAGCACACCGTCGGTGCCCTGTGTGACCTGCCAGGTGGTGTGGGTTTTCAGCCGGTGGTGCGGACGGCAGAGTGCTGCCAGGTTGTAGTCGGCGGTCGGCCCTCGGGGGTAGGGCTCGGTGTGGTCCAGATCGCAGCGTTGCGCCGGGAGCCGGCAGCCGGGCCACCGACAGGTGCCGTCGCGGGCACGGACGTGGGCGGCCAGCCCTGCGGGCGGCGTGTAGGTGGTGGTCCCGACGTCACGCACGGCGCCGGTGTCCGGATCGGTGAGGATTCGCCGCCACGTCGCGTCGGCTGCCAGCTCCCTGGCGGCTTCGGCGGTGATCGGGCCGTATCCGGCCAGCTGCGCGGGTAGGTCGTCGATCCCGGCCAGCGTGGTCCACGGCACGGCCACGTGCACCGTGGTCGGGCGGGATCCCCAGCGCGGCCGCGCACGGTCGCACGG
>JACCZY010000054.1 GCA_013695685.1 Geodermatophilaceae bacterium | reverse complement strand
GGTCCGCGCAGACCGAGGAGCTCTACGAGTCGTTGTGGCGCCGGCTGGGTCTGTCGGTGGACTGGACGCAGAAGTACACGACCATCAGCCCGACCGCGATCACCGCGGCCCAGCGGGCCTTCCTGCGCAACCTGGCCCGCGGCGAGGCCTACCAGGCCGAGGCGCCCGGGCTCTGGGACGTGACCTACCAGACCGCAGTCGCCCAGGCCGAGCTGAAGGCGCGCGAGTACCCCGGCCACTTCCACCGGATCGCCTTCCACTCCGCCGCCGGCCCGGTGCACGTCGAGACGACCCGTCCCGAGCTCATCCCGGCGGTGGTGGCGCTGGTGGCACACCCCGACGACATGCGCTACCAGGCCATGTTCGGTACGTCGGTGCGCTCCCCCGTCTTCGGCGTCGAGGTGCCGGTGCTGGCCCACCCCGCAGCCGAGCCGGACAAGGGTGCCGGGGTCGCGATGGTGTGCACCTTCGGCGACCTCACCGACGTGCTCTGGTGGCGCGAGCTGGACCTGCCGGTCCGCTCCGTCGTCGGCCGCGACGGCCGGCTGCTGCGCGAGACTCCCGCCTGGCTGACCGACGGGCCCGGCGCCACGGCGTACGCCGAGCTGGCAGGCAAGACCACCTTCTCCGCGCGCGCCGCGATGGTCGACCTGCTCCGGTCCTCGGGCGACCTCGACGGCGAGCCCATGCCCACCCAGCGGATGGCCAACTTCTACGAGAACGGCGACAGGCCGCTGGAGATCGTCACCAGCCGGCAGTGGTACATCCGCAACGGCGCCCGTGATAGGGACCTCCGCGAGGCGCTGCTCGAGCGGGGTCGAGAGCTCACCTGGTACCCGGATCACATGCGGGTGCGCTACGAGCACTGGGTGAACGGGCTGAACAACGACTGGCTGATCAGTAGGCAACGCTTCTTCGGTGTCCCGTTCCCGGTGTGGTACCCGGTGGACGCCGACGGCGACCCGGTGTGGGACAAGCCGATGGTGTGTGACGAGGCAGCCCTTCCGGTGGATCCGCAGGGCGAGCCGCCGCCGGGCTACGACGAGTCGCAGCGGGGGCAGCCCGGCGGCTTTGTCGGTGACCCGGACGTCATGGACACCTGGGCCACCTCCTCCCTGAGCCCGCAGATCGTCTGCGGCTGGGAGGACGATCCCGACTTGTTCGCCCGCACCTTCCCGATGGACCTGCGGCCGCAGGGTCCGGAGATCATCCGCACCTGGCTGTTCGCGACGGTGCTGCGCGCTCACCTGGAGCACGCCGAGCTGCCCTGGGCGAACACCAGCATCAATGGCTGGATCCTCGACCCCGACCGCAAGAAAATGGCGAAGTCGAAGGGCAACGTCATCGAGCCGGCTCAGCTACAGGAGCAGTACGGCGCCGACGGGCTGCGGTACTGGGCCTGCTCCGGCGGGCCCGGCACCGACACCGCGGTGGACCTCGCGCAGATGAAGGTCGGTAGACGGCTGGCCAACAAGGTGCTCAACGCCTCGCGCTTCGTTCTCGGCCTGGCCGGGTCCGCTCCGGCACCGCCGGCGGTCGCTTCGGCTGCGCCGGCCGCCGGGGATTCGGCTGCGCCAACCGCCGGCACCGCCGACGCGGCGGCCCAGGGCAAGGTATCGGTTGAACTCGACCGGGCGGTGCTGGCGCTGCTCGCCGACGTGGTCGACTCTGCCACGACGGCGTTCGAGGACTATCAGTACCACCGCGCCCTCGAGCACACCGAGAAGTTCTTCTGGCGCTTCTGCGACGACTACCTGGAGCTGGTCAAGGGCCGCGCGTACGGGCAGGGCCCGGAGTCCGAATCGGCGCGCACCGCCCTGTCGCTGGCCTTGGACACGTTCCTACGGCTCTTCGCCCCGTTCTTGCCGTTCGTCACCGAGGAAGTCTGGTCGTGGTGGCGGCCGGGGTCGGTACACCGGGCCGAATGGCCCTCGAGTGCGCCGCTGCGCTCGGTGGCCGGACCGGCCGATCCCCAGGTACTCGACACCGTGAGCACGGTGCTCGCCGAGGTGCGCAAGGCCAAGTCCAGCAGCCAGGTGTCGTTGCGGGCGGAGGTGAGCCGGTTGACCGTGACCGGGAACGCCGCCCGGTTGACCGCGATCGAGGCGGCTCGGCCGGACCTGATCGTCGCCGGCGTCGTGGCCGACCTGGTCCTGCATGAGTCGGCCGAGGAGTCGGTGACCGTGGAGCTGGCTGCTCTCGTCTGACGAAGCGGCCCGCGCCCCCGGCGTACCCGCCGGCGTACCGTTCCGGCGTTCCGGCACCGGCGTACCGGCGTTCCGGCGTTCGGGCACCGGCGTACCCCCGCGCGATCATGAAGATCCGGACACTCGATGCCGTGCAATCCGGGCCAATCGGGCCACACATCTACATGATCGTCAGGGAGAGAGGGAAGGAATGCCACTCGCGGCACAGAGCTGCGCCGCGACCTCGGCTGGAATCCGGCCGGACAACTCGAGGGTCGGGTCAGCTCATCGTGAAGACGATCTTGCCCGCGGTGTCGCCGTCGATCATGGCCGCGAAGCCATCGCGGGCGTCCGCGAGCGGCAGCTCCCGCGCGATCACCGGCCGTACGCCGGAGTTCTGGCAGAACGCCAGTAGCCCGAGCAGCTCGTCCCTGGTACCCATCGTCGAACCCAGCACCGACAGCTGTAGGAAGAAGACGCGGGCGAGGTCGGCCTTGGGGTTCGGCCCACTGGTGGCGCCGGAGACGACCAGCGTGCCACCGGGCCGCAACGACTTCAGGCTGTGTCCCCAGGTCGCCTCGCCCACCGTCTCCATCACCGCATCCACCCGCTCCGGGAGGCGGGCGCCCGGCTCGAAGGCTTGGTCCGCGCCGAACTCGACCGCTGCGGCTCGCTTGGCCTCGGTGCGGCCGGTTGCCCACACCCGGTAACCGGCGGCCCGGCCCAGCACGATCAGCGCGGTGGCCACGCCGCCGCTGGCACCCTGCACGAGAACCGTCTGGCCGGGACGCAGGCCGGACTTGGTGAACAACATCCGGTACGCCGTCAGCCACGCCGTCGATAGGCAGGCGCCCTCGGCCATCGACAACTCGGCCGGCTTGGGCAGGACATTGCGGCGGGGTACCGCCACCCGCTCGGTGAATGTGCCCTGATGCAGCTCGGACAGCAGCGTGCGCTTCGGGTCGAGGGTCTCGTCACCGCCGAAGTCCGGCGATGAGATCACCGCATGCAGGATCACCTCGTTACCGTCCTCATCGATGCCCGCCCCGTCGCAGCCGAGGATCATCGGCATCCGCTCGGCTGGCAGTCCGACTCCGCGCAGCGAGAACACGTCGTGGTGGTTCAACGACGCCGCCCGCAGCGTGACGACCGTCCATCCGTCCGGGACGTCCGGCTCGGGGCGGTCCCCGATCTCCAGCACGGACAGCGGGTCGTCGGGCGACGGTGAGCTGACGAAGGCAGCAAGCATCCTCAGAAGCTAACGCGGCCGCACCGCACTGGGATAGCGGAGGGTGCCTATTGTCACGACGTGGCAGTACGCCGGTCCTGGCAGCGCCGTCCGCTCGTCGGCCTGCTCGTGCTGCTGGCCGTCGTGCTGACGGCGTACCTGCTCAGCCGAGATGCCGCGCGCGGCGCCGACACCGAATCCGGGCTCCCTACAGTCTCGGCCCGCGCGCTGCCGACCGACCCTGTTGCTTGTGGACACGTGACCGACCTGTGGACGGCGCCTGCGGAGCGGCAGCGGTGCGAGCAAGCTTGGTGTGGTGCGCGAGAGGGAGGACCATGGTCGCCATGACAACTGCGACCGTGCTGGGGCTGCCTTTCGGGCGGCCGCTCACGGTGGACGATCTGGAGACCTTGCCCGATGACGGGCACCGGTACGAGCTGCTCGACGGGACGTTGCTGGTGAGCCCGGCGCCGGGCTTCCCGCACCAGTCCGTGCAGGGCCAGCTGCACATAGCGCTGCACAACGCCTGCCCCGAGCATCTCTACGTCATGCTCGCGCCCTTCGCCGTCCAGTTCAGCCGCAGCACCGAGTTGCAGCCGGACCTCCTGGTCGCGGAGCTGCACGCCTTCACCCACAAGAACCTGCCCACCTCGCCGCTGCTGGCGGTGGAGATCCGCTCGCCGAGCACCGCACTGATCGACCGGACGCTCAAGCGAGCGGCGTATGCCCGGCACGGCGTACCGCACTACTGGATCGTCGATCCGAACCCGGAGGCACCGTCCATCACGGTCCTCGAACTGCGCGGCGAGGACTACCTCGAGACCCAGTCGGCCCAGGGTGAGGAGGACCTGAGCGTCGCCGAGCCGTTCCCCGTGCGGCTGCGGCCGAGCGACCTGGTCGTTCGCATCCCAGAACTCAACACCGACTAGGCCTGGGGCACCCAGCTCGGCTGGCGCTTCTCGGTGAAAGCGGCGATTCCCTCCTGCCCCTCGTCGCCGGCGAAGTGCTCGGCCGACAGCGACAGCATCGCGGCGAAGTCCTCGGACATCGACGCGGGTCGTACCCGGCGCAGCATCTGCTTGGTCGCAGCGAGGGCGCCGGGGGCACCCAGGACGAGCATGTCGACGTACCGGCTCACCTCCGCGTCGAGATCGGCGGAGTCGACGGCTGAGTTGACCAGGCCGACCGCTGCGGCGCGAGTGCCGTCGAAGACCTCGCCGGTGAGGAACAGCTCGTGCGCTGCCCGCGGCAACAGCCGGGGCAGGACCGTGATCGAGATGACGGCCGGTACGACGCCGATCCGCACCTCGGTGAACGCGAAGGTCGCCGCCCGGGCAGCGACGGCGATGTCGCAGGCACCGATGAGACCGACCCCACCGGCTCGGGCTGGACCGGCGACCCGTGCGACGACCGGCTTCGGGCTGTCCCAGATCGATTGCAGGACGGCGGGAAACGCGTTGACCCCCATCCCGGCGGCCGAACCGCCGCGCGCCTCGGACAGATCCATGCCGGAGCAGAACACCCGCCCGTCGTGGGTCAACACGATCACCCGCACCGCGTCGTCGGCCTGTGCGGCCCGAAGCCGGTCGGTCAGCTCGGCCATCAGCTGCGCCGACAGGGCGTTGCGGTTGTGCTGCGAATCAAGCGTGATCGTGGCGATCCCGCGGGCGGTGTCCGCATGAACGAGTTCCGCCACCGCCGCCTCCTCCCGGCCACCCGTGCGTCTGGCTGTGACAATGATGGCGTGCCCTCCACTCTGCCCGACGGTGAACCCGCGCCGCCGGACGGATCGCTACCGGCCTCGGCGCTGTTGTCGCTGGGGCATCGGCCGCTCGGGATCTACGTCCATGTCCCGTTCTGCGCCAGCCGGTGCGGGTACTGCGACTTCAACACGTACACGGCTCGGGAGCTGGGCGGAGGGGCATCGCAACTGTCCTATGTGGACACTGCGATTGCCGAGATCCGGCTGGCCGCTCACGTCCTCGGCCCGGATACGCCGCCGGTCGAGACGGTCTTTTTCGGAGGCGGTACGCCGACGCTGCTCCCGTCCGAGCATCTAGCGGCGATCGTCGCCGAGATCCACGAGCGCATTGGGCTCGCCCGTGACGCTGAGATCACGACGGAGGCGAACCCGGAGTCGGTAACCGCGCGGTCGCTGCAGCGGCTGCGACAGGCCGGTTTTACCCGGGTCAGCCTCGGCATGCAGTCCGCCCGCGAGCACGTGCTCGCCGTCCTGGACCGCCAGCACACGCCCGGCCGTGCCGCGGCCGCCGTCAGAGAGGCCAGGGCGGCCGGCTTCGAGCACATTAACCTGGACCTGATCTACGGCACGCCGGGGGAGACCGACCAGGACTGGCAGGCTTCGCTGGACGCGGCGGTCGAGGCCAACCCCGACCACCTCTCGGCGTACGCCCTGATCGTCGAGGCCGGTACGGCCTTGGCTCGTCGGGTTGCCCGGGGTGAGATCCCCGCCCCGGACGACGACGTACTGGCCGACCGCTACGAGCAGGCCGACGTTGCGCTCGCCCAGGGCGGCTACCTCTGGTACGAGGTGTCCAACTGGTCGGCCGGGCGCTCCGCGCGCAGCCGGCACAACGAGCTGTACTGGACCGGTGCGGACTGGTGGGGGATCGGCCCTGGGGCGCACAGCCACATCGGCGGCGTGCGCTGGTGGAACGTCAAGCATCCGAGCGCTTACGCCACGCTGGTCGAGGCCGGCCGCAGCCCGGCCCATGCCCGCGAGGTGCTCAGCCCCCAGGCCCGTCGTACCGAGCAGATCATGCTGCGGCTGCGGCTGCGCGACGGACTGCCTCTGACCCTGCTCAGTGCCGACGGCCGGCGGGCGGCCGTGGAGGCGGTCGGCTACGGCCTGCTGTCGCGGGTCGAACACCTCGCGGGGCGCGCCGTGCTCACGCTACGCGGACGGCTACTGGCCGACGCCGTGGTCCGGTCTCTGCTGGACTGACCGCAAGCCCGGCGGTGATCATGGGGTTTAGCCGGTCAGGACCGGCCAAACCCCATGATCACGGGGTGGTTGGAGAAGGAACGCATTCGGCTCGCTGGTGCTCACGAATTGCGGCAGGAATGCGATGCCGTTCCTGGCCGGGGCGGTCTCAGGGCAGCAGGTCGTCGAAGTTCAGCACCCGGACGTGCAGGATGTGGCGTTGCTGCAGGGCGGCTCGTAGCGCCCGGTGCAGGCCGTCCTCGAGGTAGAGGTCGCCCTTGAACTGGACGGCGTGCGGGAACAGATCGCCGTAGAACGTCGAGTCGTCGTCGAGAAGCTTGTCCAACTCCAGCGCCAGCTTCGTAGTGATCAACTCGTCGAGGCGGACCTGCCGCGGCGGGATCCTCGCCCAGTCGCGGGTGGAGAAGCCGTGCTCCGGGTACGGCCGACCGCTCTGGACCGCCTTGAAGATCAACCGCTCGGTCCCCTCGCACGACGCCCGCCTTGCTCCTTCGACTCTAGCCAGCGACCTTCCGCTCGCGGCCGGGTGTGTGCACGCAACGTATGATTGGCACTCAGAACTGACGAGTGCCAGACCAGCCGCGAGGGGGTGGACGTGTCCTCCGAGGACCGCAAGCTCGATGTGCTGCGGGCCATCGTCGAGGACTTCGTGTCCACGAACGACCCGGTCGGTAGCAAGGCGCTGTCCGAGCGCCACAATCTCGGCGTCTCGCCGGCCACGATCCGCAACGACATGGCCGCGCTGGAGGAAGAGGGCTACATCGCCCAGCCGCATACCAGCGCCGGCCGGGTTCCGACCGACAAGGGCTACCGGTTGTTCGTGGACCGCCTTTCGGCGGCCAAGCCCCTGTCTGCTCCTGAGCGCCGGGCGATCCAGAGCTTCCTCGAGGGGGCCGGGGACCTGGACGACGTGCTGCGCCGGACCGTCCGGGTGCTGGCCCAGCTGACCCGGCAGATGGCGGTCGTGCAGTACCCGACCCTGACTCGCAGCGCGGTCCGCCATCTCGAGGTCGTCGACGTCGGACCTCGCCGGCTGATGCTCGTGCTCATCACCGACACCGGCCGGGTCGAGCAGCGCGTCCTGGAACTGTCCGTCGCTGTCACCGACGACGACGTGACCGAATTGCGCCGGATGCTGAACAGCCACCTACAGGGCCGCCGGTTGGCCGACGCGCATATCGCTTTGCTCGATCTCCCGCACATCGTCGCGCCGGCGTTGCGGCCGGTGATGACGACGATCGTCGCGGGGCTCGTCGAGGCGCTCGTGGAGAAGCCGGAGGAGCGGGTAATGACCGGCGGAACGGCGAATCTGACCCGCAGCGTGCTTGACTTCCCGAATTCGTTGCACCCGGTGCTCGAGGCGCTGGAGGAGCAGGTGGTCCTGCTGCGGCTTATCGGTGAAGTCGACTCGAGCACCGTGCTGGTGCGCATCGGCGGCGAGAACCCGCATGAGGGGTTGCACAGGACATCCGTCGTCTCCGTCGGCTACGGCGCGGGCGACACCGCGCTGGGCGGGCTGGGCGTGGTGGGACCGACCCGGATGGATTACGCCGGGAACATGAGCGCCGTTCGTGCGGTCGCGCGGTACGTCGGCCAGATGCTGGCAGGAAGCTGACCCACCGTGCCGACTGACTATTACTCCGCCCTCGGCGTGCGCCAGGATGCCACCACCGAGGAGATCAAGCGGGCCTACCGCAAGCTCGCCCGTGACCTGCATCCGGACGTCAACCCGGAACCCGACGCGCAGGCGCGGTTCCGGGACGTCAGCCGGGCCTACGAGGTGCTGTCCGATCCGCAGAAGCGGCAGATCGTCGACCTCGGCGGCGACCCCTACGGCAACGGCGCCGCCGGCGCGGGCTTCGGCAACTTCAGCGGGCTCGGCGACATCATGGACGCGTTCTTCGGTGCAACGGCCGGAACCGGACGCGGCGCGCGTACCCGGATCCGGCAGGGCGCGGACGCGCTGATCCGGCTGGAGCTGGAACTGTCGGAGGCCGCCTTCGGCACCACCGAGGAGATCACGGTAGACACCGCTGTCCGGTGCGATCTGTGTGACGGTGCCGGTACGGCGCGCGGCACCCACCCGGCCAGGTGCGAGACCTGCCACGGGCGCGGCGAGGTGCAGAGCGTGCAACGCTCGTTTCTCGGCCAGGTGATGACGTCGCGGCTGTGCCCCACCTGTGGCGGCGTGGGCAGCGTGATCCCGGAGCCGTGCTCAAAGTGCGGCGGCGACGGTCGGGTCCGCTCCCGCCGTACGGTCAGCGTCAAGATCCCCGCCGGCGTCGAGGACGGGATGCGGATCCGGTTGACCGGACAGGGCGAGGTCGGTCCCGGTGGCGGCCCGCCCGGAGACCTGTACGTCGAGATCGCCGAACAGCCGCACGACATCTTCACCCGGCAGGGCGAGGATCTGCACTGCCGCGTCACGCTGCCGATGACTGCCGCGGCGCTCGGCACGTCGCTGACCCTGCAGACGCTTGACGGTGAGGAGGAGGTCGTCATCGTGGCCGGCACCCAATCCGGGACCGTCCAGCGGCTGCGGGCCCGTGGGGTGCCGCGGCTGCGGGGAACCGGCCGTGGAGATCTGCATGTGCACGTCGAGGTGACGACCCCGACCCGGCTCGACGAGGAGCAGGAGCAGTTGCTTCGGCAGTTGGCAGCTGCTCGCGGCGAGGAGAGGCCGAGCTCGACCAAGGCGGTCGGTGGGAGCCTGTTCTCCCGGATGCGGGACGCCTTCAACGGCCGATGAGAACACCCCTGTTCCTGGTCGAGGCGCTGCCTGACGGGGACGAGATGGTGCTGTCCGGCGCGGAGGGACGGCACGCCGCCCGGGTCCGCCGGCTCGGGGTGGGGGAGTGGCTCGATCTCGGTGACGGGGCCGGTGGCGTGGCCCGCTGCGTGGTATCCGCCGTACACGCCGACGCACTCGGCCTGACCGTCGTCGAGCGGTGTGTGGTGGCGTCGCCAGATCCCGCGCTGATCGTCGTACAGGCTCTGGTGAAAGGTGAGCGGGGCGAGTTGGCGGTGGAGCTGATGACCGAGGCCGGGGTAGATCAGCTAGTGCCGTGGTCGGCGCACCGGTCGGTGAGCCGGTGGGGTGGTTCGCGCGGGGAGAAGTCGTTGCGGCGCTGGCGGTCCACCGCCCGGGAGGCGGCCAAGCAGAGTCGGCGCGCCTGGGTGCCAGGGGTGGCCGACCTGCATGACACGGCTGCGGTGGCTGGGCTGCTGGCCGCTGCCGACTTCGCCGTCGTACTGCACGAGGCTGCCGGTCGTTCCCTTCCGGCGCTGGAGCTGCCCGACACCGGGCGGATCGTCCTCGTCGTCGGACCGGAGGGCGGTGTCACCGACGAGGAAGTCGCGCTGTTCACCGCTGCGGGGGCGGTGACCGCCCGGATGGGGCCGGAGGTGCTGCGCACGTCCACCGCGGGGGTGGTTGCCGTGGCAGCCCTGTCAGCCCGGCTCGGCCGCTGGCCCTGACCCCCCTTTCCCGCCGATGTTGGTCAAAGCAACCCTTTCACGCGCTGGGAAGGGTTGTTTTGACCAAGATCGGCGAATGAGTCGAGGTGGTCGGAGTGGACGGGACCCTACGATCGCCCGATGACTGACTGCCTGTTCTGCGGGATCGCGGCCGGCGACATCCCGGCGACCCTCGTGCTCGAGCGGTCGCGGACGCTCGCCTTCCGTGACCTCAACCCGCAGGCGCCCACCCACATCCTGGTGATCGCCCGCGACCACCACGCCGACATGGGGGCCCTGGCCCACGCCGATCCCGAGGTGATGGCCGAGCTGATGGCCACCGCACATGACGCCGCCGTTCAGGAGGGGGTCGCCGAGACCGGCTACCGCTCGGTGTTCAACAGCGGCAGAGACGCCCATCAGAGCGTGCAGCATGTGCACCTGCATGTACTCGGCGGTCGTAACCTCGGGTGGCCGCCCGGCTGAACCCCGGCAATAGCGTGGCCGATCCTGGGAGGCTGGCCGGCCCGCAGGTAGAATCAGAGAGCATCACCGCCGTCACAGAGAGAGCAGGGCCGCACAGCTCGTGCCCGACACCCCCGAGACGCACACCGTGTCCACGAAGATCGTCGTCCCTGCCTCCGTGCCGATGGTCGGGCTGCTCGGTCCGGGAGATTCCCTGCTCCGCCGGATCGAGCAGAGCCTGGACAGCGATGTCCTCGTGCGCGGGAACGAGATCACCGTCACCGGACAGCCTGCGGACAACGCGCTGGCGATCAGCCTCATCGGGGAACTGCTGTCCCTGCTGGCCAAGGGCGAGCCACTCACCGAGGATGTCGTCGACCGCAGCCTGGCGATGTTGCGCAGCGGCCATGGCGAGCGGCCGGCCGACGTACTCAGCCTGAACATCCTCTCCCGTCGTGGCCGAACCATCCGGCCCAAGACGTTGAACCAGAAGCGGTACGTCGACGCAATCGACAAACACACGATCGTCTTCGGCATCGGCCCGGCGGGCACCGGTAAGACGTACCTCGCCATGGCCAAGGCCGTCCAGGCGCTGCAGACCAAACAGGTCAACCGGATCATCCTGACCCGCCCGGCGGTCGAGGCCGGAGAGCGGTTGGGGTACCTGCCCGGCACGCTGTACGAGAAGATCGACCCCTACCTGCGGCCGCTGTACGACGCGCTGCACGACATGATCGACCCCGAGTCGATCCCGCGGCTGACCCAGGCCGGCACGATCGAGGTGGCACCGCTGGCCTACATGCGTGGTCGGACCCTCAACGACGCCTTCATCATCTTGGACGAGGCGCAGAACACCACACCCGAGCAGATGAAGATGTTCCTTACCCGGCTCGGGTTCGGCTCCCGGATCGTCGTGACCGGCGACGTCACACAGGTAGACCTCCCAGGCGGCAGGAGCGGCCTGCGGGTCGTGCGGGACATCCTCGACGACGTTCAGGACGTGCACTTCTCCATGCTCACCAGTGCCGATGTCGTCCGCCACCGGCTGGTGGGCGACATCGTCGACGCCTACGCCCGCTACGACGCCGCGCAGGGCCCGGTCGATGTCAGCGCCCGGCCGGCTCGCGGCCAGCGTCCGCGGCGCTAGCCGCCCAGCGATGCCTGTTGAGATAGCCAACGAATCCGATGTCCCTGTTGACGAGGCAGGGCTGGCGGGGCTGTGCCGCTTCGTACTCGCCGACCTCGGCATCAACCCGATGGCGGAGCTGTCGGTGCTCATCGTCGACGTGGCCTACATGGCGTCGCTGAACGAACGCTGGATGGGCGAGAAGGGGCCGACCGACGTGCTCGCGTTCCCGATGGATGAGTTGACCACAGCCCGCCGCCCGGACGACCCGGAACCGGGGCCGAGCCTGCTCGGTGACGTCGTGCTCTGTCCCGCAGTGGCGGTGCGGCAGGCCACCGCCGCCGGCCACGGTTTCGAGGACGAGTTGCACCTGTTGACCGCCCACGGCATTTTGCACCTGCTGGGCTACGACCACGGCGACGTCGAGGAAGAACGGGAGATGTTCGGCGTACAGGCCACTGTGCTGCGGTCATGGCGGGCCAGTCGGCGCGAGGACGGTGCAGCCCGATGACCTCCGCGGACCTCGTACTGCTCGTCGTCGCGAGCCTGCTGGTCCTGCTCGCCGGCTTCTTCGCCTGCGTCGACGCAGCACTGGCGATGGTGTCCCGGGCGCGCGTGGAGGAACTGCTCCGGGCGGAGGTCCGGGGCGCCGGCCGGCTGATGACCATCGTCGACGACAAGCCGCGGCACGCCAGCCTGCTGCTGTTGCTACGGGTGGCCTGCGAGCTGTTCGCGGCGGTGATCGTCGCCGTCGTGCTGATCTCGTTGCTCGGCGCCGACTGGGCCACGATCCTGGTAGCCGGCGCGGTGATGACCGCCGTCAGCTACATCCTCATCGGCGTCGGCCCCCGAACGCTGGGCCGCCAGCACCCGTACGGCGTCGCGCTGCGAACCGCAGCTGTCACCCGCCTGCTCGCCGTTGTCTTCGGACCGCTGGCGACGCTGCTGATCCTCATCGGCAATGCGATCACGCCCGGCAAGGGGTTCCGGGACGGCCCGTTCTCGACCGAGGTGGAACTGCGCGAGCTGGTCGACCTCGCCGAGGCTCGCGGCGTCGTCGAGCACGGCGAGCGCAACATGATCCAGTCAGTCTTCGAACTCGGCGACACGATCGTGCGCGAGGTCATGGTGCCGCGGCCGGACGTGGTCTGGATCGAGGGCTCCAAGAGCGTCGGTCAGGCCCTCGCGCTCGCACTGCGCAGCGGCTTCTCCCGGATACCGGTGATCGGCGAGAACGTCGACGACGTCGTCGGGGTGATCTATCTCAAGGATCTCGCCCGCCGGGTCCAGGGCGAGTCCGACCCCGACCGCACGACGCGCGTCGCGGAGATCATGCGGCCGGCGTCCTTCGTGCCCGAGTCCAAGCCGGTCGACGTACTGCTGCGGGAGATGCAGGCCCGCCGTATCCACATGGCGATCGTCGTCGACGAGTACGGCGGCACCGCCGGCCTGGTCACCATCGAGGACATCCTCGAGGAGATCGTGGGCGAGATCGCCGACGAGTACGACGAGAACGAGCGCCCGCCGGTCGAGCACCTGGAGGACGGCTCGGTGCGAGTCGTCGCCCGGCTGCCGGTGGAGGACCTCGGTGAGCTGTTCGACGTCGAGTTGACCGACGACGACGAGGTGGAGACCGTCGGCGGGCTGCTCGCGCGCGAACTCGGCCTGGTCCCGATTCCCGGGGCGCAGATCGAGGTACGTGGCCTGCTGCTCATCGCCGAGAGCGCCGGGGGTCGGCGGAACCGGATCGACTCGGTGCTGGTGCGCCGCGTCGTACGGGGCACAGGAGCAGAATCGGGACCGGAGTCCGAGGCAGGCCAGCGCGAGCCGGTCGCGGCGGAGCGGTCCGGCCGTGACGCCTGAGCCCCTGAACGCCGAGGACGCCAAGATAGTGACGCTGGCGCGGTCCACCCGCGCCCGCTCCCGTGCCCCCGAAGGGGCGGCCGTTCGTGATCTGGACGGCCGCACGTACGCCGCTGCGACCGTGGACCTGCCGTCGCTGCGGTTGTCGGCGTTGCAGGTGGCGGTGGCTATGGCGGCCTCCAGCGGGGTCACCGGGCTCGAGGCGGTGGCCGTTGTGACCGAAGCGTCCACTGTGGACGGTGCGGGTCTGGCCGCCGTACGGGATCTCGGTCCGGCCGCGCAGGTGATTCTGACCGGGCCGGACGGTGCGGTCCGCGAGGTTCTCCGCGACTGACCCTGGGTCGGCGCCGGCCGGCCTAGTCCGCCTGGCCGGTGCGGTCGCGCAGGGGGCGGCCGAGCAGAGCTTCGCCGAACCGGTCCGGCTGGCGCACCCAGAGCGATCGGACCGCCCGATCGCCGTCGAGCAGGTACAGGACGTGTACGGCGTGGCTGCCAGGAAACCAGCTGCTCGCCGACCGGCCGCGTGGCCAGTCGGCCGGGCGGGTACCGGCGGTGACATCGAGGACGGCCGACAAGGCGATGAACCCGAAGCAGGACACCCGGCGGAGGCCGGCAATGTCGAAGCTGAGGCCGAAGTTGCTCACCGTGATCCGGGTTATCGCCAGGAGGAGCACCAGCGCCGTGATCACCAGGAATCGCACCACGTCGCTCGCTGTTGCCGGAGTCTCGTCGATGAACGTCTGGTATCCGAGGAATCCAGCGACGACCACCACGGCGAGCGCGAATATCCAGGGCCGGGGCGGCGCGTACGACCAGTAGCGCAGCCGAGCCGGCGTGATCGTCGCGGTGCGGCGCTGGCCCCGCCCGGCGAAGAAGCGCCACGGCTGTACCTGGTCCTCGTGCCGCTGGCGCTCCTTCTTCCAGCGCCGTTCCAGCGAAGCCATAGCGGCGCAGCCTAGTCACCGGCTCGGTTCCTCGTCCTTCACCGAGATCTGGCTTCTCAACGTCTCCCGGCGCGCAGGGTCCGGCCTGGCACCGGCTCCTTTGAGCGTGTACGTCGAC
Source organism: Geodermatophilaceae bacterium (assembly GCA_013695685.1). GTDB lineage: Bacteria > Actinomycetota > Actinomycetes > Mycobacteriales > Geodermatophilaceae > JACCTY01. Next base: position 3,047 of record JACCZY010000054.1, on the reverse strand, counting down.
GCCCGGGTGCCGGTCGACCATGGCCTCTACATTGTCGCCGCTCAGCTGGTCACTCAGGCGCGGCCGTAGGTCAGCGCGTGCATCGGGGTCAGCTGGACAGAGCCCAGGTCGGTGAAGCCGTGCCGCGTCAGCAGTTCGTCGTACGCCGTGCGCGGCAGCAGTTGGTCGTCGATCTGCGCTTCGAAGAACTGGATCGCGCACATCACCCGACCGGGAACCGTACGCAGCCCCTCGTCGCTGTCCGGGAACGGAAAGTCGGAGATCACGAACCAGCCGCCAGGCTCCAGGGCGGCCTTCACGTTCGCGGCCACCCGCTCGATGTCACGGCACTCGTGCATGGAGATGTTGTTGATGACGACGGTGGCCTGCACGTCGAGCGCCATGTCCTCCAGTGGGCTGCACACCAGCCGGACTCGATCGGTGAGACCGGCCTCGGCGACCCGCACCTGCGCCTGCTCGATCGAGTGCGCGTCCCCGTCGACGCCGAGGATCTCGCACCGGGGGTACGTCGTGGCCAGCCGGATCACACCTACGCCGGCGCCACATGCCGTGTCGACGATCAGGCACCCGTCGCGCAGTCGCTCGGCGAGCCCGGGCACCTGCTCGAGTCCGCCCGGGACGAGGCGGGTGTAGAACGGGGTGCCGGTGCCGGCCACGCCGGCGATCCACTCCGGGCTCGTGTCGTCCCACCACATCCGCTCACCACTGGCAAGGTTCTGCTCGAACCGCCCGAACATCTCCGGCGCCTCACAGACCAGAAAGACGCCGCCGACATAGGTGGGTGAGCCCTTGTCGAGCAACAGGGTGCCCATGTGGGCGGCCAGTCGGAATGCGTCACCAGCCCGGTCGACAATGCCGGCGGCCAGGGCCGAGCGGCACCAGACCGATACATAGAAGTGGTCGAACCCGAGCGCGTCGGCCAGTTCGTCGGCAGTGATTCCCGGTCGAGCGTCGAGAGTCCGGATGAGGCCGCTGCGCAGCCCGATGGCGACGGTGCGGTGTCCGGCGTACCCAGCGACCTGGGCGAGCAGAACCGGCGCCTGCTCCGCCACGGTCGGTCCGGTGGTCTCGGGTGCGGTGGCCGCATGTGGTGCGGTGGTCTATGTCACGTGCCCTCCTAGGGCGGTTGGGTGAGACCCGATGCTGGCCGCGCCTGTGGGACTGCTCCAGTTCGCGATGTGTACCAAGCCGATACAGGTTCTGTACTACCGAGCCGCGGGCGGTCCGGCCTAAGCTGCCCAGGCGGGATCAGGAAGTAGGAGCCGAATGCCCACAATGTATGGCCAGTTCTGCCCGGTCGCCAAGGCGATGGAGGTACTCGACGAGCGCTGGACGCTGCTCGTGATCCGCGAACTCATGATGGGCAGCCGGCACTTCAATGCGATCCGCCGCGGGGTACCGCGGATGTCACCCGCGCTGCTGTCCAAGCGGCTGCAGATGCTGGTCCGGGCGGGCGTGGTCGAACGTCACCGTGACGGCAACCGGGTGACCTACCACCTGACCGAGTCCGGCCGGGAACTCGAGCCGATCGTGCTGTCCCTGGGCCGGTGGGGACTCCGGTGGATCCACCAGCTCGGAGAGGAAGATCTCGATCCCCACCTGCTGTTGTGGGACGTCCACCGCAACATCGACCTGGAGGCGGTTCCGGACGGCCGCACCGTGATCCAGTTCCGGTTCTCCGACGATGTGATCGCGCCGAACGCTCGCAACTGGTGGCTCGTCATCACCGCCGACGCCGTGGACGTCTGCGATTTCGATCCTGGCCATCATGTAGCGGTCACCGTCCAGACGACCCTGCGTACGCTGATCCGGCTCTGGCGCGGGGACATCGGGTGGCCCGAGGCGCTGCGTTCGGGGGATCTGGCACTGACCGGTGAGACCTACGCCCAGCGCGCGTTGCCCCGCTGGCTGAAGCTGTCGTCGCTGGCGCCGACACCACGACCGATGCTCACTTCGGCGTAGCCGCCGAGCGAGGCTGCGGACCACTAGCGCAGCGATCAGTCTGCACCGGCGTGCGCGATGATGGGACTGTGGCCGTGGAGCACCGCAGCGGGTTCGTCTGCTTCGTCGGCCGGCCCAATGCCGGCAAGACGACGCTGACTAACTCACTCGTCGGGCGCAAGATCGGCATCACGAGCACCAAGCCGCAGACGACCCGACACGCGATCCGGGGCATCGTCCATCGCCCCGACGCCCAGCTCGTCCTCGTCGACACCCCGGGGCTGCACAAGCCCAAGTCCCTGCTCGGCCGCCGGCTCAACGACATCGTCAGGGCGACGTGGGCGCAGGTCGACGTCGTCGGCTTGTGCGTCCCCGCGGACCAGCCGGTGGGTCCCGGCGACCGGTACATCGCCGCCGAACTCGCTCGCTTGCGTACGCCGCTCGTGGCCGTCGTCACCAAGTCAGACCTCGCCCAGCGCGACACGCTCGCCGAACAACTTCTGGCGGTGAGCCGGCTGACCGACTTCGCCGAGATCATCCCCGTCTCCGCGGTCAGCGGCGAGCAGGTCGACGTGCTCACCGACCTGCTGATGCAGCGCCTGCCGCCCGGCCCGCCGCTGTATCCCGACGGTGAGCTCACCGACGAGCCGGAGCAGGTGCTCGTCGCCGAACTCATCCGGGAGGCTGCATTGGAGGGGGTCCGCGACGAACTCCCGCACTCTCTGGCGGTGACCGTGGAGGAGATGGCCGCACGCGAGGGCCGCGACGACCTCGTGGATGTCTACGCCCTCGTCTTCGTCGAGCGGCCTAGCCAGAAGGGGATCGTCCTCGGCAAGAACGGGGCGCGGATCAAGGCGGTGGGTACGACGGCGCGCCAGCAGATCGAGGCACTGCTGGGGACCCGCGTGTATCTGGATCTGCATGTCAAGGTGCTGCCGGGCTGGCAGAACGACCCGAAGAAGCTGGGCCGGCTGGGCTTCTAGGTCATCCCCAGGAGCTTCGCCAGATCCGGCACGTCGGCCTGCCAGTGTGTCCAGTGACCGGCCACCCGGTAGCCCAGCTGCGCATTCACCGCACGGATCGGCGCGTTGTCCTGCGCCACCCAG
>JACCZY010000047.1 GCA_013695685.1 Geodermatophilaceae bacterium | reverse complement strand
CCCGTCCAGGAGGCTGCCGCGGCCCGCGAGCTCGGGACGCTGCTGCTGACCGATGGCCACCCCGAGGAGGCCGTCACGGTGCTGACCACCGCGGTCAGCCGAGCCCGCGACGGCGGCGACGCGGCCGGTACCGGCGCCGCCGCAAACACGCTGGGGTTGGCGTACCTGGCGGGCGGGACTGTCCTCGATGCGGTGGGCGCCTTCCGGACCGCGGCCGGCGCCCATCCCCGAAGCGTGCGGCCGGCCGAACACGCCATGGCCAAGGCCAACCTGGCGCTGGCCTACGAGAGACAGGCGGCGCCCGCCCGGGCGCGGCTGGCGGCGGGCCAGGCGCTGGCGGTGTCCGCCGTTCCCGCGGCCGTGCGCGATCAGGCCGAGGCCGTGCTCGGTCGGTTGCCCCCGGCCACCGGTGCCGAGCTGTTCGACGTGCTCGAGGACGAGCCGCCCGAGGGGTGGCCGGTGGTGTTGCGCGAGGAGGTGACGCGCTGGGCAGAATGCCGTCCGGCCGAGCGGGCCGAGGCCGCCGGCTACTGGGTCGAGGGAGTGGTGCTGCGCTCGGGACGGGGACCTGAGTTGACTGAGGCACTCCTCAACGCCGTTCTGGAACTCCCCCCGGCCGCCTACGAGCGAATCGTCGAGGCCCTCGTTCGCGCCACGAGTAGGCAGCCGGACACCGCCGCCGATCGCTTCCGGGCGGTCACCCGGTCGGGAATGGCACGCTTCCCGGTGCCCCAGTGGCAGCGCCTGGCCGCCACCTTCGAACGGGCGGCCGAGCGCAGCGGCAATCCCGCGGGTTGGACATGACCGGAGATCTGGACGACAGCGCCCTCCTCGAAGCGCTGTCGGGGCGGCCGGCGCGCAGCTACCCAGCGCTGCTGTCGACCGAGGCCGACGCGATGGCGTGGGCGCGCTCCGGTGCTCCCGCCGGAGCGGTCGTCGTCGCCGACTACCAGGCCTCGCCGCGGGGACGCGCCGGCCTCCCGTGGCGGGTCACCCCCGGGGAAGGCCTCGGCTTCTCGTTGGTGCTGCGCCCGGAGCTTCCGCCCGAGCGGGAGGGGTGGTGCTACGTCGTCGCCTCGGTGGGCCTGGACGACGTCGTGGGCGGCGAGGCTGATCGGCTGCGCTGGCCGGACGGCGTCGAGGACGCCGCCGGGACAAAGGTGGCAGACCTGGGGCTGCACGTGCAGCTCGGGCCGGCCAGCACGGATTGGGTCACCGTGACCGTGTTGGTGGCGGTGGCGGCGCCGCCGCGCGCAGCACTGCTGGCCCGGATCGTGGATGCGATCGAGGAACGTCTCGGGGAACCGGCTGCGCAGGTGCTGGAGGCTTACCGACGTCGCAGCGGCACGCTGGGAACCGCCGTGTGTGCACGACTGATTCCGCTTGGGCCCGGGGGGCCGCAGGTGAGCGGGCGCGCCGTCGACGTACTCGAGGACGGCGCTCTGGTGATCCTCACCGCCCGCGGCAACCGGGTGGCCGTCCGTCCGCAGAATCTCGGACTCCTCGGTCCGGAGGAGCCCGATGCCCCGGAGTCCGACTGGCCAGCGTCCGAGTCCGTGACGTCCTAGTCTTCGCCGGCCGCCGTCGTAACGACGGCTTCCAGGGCCTCCAGCCGGTCCATCTCCTCGATCATCGCCCACCAAAGCCCCCAGTCGCGGTGCTCCATGCCCTCGCTGACCTCGCCGGCGGCGATGGCCAGCCGGAGCCGGTCGCGCAGGGCGAATCCGCGTCCCCATCGGCCTTCGCGTTCGAGCAGTTCCAGCTCCGCCAGCAGGTCGGTCATGGTCGTGAGAGCACGCGAGGGGTCCAGCCGCTCGGTGTCCGAGGTCATCTCCCGCAGGTCCTCGGCGAGGTCGAGCAGCGGTGTACGCCGGAGCTCGGTGCGCACCAGGTCGACCGCACGATCCAGCCCGGCGGACGCGGTTTTCGTCAGACCCTCACCCGGGCCGGCGTGCTCCGGTTCCACCTCGACGACCACGGTGCGCCGGGGCAACGCTCGCAGCCCGGTCGCGACCTCGATGATGAGATTGATGCCCACGTAGCCGGTCACCGCGTCCCCGATGGCCGCCTGCAACTCCTGCGTGCCCAGCTCCGGCGGCCGCACCAGGCGGCGGTGGACCGTGCCCGGGGCGCGGGTTCCGCGGACCGCGCCCACCAGGATCATCGAGTCGACGCCCAGTTCCTGGATCCGCTGGACGACGGCGACCGCGCCGTAGTGCAGCTCCTCGACCCAGATCAGCGCCGGCTTCGCCTCGTCCCTGAGCCGTTCCGCCGCAAGCCGGCCGAGATCCAGGTCGCCCTGGAACAGCTCCCCCACGCCTCCGACGAGAGTGGTCAGTCGGCACCGCAGGAGCAGGTGTTGACCTCTCTGGTGACCGTGCCGGCACCGGTGTGGACGTGCGTCGTACAGGGCATGCACGGATCGAAACTGCGGATCGCCCGCAGCATGTCGATGCTGGTGAAGCGCGCCGGGTCGCTGACGTCCTCGATGATCGGCGTGTTCATCACCGCCTCCTCGTAGGGACCGGGCTGCCCCCAGGGGTCACGCGGGGAGGCATTGATCGTCGACGGCGTGCAGATCTGGTAGTTCACGATCTTGCCCTTGTCCATCACCATGTGATGGGTGAGGAAGCCGCGGCCGGCTCCCCACCAGCCCACGCTGCGCCGTTCGTCCTGCGGGATGTAGTCGTCGAGGTCGGCCGGAGGCACCGCCGCCACCTGCCGCTCGCCGGCCTTGAACAGCTTGTAGGCCTCCAGCAGGCTGTTCAGCCCGACCAGCTGGCTGAACAGGTAGTGGTAGGCCCGCCCGCGGTTGCGCTCGAAGGCGTTCCACTGCTCGGGGACATGCCACTCCACCTCACGCTCGGGCAGCTCACCCT
>JACCZY010000042.1 GCA_013695685.1 Geodermatophilaceae bacterium | reverse complement strand
TTCATGCCCTTCATCTCGCCCTTGAAGATCCGCAGCGAGCGGCCGAGTGAACGCGAGGCGTCGGGCAACTTCTTGTAGCCGAAGAGAAGCAGAATGGCCAAAATGATCAGACCGATCTCCAAGGGGCCGAGTCCCATGATCGTCCTTCCTTGTGTCCCTATGAGGGAATCTGTATCGATAGTAACCGCCTGCGACGTAATCTCCCCGAATCGGTGGGGTCAATCGAGGTTGTTCCCCTGCCGTTCGGCGCTGCGCTCCCCTGCGGACTCCTGCCGTGGGAGCTCAGCGAGAAGATCCAGCGCCCTGGGTCGGACGTCGTCCAGGATGGCGTTCATCGCCCGCCGCAGCCGCGTCAGCTGCCCGGACAACCCGAAACCGACGATGCCCAGGATTAGTCCGGCCGCGCCGAGGGCGGCAAGCCAGCCGACCAGCACGATCACGCCGACGACTGTATCCCCTGGGTGTAGCCGGCCAGCGCCGCCGCAGCCTCCCGCCGCACCTCCTCGGCGAGCTCCGGTGGGTCCAGCACGCTGACCTCGGTGCCCAGGCCGAGGACGAGGCGGCGTACCCACCTCGGATCGGCCACCCGCAGCACGACCTCCAGATCGGGACCGACCTCGCTGACCCGTTCACATGGGTAGTAGTCGGCGACCCACCGCGCGCCGGCTGCGAGCCGCAGTGTCACCGCGTCATGCGCTGCGGAGGGCTGGAAGACCCCTGTGGACACGTCGCGCGGACGCGCCTCCGTTGGCACCACGGCAGCCTCGTCCAACAGCTGTACGGCGTCGATGCGGTCGAGCCGGAACAGTCGGACATCAACCGAGCGCCGGCACCACGCCTCGAGGTAGCTACGGCCCTCGACGAGCAGCAGGCGCATCGGGTCCACGACCCGCTCGGTGGTCTCGTCCCGGCCGGCCACGTAGTACGTCAGGTCGAGCGCCCGCCGGTCGGCGAGGGCGCGGCGGATGAGGGCGAGATGCTCGTCACTGTCCGGGCGTTGGGTGTCCCTGTCCTGCAGGTTGACCGTCAGGCCGCTGCGCGCCTTGGCCTGAGTGCCGGCCGCTGCCTCGATCTTGGCCAGCGCACGGTCGACGACATCGCGCTCGGCGAGCCCCGGAACCTCGGCCAACGTCTGCAGGGCCACGAGGAGCGACAGCGCCTCGTCCGCAGTCAGCCGCAGCGGCCGGTGGATGCCGGCGTCGAACGTGACGGTCACGCTGTCGCCTTCGAACGACAGGTCGATCAGGTCGCCGGGGCCGTGTCCTGGCAGTCCGCACATCCACAAAAGCTCGAGGTCCTTGCGCAGTTGCACTTCGGAGACACCGAGGTCCGTTGCCGCCTCGGCGACCGCGATGCCGGGCCTGGCCTGCAGATAGGGGATGAGCGCGAGCAACCGCGGCAGCCGTTCGGTGGTCATGTCCCCACCAGCTGGCGGAGCTTGCCCGTGATCGCGTCCCTGACCTCGGGCGGGCGTAGCGCGATCACCGCCGAGCCGAAACCGATCAGCCGGTCCGCGAGTGCCTCAGGATCGCCGTAGCTGACCTCGAACTCCTCTCCCTCCGGACCGTCCCGGCCGGTGGGAACCGCGCTCCGGCGTAAACCCTGCGCCAGGCCTGGCCGGATCAGCACCGTCGCGGTCTGAGAGGTCGGGGGGACGCTGTCCGCGACGGTCGCGGTGAGGTCGATGCCATCCGGGACGGTGACCGTACCCGGCTGTCCCGCGTTCCGTACGCCGCCGAGAATGCGCGACAGCCGGAAACACCGCGTCGCCTGACGTATCCGGTCATGGCCGACGAGATACCACCGGCCGTGCCACGACACGACGCCCCACGGTTCCACCTCCCGCGGCTCGGGTTCCTGGGCGCGCGGACGGCGGTAGTCGAAGCTGATCGGCCGGCCGGCGCGAACCGCGTCCAAGCAGGGCTGAAACGCCGGATCGCTCGCCTCCACCCGGGGTTCGATGCCGGGTGCGGCGTGGCTGTCCACATCGATGCCGGCCGCACGCAGCTTCTGCAGCGCGCCGTGCGCGGCTTGGGACAAGCTCGCGGACTCCCAGAGCCGGGCGGCCAGACCGACGGCCGCGGCTTCGTCCGCGGTGAGTTCGACGTCGGGCAGTTCGTAGTCGCCGCGCGCGATCCGGTAGCCGTCCTCGGTGTCTCCCCACCCGTTCCGGCCGGTTTCCAGCGGTACGCCGAGATCTCGCAACTCGGTTTTGTCCCGCTCGAACATTCGCTTAAATGCCTCGTCGGCCTGCGCAGATCCGTCGCCGTCGCCGTACCCGGGTACCGCACTGCGGATTCGCTCGGCGGAGAGGAACTGCTTGGTGGAGAGCAGGCAGATCACCAGATTGATCAGGCGCTCGGCGCGGCGTGCGGACACAGCGCGACCCTAACGCCCGGCGTACCGGCGGGGGGCAGAGGCGACCGCGGGTGTCCGGGGACCATGGAAGCCGCGCTGGGCAGGATCGCTAGCCTCGGGCGGGTGATCAGGTGGCGCAGCGGAACTGTGCAGGCGGTTCGCCGGCAGTGGCGGGGAGCGGTGGAACTCGACGTGCTGGTCGGGGGGGTGGTGGCTCGCGCTCTGGCTTACGCCGACCTCGTCGGCCGGCCCGAGCCCGGCGACGAGGTCCTGCTCAACACGACCGCCGCGGCGATGGGTCTGGGTACCGGCGGGTACGCGCTGGTGGTCGCCGTACCGGGGCGTCTGCCGTCAGACTCGAGCGGGCCGGGGCACCTGGTCAAGGCGCGCTACACCCCGACCCAGGCGATCGTCGCCGGCGTGGACGAGCAGGACTCGCCGTTCCATGACGTGCTGGCTGCCGCGGAGTCGCTGGCGGGCATGCCGGTGGTTGTGGCCGACCTGCACTCCGCGCTGCCGGCGATCGTGGCCGGTTGTCTGGCCGCCCGGCCGCAGTGCCGGATCGCCTACCTGATGACCGACGGGGCGGCGCTGCCCCTCGCGTTCTCCCGGACCGTCGCAGGCCTCGCGCCGCTGCTGGCCGGCACGATCACGGCCGGGCAGGCCTTCGGCGGGGACCTGGAGGCGGTCACCGTGCATACGGCGCTGCTCGCGGCGCGGCACGTCTTGCAGGCCGACGTCGCTGTGGTCACCCAAGGCCCCGGCAACCTCGGCACCGGAACGCCGTGGGGGTTCTCCGGGGTGCAGGCCGGTGACGTGGTCAACGCCGCCGCCGTGCTCGGCGGTAACGTCGTCGGCGCCCTGCGGATCTCCGACGGCGACCCGCGGGAGCGCCACCACGGCGTCAGCCACCACAGCACCACCGCCTTCGGCCGGGTAGCACTGACCGGCCTCGACCTCGTCGTACCGGCTGGTCTGGGTGAGCCGCTCGCCAGCCGGGTGCGGGCGGACCTGGCCGATCAGCCGGAGCGCAATCGGGTGGTGGAGGTGCCGACCGATGGTCTCGACGCCGCCCTGCGGGCCTGCCCGGTGACACTGTCCACCATGGGCCGCGGCTTGGATGAGGACCACGCGTACTTTCTCGCCGCCGCTGCGGCGGGCAAGTACGCCGCCTCGCTGCTGGCACACGCTCTGGATCCGTGACGCCGGCGCAGCCGGGATGCGCCGTTGCCGCGGCCGGCCGCAATGGCAGGAACAGAGTGACAGCATTGGCACGCTGTGCCTGCCATTGTTCCATCCGGTGCAACGTTGACCGCCGTCGTCACATCGAGGCGATGAGCTTCTCCACGCGTTCATCGACGGACTTGAACGGGTCCTTGCACAGCACGGTGCGCTGGGCCTGGTCGTTGAGCTTGAGGTGCACCCAGTCGACCGTGAAGTCCCGGCGACGCTCCTGGGCCCGGCGGATGAACTCGCCGCGGAGCCTGGCTCTGGTCG
>JACCZY010000040.1 GCA_013695685.1 Geodermatophilaceae bacterium | reverse complement strand
ACCCTCTCACGGAAAGACAGCGCGTGATCCTCAAGGTTTTCGGTTGGTCGTTCGGGCTGACCGCGTTGGCGTTGGCGGGCGCGCTCTACCTCGGTGGGCCCGAGGTGCTCCTCATCGTGGCCATCCTGATCGTGCTCGAGGTCTCCCTGTCCTTCGACAACGCGGTGATCAACGCCACCGTGTTGGTCCGGATGAGTCCGCTGTGGCAGAAGATCTTCCTGACCGTGGGTATCGCGATCGCCGTCTTCGGCATGCGCTTGGTGTTTCCGCTGTTACTGGTGGGGATCACTGCGCAGCTCAGCCCTGTCGAAGTCGTCACACTGGCGCTCGAGGGCGGCTCGGTCGAGCAGGAAGGGACGTATGCCTTCCTGCTCGAGGAGGCTTATCCGGCCATCGCCGCCTTCGGCGGGATGTTCCTTCTGATTCTGTTTCTCGAGTTCATTCTCGAAGAACGCGAGCACACCTGGCTGAGCTGGCTGGAGCGCCCGCTGGCGAAGATCGGCAAACTCGACCAGCTGGCCGTCGTCATCGCCATCGTGCTCCTCGTGGTCGCCGCGGAGACCTGGGCCAGCGAGTTCGCCGAGACCGTGCTTGTCTCGGGGCTGCTGGGAGCGGTCGTCTACATCGCGGTCAACGGCCTCGGTCAACTCTTCGAATCACAGAGCATTCTCTCCGCCCAGGACGAGATCAAGGATCAGCCGGCCGGGGGAGGCGACGGGCCGACGCCGCTCGTCGTCGCCACCGGCAAGGCGGCGTTCTTCCTCTTCCTCTACCTGGAGGTGCTCGACGCCTCGTTCAGCTTCGACGGCGTGATCGGCGCGTTCGCCATCAGCCAGGACATCTTCATCATCGCCACCGGCCTGGGTGTCGGAGCCCTTTACATCCGGTCCCTCACCGTCTACCTGGTCCGCCAAGGAACGCTCGAGGACTACGTATATCTGGAGCACGGCGCGCATTGGGCCATCGGTGCCCTTGCCGTACTTCTGCTGGTGACCATCAAGTACCACGTCCCCGAGGTCATCACCGGCCTGATCGGCGTCGCGTTCATCGTCGGCGCTTTCATCAGCTCCGTGGTGCGCAACCGCCGGATTGCTGCAGCCGACCCTGATCACTCGGTACCCAAGGTCGCCGTCGATCATCCCGGCTGACCGCCAAAGCGGCTCGTCGATGCCGTGTGGTTCGGGCAACTGCGCAGTGCCGATGGTTCCGTCGTACACACCGGTGACAATCTCACCGGTGCCGGTGAGGGTGACGACGAGTCGATCATCGTCGACCTTGCCGCCCTGCCGGCCAACGTCACCGCACTGCTCTTCACGGTGAACTCGTTCACGGGGCAGAACTTCAGCCAGATCGAGAATGCCTTTTGCCGGCTGGTGGATGAAACCAACCAGGACGAGCTCGCTCGCTACGACCTGACCGGCTCGGGCTCACACAACGCGCAACTGATGGCCAAGGTCAGCCGGGACGGGACCGGGTGGTCGATGACCGCTATCGGGGCGACGACATCCGGGCGCACGGTCCAGGACCTCGTCCCTGCTGCGGTCGCCCAGCTCTGACGCCCGCGTCAACGGCGGACTGGGAGCAGGCCGCCCTGACGGGCCAGCTGCAACCAGCCCGGGTACTCGTTCATCAGCAACTCGTACAGGTCGCTGTCCGGGATGGTCGACGGGTCCTCAACGGCGAAGAAGTTCGCGTTGTCGACGTAGCGACCGCCTAGGGCGTCCAGTTCCTCGAGGAATTCGAACTCACCGCCCGACCTCCGGCCGCCGCCCCAGCGGCTCGGCTTCTGCATCGCACCGCCCGGCTGCAGCGACTGGGAGGACTTGCCGATCGCCAGGAACTGCCAGAACAGCGGCTCGAACGACGAGGCGATGATCTGGTCCCGGGTGAATGCCTCGTCCATGGTCCGGCCGTCGGTCACGAACATGACGTAGACCGGCAACTCCTGCCCGAACGGCGCGTGCCGCAGGTCCGCCGTACCGAAGTAGTGCTGGCGGAGAAGTTGCATCGCCTTGCCGTAGTACGTGGCCGCCTCCAGCTTGTGCCGGCGCAGCAGGTCGGGGACGTACGTCGAATGGTTGGCCAGCTCCAGCGATCCGGCGGCGTAGGCCTCCTTGCCGAAGAGGAACACGTCGACCTGACCGTCGTCGTCGAAGCGCAATCCGAGCGCCAGGATCCGCTCGGCCAGCTTCTGGATCTTGCCGGAGCGGTACAGCCCGTGCATCGATCCGGAGATGTCGAGGCAGAGCGCTACCCGCGCACTGTGCTCGCCGAGGCCGCGCTTCTCCAGTGACACCGCGGCGGTCTTGGTCAGGGAGAGCAGCTGCGGACTGGAGTTCGCTATCTGCTTCTCCATGTTGATGAGCTGCTGCTTCTTCAGGCTGGGCGGTGCACCACCGGCCGGCTGCCCCTGCGGCGGCGGGTAGGTGGAGGCGGGCGGCCCACTCGGCGGCGGGTAGTACGGCTGCTGCTGGGCGGGCGGTTGCTGCCGCACCGGAGGCGGGGGCTGCGGTTGCCGGGCGGGCGGGACCGGGGCGGCGGCGGGTGCGTCGTCGACGGTGATGCCGAAGTCGGCGGCCAGCCCGGCCAACCCGGAGGCGTACCCCTGACCGACCGCACGGAACTTCCAGGCGCCCTGCCGCCGGTAGAGCTCCCCGAAGACGAACGCCTTCTCGGTGGCGGCGTCGGCGATATCGAAGCGCGCGAGTTCCACCCCGGCCACGTCGTCGTACAGGCGCAGGTTCAGACCGGGCACCCGGCCGAACGTCGTGCCGTCCACGCTGGCCCCGAAGACGACCCGGTCGATGTCCGGTGGCAAGCCGGTGAGGTCCACGGTCATGGTGTCCTCGACACCGCCGGCGACCTGCAGCTTGCCGCGGTGGCTGACCGCCCCGTTGGCTCCAGCCGGCTGGTTGTAGAAGACGAAATCGGCGTCGGAGCGGACCTTGCCGGTAGCGGTCAGCAGCAGTGCCGAGGCGTCGGCGTCGGCGGTTCCGCCCCAGGCCAAGACGGCACGGACCCGACCGGCCGCGACCGGGATGTTGGCCCCCTTGGACATGGCGACGCTCATCTCGAGGTTCCCATAGAAGCGTGGAGCGTCGCTGGAGCGTTCTCGTGGGCGTGGATCATGTGCCGGATTCTGTCAGCACCCCGCTGTCCACAGTTCACCTCGGTCACGCCGCCGATCCGGTGATCTCGGCTAGCGTTCGAGGAATGCGACACTTCGCCCATCTGTCCGGTGCCGACCGGCGTCGGCTCTTCGCCCGTGAGCCGGAGGAGATCGGGCGTAGCGCCGAGCGGGATCTGCGGGCGGTCGCACTAGGGGCGACGCTCTACTCGCCGGCCACCCGGCCGACACTGGACGCCGACATCGCCAGGCGGGCGGCCGGCGGCGTCCTCAGTCACGTCCTCTGCCTGGAGGACTCCGTGGCCGACGACCAGGTCGAGGCGGCGGAGCGGAACCTCGTCACCCAACTGCAGTCCTACGCCGACGGCGGAGGCGGAGACTCACAGCTGTTCATCCGGGTTCGGGTACCGGATCAGATCCCCGATCTGATCTCCCGGCTTGGTTCGGCCACGGCCGTTCTCACCGGCTTCGTGTTACCCAAGTTCACCGCGGCCACCGGCCGCAAGTACCTCGACGCGCTGGACGGCTCAGGCACCGGTCTGTCCGTGATGCCGGTCATCGAGTCACCGGAAGTGGTGTATCAGGAGAGCCGCACCCAGGCGCTGCGCGGCATCGCACACCTGCTGGCCGATCACCGCGAGCAGGTGCTCGCAGTACGCATCGGCGCCACCGACCTCTGTGCGGTCCTCGGGCTGCGGCGCGACCGGGAGCTGTCCATCTACGACCTGCACCCGGTGGCGTCGGTGATCTCCGACATCGTCTCCATGCTCGGGCGCGCCGACGGGACCGGATTCGTCATCACCGGTCCGGTGTGGGAGTACTTCTCCGCCCACCCGCGATTGTTCAAACCGCAGTTGCGGACCACGCCGTTCGCCGAGCAGGAGGTCCTGCGGCTGCGCAGCGATCTGCTGGCCGATGACCTCGACGGCCTGATCCGCGAGATCGTGCTCGACAAGGCCAACGGCATGATCGGCAAGACCGTCATCCACCCGAGTCACGTGCACGCCGTCCACGCCCTCCTCGCGGTGACCGCCGAGGAGTACGACGACGCCAGCGACCTCGTCGGCGAGGACGCCGTTCACGGCGGGGTACGCCGCTCGCAGTACGGCAACAAGATGAACGAGGTCAAGCCGCACCGGGCCTGGGCGCACCGCACCCTCCTGCGGTCGCGGGTATTCGGCGTGACCCGGCCAGGCGTCGGCATCGTCGACCTACTCGATGCGGGCGGGCCGGGTTGACAGTCCCCTCGGGGCAGGGGGTGGTGTGGACCGGTAGCTGGGTCACCGCCCGCTGGGATGTGGAGTTGCGGACCGATGCCTCGCCGATGGGCATCATGGCGTCCGAATTGCTGGGTATAGCGCTGCGGCGCAACCCCCGGCGTACACATCTGTTGGTCTCGACGGTCCTCGGCAAACACGTCCCGACCGACCCGCGGCTGGTGCTGGCGGCGGGGCGCCTCCTGGGCCTGCTCGTTGCGGACCGGCTCACGTCCCCCCCTCCTCGCCGATCTTGGTCAAAACAACCTCAAGCAGCGGCTGAGACGTTGACTAGACCAAGATCGGCGCACCTGGGTGGGCTGGTGCCGGCGGCGGTGCACGGCGCCCCGGATGCGGCCGCCGCGCTCCTTCAGGCAGTTGGCGGGCCGGCGAGTGTCGGCACCGGCGTCGTCGTGCTCGGGTACGCCGAGACAGCGACCGGCCTGGGCCATGCCGTGGCCGATGCGCTGCCGAACTGCTACTACCTGCACTCCACCCGTCGCACCGTTCCAGGCGTCTGGTCGGTGGCCGGCTTCGAGGAGGAGCACAGCCACGCGACCAGCCACCTGCTGCTGCCCGAGGATTCCGCCGCGCTCATCGGGGACGGACCCCTGGTGCTCGTCGACGACGAGCTGAGCACCGGGCGAACCGTCCGCAACACGATCGCCGCGCTGCATAGGCTGTCGCCCCGTAGCCGGTATGTCGTGGCGGCGCTCGCGGATCTGCGTGGTCCGGACGACCGGGCGGCGCTGGACCGGCTGGCCGACCAGCTCGGAGCCTGCATCGACGTCGTGTCACTCGTCTCTGGACGGCTCAGGCTGCCCGCCGAGCCGCCGACCGACCACGCTCTGCTCGCCGCTCTGTCGGTCGAACCGGCTGAGGAACCCGGCTACGTCGGTGGACACCCGCACGGTGGACACGCTGAGCGGATCGGCGCCGGTCGAGGCCGAGCCGCCCGGATCATGCTCGACGGTCTGTGGCCACGCGGGCTGCGCGACGGTGGCCGGCACGGGTATCACCGCGCCGACCGGGCGGCACTCGACCGGCAGCTGCCGCGCCTGGCGGCGCGGCTGGCCGCTGAGGTCACTGGGGGCAGCGTGCTCGTGCTGGGCACCGAGGAGCTCATGTACACGCCGTTGCGGCTCGCGGCCGCGCTGGCCGACGTAGCCGACACCGATGTTCGCTACTCGACGACCACCCGGTCACCGGCCGTCACGGTGGATGACCCCGGCTATCCGCTCCGCACCGTCCTGACGTTCGCCACCCCCGACGGCGAGAGGTACGCCTACAACGTCTCGCCGGGCTGCAATGAACGCCGCCGCTTCGACACGATCGTCGTCGTCACCGACACCGACGCGCCGGAGCTGCTCGACGCGGTGGGCGGATGCTGCGACCGGCTCGTCGTCGTACCCGTCCCGTCGTACCGCCCCGCTCGGCTACCGACGCCGCTTCGCGGTCCGGAGTTCGGCTCCTACGCCGCCGACGAGGTCAGCTGGCTGCTCGGCGACCTGTCCAGCGTGAGCCTCGAGGCACCCACCGAGGAACGCGAGGAGGCGATCCAATCCGGCGGGGGGCACTACGCCGAGTCACTGCCAGTGGAGTACGTGCCGTCCGCGGACTACCGGCTGCTGTTCGACAAGGCGCTGGCGGCCTCCGCTGCCCGGGTGGCTACGGCAGTGGGCATCGTCACCGAACTCGTGCTGGCCCGTCGGGGCGAGGGCGCTGTGCTGGTGTCATTGGCCCGGGCGGGAACGCCGATCGGCATCCTGATGCGGCGCTGGGCACGGTTCGCCCACGGCGTAGACGTACCGCACTATGCGGTGTCCATCGTGCGTGGCCGGGGGCTCGACCCGGTCGCGTTGAGATGGCTGGCCGCGAATCACGACCCGCGACGGGTGATGTTCGTCGACGGCTGGACCGGCAAGGGCGCGATCGTGCGGGAGCTGCAGGCTGCGCTCACCGAGCACGCCGCGACAACCGGGCAGCACTTCGCCGGGGATCTCGCCGTGCTCGCCGATCCCGGGCACTGCGTGTCCCTCTACGGCACCCGCGACGACTTCCTCGTCCCGTCCGCCTGCCTGAACTCCACCGTCTCCGGGCTGGTCAGCCGGACCGTTCTGAACGACTACCTGATCGGACCCGGTGACTTCCACGGTGCGAAGTTCTATGCCGAGTTGACCGACGTCGACATGTCCGCCCACTTCCTCGATGCGATCACCGCCCGCTTCGATGCCGTCACCGTCGAGGTGGCGGCGGCGCTCGCGACGCATACGGAACATGACCATGAGCCGACCTGGCGCGGCTGGGCGGCGATCGAGCGGATCAGCGCCGGCTACGGCATCGGCGACGTCAACCTGGTCAAGCCGGGAGTCGGCGAGACCACCCGAGTGTTGTTGCGCCGGGTGCCGTGGCGGATCCTGGCCCGGGCCGGCGCGGGCGCCGACATCGAGCACGTCCTGCTGCTCGCCGAGGAGCGGGGGGTGCCGGTGGAGTACGTCGACGAACTGCCGTACTCCTGCGTCGGCCTGATCCACCCGCGGTTTACCCGCGGTGCCGTCGGCTCGACCGGCACGAGCGCTGGCGTGAGGGAGCGAGCGGAAGCCGGGTCTGCCGGCACGAGCGCTGAGGTGCCGAGGTGACGACCGGTGAACCGGCCAGCGCACCGGGGGCCTCGCGGCAGTTGGTGGTTTGCGACCTGGACCGAACACTCATCTACAGCGCCGCGGCGATGGGCCCCGACCCGCCACCGGTCAGCTGCGTCGAGCGGTTCCAGGGGGTGGACGCCGCATTCATGACGGTGGCGGCGGTGGACCTGCTGAGGTCGCTGCGGCAGCACTGCGAGTTCGTCCCGACGACGACCCGAACCCGCGAGCAGTACGCCCGGATCACCCTCGCCGGACCGCCGGCGCGTTACGCCATCGTCGCCAACGGCGGCCACCTGCTGCAGCACGGCGTCACCGACCTGGACTGGCACCGGGCCGTCCTCGCCCGGCTCAGCGAGTGCATGCCGCTGGCGCAGGCGCGGGACCGGCTGCGCAGCTCCGAACATGCCCCGTGGTTGCGCCGGGAACGGACCGCCGAGGACCTCTTCTGCTACGCGATCGTCGACCGAGAGCTGCTGCCGCAGGACGTCTTGACTGGCCTGGCGGAGTGGTACGCCGAGCGCGGCTGGGTAGTCAGCCTGCAGGGCCGCAAGCTGTACTGCGTCCCGCGCCCGCTCACCAAGTCCGCCGCAGCCGCCGAGGTGGCGAGCCGCACCGGTGCGGACGTCGTACTCGCTGCCGGTGACTCCCTGCTCGACACCGACTTGCTGGAGTACGCCGACGTCGCCGTCCGGCCGGCGCACGGCGAACTCGAGCTGATCGGCTGGACCCGGCCGGGCCTGCTCGTGACCGAATCGTCCGGTGTCGCCGGCGGGGAGGAAGTTCTCCGCCTGCTGCTGGCGCGGACGGCTGGTTACCTGTCGGCTCGGAGCTGACGCACAGCGTCGATGACCGCGCGCGCGCCTTCGCTGATCGAGGCCAACTCGGTGAGGTAGGCCCAGTAGTCCGGGCGGTTCCGGGCAGTCAACCGGTCGGGGACGGTGTCCAGCTGGATGCCCAGCGCGTCGAGCCGGGACACGTGCTGGGGCGCCGGCCTGTCCGCTCCGGCCAGCAGAAAGCGCTGCGCGTCACGAAGCACCCGGCGAGTCTGCCGCAGCGGCTCCTCGGGATCCTCCTCGGCGGCGCGCAGAGCGGACAGCCGGTGCCGAGGGGACTGCGCCGCATGTGCGGCCGCATCGATCGCGGCACGTGCAGCGGCGATCGCCTCGTCGGCCTCTCCCCACCGCTGCTCCTGCGGCGTGGCCAGCGCGGCAGCCCGGTCCAGGTGCTGCCGGCCCTGCGCGAGGGCGACGTCGGCAGTGGCGAGGTTGTTCTCGACGTCGGCGAAAGAGGGATAGATGTAGGCGCGGCGCAGGTCGCTCAGCGTCTCCGGTACACCCTCGAGGTGCCCCTCGGTGACCTGGAGGAACGTGCGAGCTGACGTGATCCGCTGAGTGAGGTCCTGCGCCCTGTCGGGCAGCGACTCCGCATCGTCCTTCGCCCGGGCGCTCAGCCGGACGACATTGGCGACGCCGTCGAGCATGCCTTGCAGGCCGAGCGCCTCGACTCCCCGGTCCAACTCGGCCAGGGCGGACCGGGCCTGCTCGAGGAGGTCCGTGGCCTCACGGGCCAGGTAACGACTGGCGTGCGCTGCCTCGACCGCCCGCGCCGCGGTCGTGACCGCGACCCGAGCGGCGTGCAGCCGGTCGGGCACCGCCGCGTGGGCAGAACGGGCCTGCTGCAAGGGCCGGCCGGCGTGCTCCAGGAACCGGCGTACGGCGACCACTGCGTGCGCGAGCTGTTCCGCCGACCCGTGCAGCGCCTGGGCGGCGTGACGGGCGACCGCCTCCTCGGGATCGCTGTCGAGGTCGCCGGCTGACACCGCTGCCATGTACGCCGCCACCGCATGGTTGGCCTGCTCGCGGACCGGTTCCCATGCCGCGGCGACCTGGCGGGCGGCCGGGCCGGTGTCGACGCTGGTGAGCATCTGCACGCCCTCGGCCGCCGCCGTCTGCTCCCGGTCGAGGTCGATGAGGGCCTGCGCCGCGCGGCCGGCGGCCTCGCGAGCAGCTACCTGCGCCTGGTCCCGGCCACGTCGCCACCAGCGCTCGGCTGCCGGCTGCCCCATTGGTGCACCGTATCCCCAAGCGGCCGCGTGGCCGGATTCACCGCCGCCTCTCGTCAGGAGCACAACTCTGGGGGCCCGTACGCTCGAGGCGTGGTCGGCTGGGTCGTAGCGGCTGTGGCCGTCATGTTGGTCCTGGCGGGCTGCGAGCGGAACGGCATCGAAGCCGCCCCAGCGGAGACCGGATCGTCCCAGAGGTCGAGTGGCGCGACGTCCGCTCCTCCCGCGACCTCGTCGGAGACCGGAGGCACTGCGGCGGCCGCCCTGGCCACGCTTCCAGTCAAGGGTCGGGCACCCAGAACCGGTTACGACCGATCAGCGTTCGGCGACCCTTGGTTGGACGTGGATGACAACGGTTGTGACACCAGGAACGACATCCTCCTGCGGGATCTGAACGACGTAGTACGCGACGGAGCCTGCGTCGTAATGAGCGGAACGTTGGAGGACAGCTACAGCGGTCGGGTCGAGTCCTTCGCTCTATCTGCTGGGGATAGCTCGCAGGTGGACATCGATCACGTCGTGGCCCTAGGTGACGCTTGGCAGAAGGGCGCTCAGCAGCTTGATTTCGACACGCGGGTCCGGCTGGCGAACGATCCGCTCAATCTGCTCGCCGTGGGGAGCACCTGGAATCGGCAGAAGGGTGACGGCGACGCGGCCACCTGGCTGCCGCCGAACAAGAGGTTTCGCTGCACCTACGTTGCGATCCAGATCGCCGTGAAGCAGGTCTACCGGCTGTGGGTCACAGCTGCGGAACAGACCGCCATGAGCCGCGTACTGAGCATCTGCCCCGAACAGCCGCTGCCGACGGGCATCGGCGTGCCGGTTCCGAGCGGCACGCAGGGATCTCCGGATCCGCCGCAGCCCACATCGACTGCGACAGCCCCCTACGCGTCGTGTGAGGAGGCCCGGGCGGCCGGTGACGCGCCGATGTACCGAGGCGAGCCCGGGTACTCACCCGATCTCGATGGTGACGGGGACGGTATCGCCTGCGAGTGAGTCCGCGCACTGCTAGACCGATCACCCGCGGCCCGCGGGGGCACCTGTGTCAAGGTTGAGGGCGTGCCCCAGCTCGTCCGCGCCCGCAACGACCCAGAGCAGTACGACGAACTCGCCGACGTCTGGTGGGATCTGTCGGGACCCTTCGCCCTCCTGCACGCGATCGCCGCCGCCCGCGCCGACCTCATCCCGCCGGCGCCGCGACCGGGATCGGTACTCGTGGACCTCGGCTGCGGCGCCGGACTGCTCGCGCCGCACATCCGCGACCACGGCTACCGGCACGTCGGTCTCGACATCACCGCCTCGGCCCTGCACCAGGCGGCCGACCACTGCGTCCTCACGATCCGCGCCGACGTACTGGCGTTACCGCTGCCCGACGGCGTCGCCGACGTCGTTGTCGCGGGGGAGATTCTGGAGCACGTGACCGATCTGGGACAAGCGGTCGCCGAGGCGTGCCGGATCCTCCGACCCGGTGGAGTGCTCGTCCTCGACACCCTGGCCGACACCGCACTCGCCCGCGTCCTGGCGGTGCACATCGCCGAACGCATCCCGGGCGGTGCCCCCAAGGGCATCCACGATCCCGCGCTGTTCGTCAACCGCGCCGAGTTGCGTGCAGCCTGCGCGCGTGGTGGCGTCGACGTCGTACTCCGTGGTCTGCGGCCGTCCATTCCCGGGCTGCTGCGCCGGCTGCTGCGCAGAAAGGACACAGTCGGAGTGGTTCCCACCTGGTCCACCGCCGTTCTCTTCCAGGGTCACGGCATCAAGGGACACGGCAGCGACCGCCACGGCAGCAAGGAGGGACCCCGATGACTTCCCGCGCGACGGAGCCGACGCGGTTGGCCGACCCCGCCGCGGCGGTAGCCGCCGCGCAGCAACTCGCCACGCCGCTGGCCAAACGCGCGGCCGATCACGACCGCGAGGGACGCTTCCCCGCTGCCGACTTCGACGACCTGCGGTCCGCCGGCCTGTTCGGCCTGATGGTGCCCACCCGCCTCGGCGGCCCGGGTGCCGGCTTCCGCGACTACGCCGAGGTGGCGATGGTGCTGGCCGCGGGCAACGGCTCGACCGCGCTGATCTTCAACATGCACGCGTCAGTCACCGGAGCACTGGCCGGTACGCCGGACGACCTGGCCCGGGCCCTCGGCGTACCGGAGTCATACTTCGAGATGCGCGACCGGGTGCTGGCCGCGGCCGTCGACGGTTCGCTGTACGCCGTGGCCATGAGTGAGCGGGGCGCCGGCAGCCGGCTGTCACAGCTGACGACGTCGTACGAGCCGGTTGACGGCGGGTACCGGATCAGGGGGTCGAAGACGTTCGTGTCCGCCGCGGGTCACGCCGACGGGTACCTGGTCGCCGCCCGGCGGGTGGACGCCGACCCTGCGGTGCTGTCGCACTTCATCGTCCCTGCCGGGGCGGGGCTGCGGGTCGAGCAGACCTGGGACTCACTCGGCATGCGCGCGACCGGCAGCAACGAGTTGCACATCGACGCGACGGTGCCCGAGGACGCGCTGCTCGGCGGGATGGAGGGGCTGGTCCTGCTGCTCGCGCAGGTGATGCCGCAGTGGCTGGTCGCCTCCTACGCGGCGGTGTACGTCGGGGTGGCGCAGTCGGCCATCGACGCCGCCGCGGCACACGCCGGCGACAGGGGCCTGGACCGGCTCCCCGCTGTACGGGCCCGAATCGGCCGCGCCGACGCCGCTGTCGCCGCTGCCCGCCTCGCCGTACTGGAGGCGGCCGGGCGGATCGACCGCGCACCCGGCGAGCCGGAGACGAACCGCTGGGTGTGGCGGGCCAAGCTCCTCGCCGGGCAGACCGCGATGGACGTCGCGGCCTCGATGCTTGAGGCGGCCGGTACGTCGGCGTCCCGGCGCGGGCACCCGTTGGAGCGGATCTTCCGGGACGCCCGCTGCGGGTCGCTGCAACCGGCGACGAGCGACGTCTGCGCGGACTGGCTCGGGACTGCTGCGTTGGGACTGGATCCGGAGAACGCTGCCGAGGTGGCGCGCTGGTGACCGCCGACGCACTTCCCGCCGCGGAGGCGGCTCGGTGACCGCCGACGCACTCCCCGCTGCGGAGGCGGCTCGATGACCGCCGACGCACTCCCCGCCGAGGTGGCGAGCTGGTGACCGGCTTGGCGGTTGTCACCGGCGCGGGGCACGCCGTACCGGCGTCGGTGACCCAGGAGGCGTTGTGGGACGGGTTTTTCGCCCGGCACTACAACGACCGGCCGATCGCGCGGCGGATATTCGCCGCGGCAGGCGTCCGCACGAGGCACGCGGTCGCTAACCCGCTGGACGAGGACCTGTCGACGTGGAGCACAGGTGCCCGGATGGCGAGGTACGTCGCCGAATCGATGCCGCTGGCCAAGCAGGCGGTGGGTGAGGCCCTGGACGCTGCCGGGCTGGCAGCCGGCGACGTGGGCCTGTTCGCGGTCGCCTCGTGCACCGGCTACAGCACCCCGGGCGTCGACATCCGGCTGGCTCGTGACCTCGGGATGAGCGCGGACCTGCAGCGGCTCTTCGTCGGGCACATGGGCTGCTACGCCGCCGTACCGGCCCTTGCCGCCGCCTCCGACTTCGTCGCCGCGCGGGGGCGCCCGGCGGTGCTGCTGTGCCTGGAACTGACCAGCCTTCATGTCCAGCCGCCGTGCGATGACATCGACCAGATCGTGAGCCATTCGCTGTTCAGTGATGCAGCCGCGGCGGTGGTGGTCGAGCCGGGCGCGGTCGACGGCTTCGAGGTCGTCGACGTGGTCGCCAGAACCGACGTGTCCACCGCGGACCACATGACCTGGGACGTGACCGACCTGGGTTTCCGGATGCGGCTCTCCCCCCGTGTCCCTGACGTACTGGCGACCCATGTCAATTCCGTCGTCACCGGCATGCTCGACCGGCATGAACTGTCCATTGAGGACATTGAAGCCTGGGCGGTGCACCCCGGAGGTCCGCGGATCCTGGACGTCGTGGGTGCCCGGCTCGAACTACCGCCCGATGCATTGGCGGCTTCGAGACGGGTGCTGTCCGAGCACGGCAACTGCTCGTCGGCGACCGTCCTGCTCGTCCTGGCCGAGGCCACCCGCGACGTCGCCTCCGGTGGGCATGTGGTGATGATGGCCTTCGGTCCCGGTCTGACCCTGTACGCCGCACTGCTCCGCCGTCGCTGACCGCAGCGCTCACAGGGCACTGTCGTAGCGTGTTGCTCCGTGCCGGACGCCGTGGATCAGCTCATCGAAGTCGGCCGCAAGGTTGTCGCCACCGGGCTCGTCGTCGGGTCGGGTGGCAACCTGTCCGCACGGTCGCCGGACGGTGACGCCTGCTGGATCACCGGCGCCGGCACCTGGCTGGACGAGCTGGACCGCTCGGCGTTCTCACTCGTCCGGATCGGTGACGGAGCAGTGCTGTCCGGGCACCCCGAGCCGTCGACGGAGGTACTGCTTCATCTGCGTAGCTTTCAGGCCCGCCCCGACGCGAAGGTCCTGATCCACCTGCATCCCCAGCTGTCGGTACTGCTCGACGCGATGGGGCACCGGATCCGGCTCGTGACCACCGATCACGCCTTCTATGTCCAGGAGGTGCGGCGGGTGCCGTGGTACCGGC
Organism: Geodermatophilaceae bacterium; assembly: GCA_013695685.1. GTDB lineage: Bacteria > Actinomycetota > Actinomycetes > Mycobacteriales > Geodermatophilaceae > JACCTY01. Next base: position 16,337 of record JACCZY010000040.1, on the reverse strand, counting down.
CGGGGACCGAGGATCTCGCCCGAGCCGCCGCCGCGGTGGTTGCCGATGGCTGCAACTGCGTGATCCTCGCCCACCACGGCTGCTCGGTGCTCGCCGACAGCGTGGAGTTGGCGCACAAGCGGGTGTTGAACCTGGAGGAGGCGGCCCGGGCGACGCACGCCGCGCTGCTGCTGGGTGAGGAGGTGCCCGAATGCCCGCGCCCGCCTCAGGTCTGGCCGGCGGCGCGGGCCTCGGCGCCGGTCTCGCCCTCATAGCCGGCGTCCTGCCCTGACACCCTGCCGACGAACTCCTCGTTCTCACCGGTCCCGGTGGTGCCACCGGCGTCGTCACCTTCGGCGTCCGGGTCCCCGCCGGTCTCCCGCGAGTTGGCCAGCGCCGCGTCGTCGTCGACGTCGGATTCGCGGTCATCAGCAGCGTCAGTGGTCATGGCCGCACGCTACCCGCCCGGGCAGCCGCGAATCGGCTCGGCGTACGGCGAATGCTTGTACGTCGCCTCGGCTGTGAACAACTCGGCCAACGACGCGGTTCCGGCGCTGCGCCACGCCCGCTGGTACGCCTCCAGCCATCACCGGAAGCTGACTCGGTCGATGCGGGCCCTCACAAGGAGCCGAACTGGCCGGCTATCGCGTCGAGGTCCTCGGGGTTGTCAGCCGTGATCGTCAGGGTCGGCCGATCAACCGCGCTGACGTCCCAGTCGAGGAAGGCGCAGCACTCCCGCTCCGCCGCCGCCAGCACCTGGAGTTAACGGGCGCATCTCGTCTTTCTCCCGCTCCTCGACCGGGTCCAGCGGTTCCCCGGAGCAGCCCGCCGCCGGCGCCTGAAGCCGGAGCTTGACCGGCCGGCCCGCGGGGCACAGGCTGGGGTCGTTCGGGGAAACGGGAGGTCTGTCATGTCGAGTGAGTCCAGCGGAGGGGTGGTCCCCGAGGACACACCCGCCGCCGAGGAACGTACCGGGGAGACCGTCGAGGAGGGCGTGGACGTGGCAGCCGCCGGGACGCAACACGGCGGCACCGAGCGTCCACCGGAGGATGCGCACCCCAAGGAAGCCCCGGTGGAACAGGTGCGTGACGACCCCGACATGACCGGCAAGTCCGGCTGACCGCTCTGCGGCGGAGGACTCGAAAGCCGAAACCCCGGTACGCCGGCAGCCCGGCCCTTGATTACAGGTGCCGGTGCGGGTACTCCGGCGAGCGGCCCTGGAAGGCCAGGATCTGCTTGTTCTGGATCACGCCGTCGCGGATCTCGATGGACCGGCGGATCGTCTCGTCAGACGTCCATGCCTCAGGTCCGGCGAGCACCGTCGGTAGGTAGGGCAGCAGCGCCTCGCTGATCTCCCAGGTTGCGGAGTTCCACAGGTACGACGGGCTGTGGTCCACGGCGTAGTAGGTCACGTTGTCACCCACCGAAAAGGTCGGCTCGGTGAAGGTGGTCGGCTTCGCCCAGCCGAAGCCCATGCCCTCGTCGCAGGACACGTCGACGATCAGGCTGCCGGGGCCGAACGCGCCGAGGTCGTCGTCCCGGACGAACATCAGCGGCGCCTCGGGATCCTGCAGCACGCAGTTGACGACGATGTCGTGCTCGGAGAGAAAGCCCGCCAGCGGGATCTCCCCCTCCTCGGTGAGCGCCGTGCCACGACTGGGGTCGTCCGGGTCGGGCCGCAACTGCACCAGCACCATCGTCTCGATGGCAGAGGCGACGGCGGTGACCTCGCGTTGGGTGAGGACGTGGACGTCGTGCACTCCCTGCGCCTTGAGCGCCGTGACCGCACCTCGGCCGGTGGCCCCGAATCCGATGACGACTGCCCGGAGCCGGCGGCCGTAGGAGCCCGTCACACCGATGAGCTGCAGGGCATGCAGCACCGAGGCGAAGCCGGCGAGCTCGTTGTTCTTGTGGAAGACGTGGACCGTGAAGGTGCCGTCGGAGGACCAGTGGTTCATGGCCTCGAAGGCGATCAAGGTCAGCCGGCGGTCGATGCTCAGCTGAGTGATCTCCTCGTCCTGCACACAGTGCGGCCAACCCCAGAGGATCTTGCCGGGCGGGAGTTCACGGACGTCCTGCGCGAGCGGCTTGGGAAGCAGGATGACATCGCACCTCGCGATCAGCTCCGCTCGACTGAGCAGACCCCCGACGTACGGCGCAATGACGTCGTCGGGTACGCCGAACCGCTTGCCGTATCCACGTTCGAGGTAGACGCTCCCGCGCAGATCTTCCTCGATGCGCTGCACGTGCAGCGGGTGGATCGGCAGCCGTCGTTCGTTCTCCTTGAGCGACCGGCTCAGAACTCCCAGACTCAACCCGCCCACGGACGCGCTCCTCTCGACACCCGCGACCCGACAGGTGTCGGGCGCCGGGAGCGTCTTACCACGGCTGAGGCGTCGCCACAGACATGGGCCCTCCCAGCCTTGCTGGAGGTGGCGCGGTCAACCCGCCTGTTCGGGCTGGCCGGCGGAGAAGTCCAGCAGGTGGTAGAGCAGGAGAAGCTGGCTGATCGCCAGCGGGGCGCTGCGCTTGTCCTCACCGAGCATTCCGAGTGTGTCCGGCCGGGGAATATCGAGTCCGAGCGCCTCCCAGATAGCCTTCTCCAGCATGTCGCTTTCCTCCGCTGATGCATAACCGTGCACGTGCAGGGCGTCGACCGGTCGCCCGTCCTCGTCTCTGATCAGCTTCAGGTGCATCGACCGGTGGTCCTCGTCGGCGAGCACCTTGGTGAGGTCCGGATGCCGGATCGTCGGCCGGAGGAGGAGCTCGGCCGACAACGGCGTCTCCGGTGGATCCGAGCGAGTGGCGATCGGAGCAAACCGCACGACCATGTCGGCCTGCTGGCGCTGGGGCCGGATGAACTCCGCAGATTCCGGCTCGCGGCGCGCTAGTTCGGCGTCGACGGACTCGGCGGCGTAGCCGCGACTACCCGTATCGCGGCTGATCTTCCACTCACGGCGGATCTCCTCAGGTGGATCGAGGTAGACGGTCACGTCGAAGCAGGCCCGTGCCAGTTTGCTGAACAACGGCAGCAGCCCCTCGACGATGACGAAGTCTTGCGGCTCCACCAGTTCAGGTCTGGCGAGCAACCCCGTGCTGTGGTCGTACACCGGTTTGAGGATGGGCTGCCCCATCGCGAGCAGCTGAAGGTGCTGCTCCATGATGCTGACGTAGTTGCAGTCGGGGTGCAGCGCGGTGAACGGAAGCTCCTTGCGCTCGGCTCGGTCGTAGCGGTGATAGTCATCGACGCAGACCGCCGTCGCTCGGTCCGGGCCGAGAGCCTGCACCAGCCCCTTGGTCAATGTGGTCTTGCCGGCAGCGCTGTCACCGGCGATGGCCAGCATGATGGGACGGTGTGTCTTGGGCTGACCAGCTCGCAGCATGCGCATCTGTTTATCCGGCACGGTAACTCTCTTCTCAGCGCTGCCTGTCGAAGTCGATCGATGAGTATCCGCGCAGCTTGGTCAACTGATGGATGGCATCGATCATTCGGATGGTGCCGGATTTCGACCTCATCACGAGTGTCTGGGTGAACGCCGCACCGGAGGAGTAGCGGACACCGCGGAGCAGGTCGCCGTCGGTGATGCCGGTCGCGCAGAAGAACACGTTGTCGCTGCGCACCAGGTCGTCGATCTCCAGCACCCGGTCCAGGTCGTGCCCGGCGTCGAGCGCGCGCTGGCGCTCCACGTCATCCACCGGCCACAACCGGGCCTGCATCGCCCCGCCCATGCACTTCAACGCACAGGCGCTGATGATCCCTTCGGGAGTTCCACCGATCCCCATCAACAGATCGACGCCGGTACCCTCGCGGGCCGCACTGATCGCGCCGGCCACATCTCCATCGGTGATGAAGTGGATGCGCGCGCCCGCGTCGCGCACCTCCCGGGCCAACTGGTCATGCCTCGGCCGGTCGAGGATGCAGACCGTGACGTCACCAACCTGGCTGCGCTTGGCCTTGGCCACCCGACGGATGTTCTCATCGGCCGGAGCGGTGATGTCCACGACGTCCGCGGCCTCGGGTCCGACGCACAGCTTGTCCATGTAGAACACCGCCGAGGGGTCGAACATGGTGCCGCGCTCCGCGACTGCCAGCACCGCCAAGGCGTTGGGCATGCCCTTGGCCATGAGGGTGGTTCCGTCGATGGGATCGACGGCCACGTCGCAGGCGAAGCCGTCCCCATTGCCGACCTCCTCGCCGTTGAAGAGCATCGGGGCTTGGTCCTTCTCGCCCTCGCCGATGACGACGACCCCCCGCATGGAGACGGTGCCGATCAGCTTGCGCATGGCGTCGACCGCCGCCCCGTCCCCGCCGTTCTTGTCCCCCCGGCCCACCCAACGCCCGGCGGCCATGGCGGCAGCCTCGGTGACCCGCACGAGATCCAGGGCGAGGTTGCGGTCGGGCGCCTCTGGCTTGTTGATCTTCGCGCTGTCATCGAGCGCCGCGCCGTACTCATCCGTTCGCTCGCTCACTGGCTGACCGGCTCCTTCTCCAGCGTGCTGGTGTAGGTGCCGTCGAGGGCGGCGGAATTGCACCTGACTTGGTGCGCCAGGGCGGCCTGGCCCTCCCCTACCCTTTCGGGGTCTCCCCGCCCCGTCGCCACCAGTTGGGCAGCGGTACTGGCTAGCGCGGTCATGACAGCCCCCTTGTATGGATGCCATGGCAGCGGCATGAACTCAGGCTAACGATGGGCATCTCAGTTTCCTCCCCTTTCGGGGTGAGCCGACGGGGGACCGACCGCTCTGGGGCCAGCAGTCCTGGAAACCGGAAGTCCTACCCTGTCCCACCATGAGCGTCCGACCCGTCCGGATCCTGCTGGTCGACGACCACGAGATGGTGCGCCAGGGCCTCAAGGCGATGCTGGCCCGATACCGGGACGACGTGGTCATCGTCGGCGAGGCCGGCAATGCGGAGGACGCCGAGCGGTTGGTCGCCGCACTCGGCCCGGAGATCGTCCTGTGCGACGTACGGCTGGGCAACGCAAGTGGCCTGGACCTGGCCAAGTCGCTGCTCCAGCGGGATGCGGGCTGCAAGATCGTCATCCTGACGGTGTACGACGACGAGCAGTACCTCTACCAGGCACTACGGGTGGGGGTTTCGGGCTATCTGCTCAAACGCGTCGATGGAGCCGAACTGGTGGGACATCTCCTGCTCGCCGCTGACGGACACATCGTCATCGATCCGATGTTGGCAGGCCGCGCAGCCACCTCGGCAGCGAGGCTGCAAGCCGGCGAGTTCTGGCCGGGGGCCCGGCTGGGGTTGTCCCAGCGGGAGAGTGAGGTGCTCGCCCTGGCCGTGTCCGGAATGACCAACCGGGCAATTGCCGCTCGCCTCGTCATCGGCGACGAGACCGTCAAGAGCCACATCAGTTCGCTGTACCGCAAGCTCGAGGTTCGGGACCGGGCCGGCGCCGTCGCGGTCGCGATGCGCGAGGGCTTGTTCCGGTGAACACCCAGTGGCTCGACCTGCTCGATTCTGCCCTCCAGCGCGAGGTGCTGCTCGAGGTCATCGCGTTGTCCGCAGCCGTCGACGACCTGTCCCGGGTGTCCACCACCGCTGCCGCCGTGGCTGCCCGGGTAGGTGCCATCGACCGCTGCCTGATCCACGTGCTGGATGAAAGCGGGCGCCGCCTCACCGTTGCCGGCACCTGGCCGGCGGGGGCCCTGGGTGATCTGGGTGCGCTGCCCATCGGGGCCGGCCTGGCGGGATGGGTGGCCAGTCACGGCCGGCCCCTTGTCAGCGTCGACCTAGCCGATGACCATCGATGGCGGGAATTCCTGGACGGCCGGGCCTCCCCCTTCGCCTCGGCGATCTCGGTTCCGATCGCAACTCGCGGTTCGGCGCCGTGTGGCGTCCTGGAGGTATTCACCGCGCAGCGGCAAGATTTCGCCGGCAGCCAGATCGAGTGCACGGTCGGGCTCGGCCGCCTGCTGGCCCCATCGGTCGCGGCAGCGCGTCACCACCAGCACGTGCACGCCCGCGAGCTGAGCCGTCACCGCAGCACCGAGGAGTTCATCGCGCTGCAGGAAAGTGATCGTCGACGGTTGGCCGCGGAGATCCACGACGGGGTAGGGCAGCGAATCGTCGGCCTGACCTTTCACCTCGTCGCCGCTGCGGAATCACTGGCCGATCAGCCCGACTTCGCGGCAGTTCAGATGGCCACGGCCCGCGAACTCGCGGAGCTGGCTCAAGCCGAGGTGCGCAGCGCCGTGTACGGCCTGCGGCCACCTCTGCTGGACGACCTCGGGTTGAGTGATGCCCTCGCCAGCCTCGGCCGCCGCGCCGCCGGTCTGGACGTCAACGTGCGGGTGAGCGAGCTGCCGCTGCCGGACCATGTGGCCACGTCGCTCTATCGCATCACGCAGGAGGCCCTGCAGAACATCACCAAGCACGCCGGAGCCCAACGGGTCGTGGTCGAGCTGTTCCCGGTCGGGCAACACATGGTCCTGCGCGTCACCGACGACGGTGATGGCTTCGATCCCGCTGCACACACCGACGGGCAGGGCCTGCGGATCATGCGTGAGCGCGCCGAACTCATCGCCGGCCGGCTGGACCTCGTCAGTCGCCGTGGCGGCGGTACGACCCTGTCGGTCCGCGTTCCGATCTCCCGGCCGCAGCCGCACCCGCCGGAGGATTCTCCGCGATGAACCGCGCGATTCCCGCGGCGGCAGGCAGATCGAGGAGGTGGTCGAGACAGATTCGCGTCGGGGCGGGGATGTCCTCGCGGGTGACGAGGTGCCACGGGCGGACCATCGGCGTGCCCGGCGCCGCGATGGTCGCCAGCTGGCCACGGGACACCTCTGTGACGGTGGCCGAACGGGAAACCAGTGTGACACCCAGTCCGGCCACCGCGCCGGCGATGACCGCTCCGTTGGCCCCCAGGGTCAGCTGAGGCGGAGCCAACTCCCGGTCGGCAAGGTAGCCGAGCATGGTGTCCCGCGTGCCTGAGCCGGGCTCGCGCAGGAGCCAGGTCGCCTGGGCCAGGGCCGCCAACGCAGCCGACACCGATCCGCTGGGTATCAGCCCGGGTGCTGCGACCAGGACGAGTTCGTTGTCGGCCAGGGCCCGGCTCACCAGTGGAGAGCCGGCCGGCGGACGGCCGGCTACCACCAGATCCACCTCATGCGACACGAGCCGGCGAAACACGTCGTCACGCGATCCCACATGCAGGCTGACCTGGGCGTCCGGGTAGTGCTGCCGGAAGGTGGCCAGATAGCCCGGGATGACCTGCTCGGCCGCGGTCGGCACGGCGCCGAGCCGGACATGACCGCGCTGTGGGCGGTTCCCGTCGCGGGCGGAGATCAGCGCCTCGTCGATCAACCCGAGGATGCGCTGGGAGTAGCCGGCGTAGATGCCCCCTGCCTCGGTGAGACGGACGCCACGGCCGTGGCGTTCGATCAGCCGCACGCCCAGCTCGCGCTGCAGGCCGCTCAGCGAGGCGGATACTGCGGATTGGCTCACGAGGAGCATGTCGGCTGCGTCACCGACCGAGCCGGTGGTCACGACCGCGAGGAACGTGCGCAGCTGGTGCGGTGTCATGGGGCAAGGCTCTCATGAGATAAAGCTCATGCCACATGACATTTCTTGCGATAGACAACTCATGTATTGGGGGGACAGACTGCAGCTACCGCAGTTTCCGAACGAGGGTGCAGCCGCATGAGTGCCGAAGCCGAGAAGAAGCAGCGCTGGTCCGCCGGCGTGCAGTCCTACGCCAGCATGGGTTACTACGACGCCGACTACGTTCCCAAAGACACCGACGTGCTGGCCTGCTTCCGGATCACTCCGCAGCCGGGGGTCGATCCCGTCGAGGCGGCGGCAGCCGTGGCCGGGGAGTCCTCCACCGCCACGTGGACGGTGGTGTGGACCGATCGGTTGACCGCACACGAGCACTACCAAGCGGTGGCATACCAGGTCGACCTAGTTCCGGGGACCGACCAGTACATGGCCTACATCGCGTACGACATCGACCTCTTCGAGGAAGGCTCCATCGCGAACCTGACGTCTTCGATCATCGGAAACGTCTTCGGATTCAAGCCCCTCAAGGCGCTGCGGCTGGAAGACATGCGCATTCCGGTCCATTACGTCAAGACCTTCCCGGGGCCGCCGCACGGCATCGTGATGGAGCGCGAGTATCTGGGCAAGTACGGTCGACCGCTTCTCGGGGCGACCGTCAAACCGAAACTGGGTCTGTCCGCTCGCAACTACGGCCGCGTGGTGTACGAAGCCCTACGCGGTGGCCTGGATTTCACCAAGGACGACGAGAACATCAACAGCCAGCCCTTCATGCGCTGGCGAGATCGGTACCTGTTCTCCATGGAGGGGGTCAACAAGGCGGTCGCCGCGACCGGGGAGATCAAGGGGCACTACCTGAACGTCACGGCCGCCTCGATGGAGGACATGTACGAGCGAGCCGAGTTTGCCAAGGAGATCGGCAGCATCGTCGTCATGCAGGACCTCACCATCGGCTGGACTGCCATGCAGTCGATGTCCAACTGGGCGCGCAAGAACGGCGTACTGCTGCACCTGCACCGTGCCGGGCACGGCACCTACACCCGACAGAAGACGCACGGCGTCAGCTTTCGGGTCATCGCGAAGTGGGCCCGGCTCATCGGGGTGGACCACATCCACGCCGGCACCGTCGTCGGCAAGCTCGAGGGTGACCCCGCCACCACCGCCGGCTTCTACGACACGTTGCGCCTCGACCACGTCGAGGAGAACCCGGCGCAGGGCATCTACTTCACCCAGGACTGGGCCTCGATGCCCGGGGTGATGCCCGTGGCCTCCGGTGGCATTCACGCCGGGCAGATGCACGACCTGCTGAACTACCTGGGCGAGGACGTCATCTTGCAGTTCGGCGGCGGAACGATCGGCCACCCGATGGGTATCGGCGCCGGCGCAACCGCCAACCGGGTGGCGACGGAGGCGATGATCAAGGCGCGCAACGAGGGTCGCGACTTCGTCAAGGAGGGCATGGACATCCTGCGCGATGCAGCCAAGGGCTGCCATGCGTTGTCGGTCGCCATGGACACCTGGGGCGACGTCACGTTCGACTACGCCTCCACCGACGCACCCGATGTCACGCCCACCCCGACGAACGCCTGAGACGGAGCAGCCTCGTGCGAATCACCCAGGGTGCGTTCTCGTACCTGCCTGACCTGACCGACGACGAGATCAAGGCCCAGATCCAGTACTGCATCGACAACGAATGGTCCGTCGCCATCGAGTTCACCGACGATCCCCACCCGCGGAACGTCTATTGGGAGATGTGGGGGCTGCCCATGTTCGATGTCGCCGATGCGAGCGGCGTCATGCTGGAGGTGGACGGCTGCCGGGAGGCCTATCCGGTGCACTACGTGCGGGTGTCGGCCTTCGACGCCAGGTTGACGCGGCAGACGACAGCGCTGTCGTTCCTGGTGCAGCGCCCACCCGAGGAGCCCGGCTTCCAGCTGGATCGCCAGGAGGGTCCCGACCGCACCATCCGCTACACCCTGCGCGGCTACGCCAGCGAACGCCCCGAGGGGCAGCGCTACGGGCGTGGCGACTCCTGATGCCCGGCGATGAGCCTGGCGCCGCCGTGGCGTGGCGATGACCGCCCCAGCCGGCGGCGGGTTCACCATGCCCCGCCCGGGCGCCGGCGGTTCGGAACAGGCCGTCTCCGCGGAGGACGATCCCCCGGTGCCGCTCGCCGACGATGCGGTCCTCGATGTCGACGAGGTCCGCCGCGAGTCCGACGTGGACGCCGTCCTCGAGCGGCTGGACGCAGAGCTGGTGGGACTGGTCCCGGTCAAGACCCGGATCCGGGAGATCGCCGCGTTGCTGCTGGTGGACCGGATGCGCACCCGGTTCGGGCTGAGTTCTTCCCGGCCGGCCCTGCACATGTCCTTCACCGGCAGCCCCGGTACCGGCAAGACCACCGTCGCGCTCCGGATGGCCGAGCTGTTGCGCGGGCTGGGATACCTGCGCCGCGGGCACCTCGTGTCGGTCACCCGGGACGACCTGGTCGGCCAGTACATCGGGCACACCGCGCCCAAGACCAAGGAGGTGCTCAAGCGCGCCATGGGGGGCGTGCTGTTCATCGACGAGGCCTACTACCTCTACAAGGAAGACAACGAACGGGACTACGGCGCCGAAAGCGTCGAGATTCTGCTGCAGATCATGGAGAACCAGCGCGACGATCTCGTCGTCATCCTGGCCGGCTACAAGGACCGGATGGACGACTTCTTCCGGTCGAATCCCGGCATGAGTTCCCGGATCGCACATCACATCGACTTCCCCGACTACACAGTCGAGGAGCTGGCCGCGATCGCCGGGCTGATCGCTGCCGAGCATGAGTACGTTCTGCCCGAGGACACGGTGCGCGTGCTCCGTGACTACCTCGACAAGCGGATGCGGCAACCGCGGTTCGCCAACGCGCGCAGCGTCCGCAATGCGATCGAGCGGGCCCGGCTGCGCCAGGCCAACCGACTGGTCAGCGAACCAGGCGCATCGGTGACCAAGCAGCAGTTGCAGACCTTGGAACCGGCTGACTTCCTCGCCAGCCGGGTCTTCACCGACCCTCCCGAGGAAGCAGACGCGGAGGGCTGAGACAACCGAACCCCGGTCAGCGAAACGCTGCCGGGGTTCGGTCGGTTAGCTCAGCGGAAGATCTGCTCGCCGCGGTGGGCCATGACGATCAGTTCGTCACGCATTGCCGGGGACTGAGCGTTGTTGATCGCATGGGCGATCTCGCGCTGGTTGCGGATGGCCCGCCGGCGCTGGCGCCAGTTGGCGGTGAACGTGCTCATGAAACTCAACTCCTGCTAGGTAACCGGGAAGGTACACCTACGATAACACGGTTGACGCCCAGATATTCCGACGAATCAGTCGGCGTCGGTGCCATGTTCTTATGTTACTTCGGTACGACAGCCGATCACGCTCCGTGGTCAGTACGCCGACAACACCGCCGTCACCAGGCCGCCCAGGCTGTCGAGGTGGTAGCCGCCCTCCTGTACCAGCACGGTCGGAAGGCGAGCGCGACGACGCCTGACGCCGTTGCGTCCGTCGCCCGGGCTGGTATGGCGCTCTGGTGGCACACATGGCCGCAACCTGGTCAGGCCAGCAGCGCCATGGCGGCGTTGTGACCGCCGATGCCGCTGACGCCGCCCCCGCGCAGCGCCCCGCCGGCGTTGGCGTGGACCAGTCTCGGCTCGTCGGTCTCGACCCCCCACCGACCGACCTGGGACTTCTCGGCGGCCCAGGGCCATGACAGGTCGCCGTGGAAGATGTTGCCACCGGTCATCCCGATGGAGTTCTCCAGATCCACCGGTGTCGCGGCCTGCAGGCACAGCTCGCCGTCCGCGTCGCGGGCCAGGCAGTCCGACAGCGGTTCGGCCAGTACGGCGTCCAATCCGGCGACGGCGAGTTGAGCGGCCTCGGCCCGGCGGGCGTCGTTGTCGGCGTCGAACAACCCGACCGGCGTCTGCATCGCGAACAGCGTCAAGGTGTGATATCCGGCCGCCCGCTCGGCCGGGCCGAGGATCGACGGGTCGGCGAGGGAGTGGCAGTACACCTCGAACGGCAACGGGTCCGGTAGCCGACCGGCGAGGGCGTCGGCGTACGCCGCGGCCAGCTGTGTCGCCGACTCCGCGACGTGCATGGTCCCGGACAGCGCCACCGCCGGGTCGATGCCGGAGCGGAAGCGGGGAAGCCGGCGCAGCACCATGTTCACCTTGACCTGCGCCCCGACCGGCCGCGGCACCGCGCCGGCACCGCCGCGCAGCCCGGCCAACACCGACGGCGACACCGCGGACACCACGGCACCGGCGCCGACGGTGTGCTCGACACCCGACCCGTCGACCCACCCGACCTCGCCGCCGGAGGCGTCGACGGCCACTGACGTCGCGTTCGCGTCGGTCCGGACATCAGCACCGAAATGCAGGGCCGCGCTTGCCATCGAAGCGGTCACCGCTCCCATACCGCCGATCGGCACCCGCCACTGCCCCGAACCGTTGCCGATCAGGTGGTACAGGAAGCAGGCCGCCGCCCGCCCGTCGTCCGCGTGCACGTCGGCGAACGTCCCCACCAGCCCGTCGGTCAGCACGACACCGGCGACAACGTCGTCCTTGAACCACCGGCCGACCAGCTCACCCAACGGAAGATCGCGCAGTGCAGCGAACGTCGACGGCTCCCGGAGCCGCCGGAGGAGTTCCTCCGGCCCGGTCAGCGGCTCGAGCAACGTGGGCGCCAGATCCCCGGCCAGGACGGCGATCCGACCGTAGAACTCGTGCCACGCGTCGTACTCGGCGTCCGAACCGGTCACCTCGGCGAACGACGCCCGGGTGGCCGGCCCATCCGGACGCTCCACCAGCAACCCGAGGTCACGACCGTCCCGCGCGAACGGTGTGTACGAGGCGTAATCGCGATCGGCCAGCCGAACCGACAGCCCGAGGTCGGACACGATCTGGTCCGGCAGCAGGCTCACCAGGTAGGAGTACTTCGACAGCCGTACGTCGACGCCGGGGAACACTGCCTCGCTCACCGCCGCCCCACCGACGTGGGCGAGCCGTTCGAGCAGCAGTACCGAGCGCCCGGCCCGAGCGAGGTACGCGGCGGCGACGAGCCCGTTGTGCCCGCCCCCGACCACCACCACGTCGTACCGGCCCGCCTGCATCAGCCCGCCCCTGCCGACTTTGCCTGTCGGGTGGCCCCGCAAACCGGACGAATCAGCTGCGGCAGCGGCCACAGCGCAGGCAAAGTGGGAAGTGGGGCCACAGTTGGGCGGGGGGCGGCAGGCATGCGCTCTCCTAGTGCGAGGAAGCTGACTGACTCACGTCTCAGTGTGCCGATCAGTAGTTTGCTCGCGCCAGGCGCTGGGTAGCTGTGGTCTATGGGCAGCCACGGGTACGTCCAGCGGAACTTCGCGCGCGACACGAACTACCTCTCCGCGCGCATCACCGCAGACGGCTCATCGAAGTGGCCGGTGGAACCGGGCCGTTACCGGCTGGTCGCTGCCCGAGCCTGTCCCTGGGCGAACCGCGCAATCATCGTGCGTCGGCTCCTCGGGCTCGAGGACGTGCTGTCCATGGGGATCTGCGGCCCGACGCACGACCAGGACAGCTGGACGTTCGACCTCGATCCCGGTGGCGTCGACCCGGTACTCGATATTCCGCGGCTCAAGGACGCCTTCGAAAAGGCGGTCCCCGGGTACGACCGCGGCATCACCGTGCCGGCGATCGTCGACGTGCCGACCGGGGCGGTGGTCACGAACGACTTCAAGCAGATCACGCTGGACCTGTCGACCCAGTGGACGGCGTTCCATCGCGACGGTGCGCCGCAGCTGTACCCCGAGCCCCTGCGCGCGGAGATCGACGAGGTAGCGGAGCTGGTTTACCGCGACGTCAACAACGGCGTCTACCAAGCAGGGTTCGCCGGCAGCCAGTCGTCGTACGACAAGGCGTACCAGACGCTCTTCGACCGGCTGGACTGGCTTTCGGAACGACTCGCCAGCCAGCGCTATCTCGTTGGGGACACAATCACCGAGGCAGACGTCCGCCTGTTCACGACGCTGGCGCGCTTCGATCCGGTGTACCACGGGCACTTCAAGTGCAACCGGCACAAACTCGCCGAAATGCCGGTGCTCTGGGCCTACGCGCGGGACCTGTTCCAGACACCCGGCTTCGGAGACACGACCGACTTCGTGCACATCAAGTCGCACTACTACGAGGTGCACACCGACATTAACCCGACCGGGATCGTGCCGCTCGGCCCGGATCTCGGCAGCTGGGCGACGCCGCACGGGCGCGAGGAACTCGGCGGGCGGCCGTTCGGTGACGGTACGCCGCCCGGCCCGCCACCGCCGGCGGAGCAGGTGGACACCGGCCACAACCCCGCGCTGGCGGCATGACCGCCACTGACCGAGTGTCGGCCCGCAATCACCGAACGAGTGTCGGGCCGCGATCTGCTGCCGCGACTACCGGCTCCTGCTTCTGCCGCGACTACCGGCTCCTGACCTGCCGCGGCCACTGGCGGCTACCGGCGCAGCGGTGGGAGTGGATGGGCCAGTCCGGTGCCGACCGCACCGGCCGCGGCACCCACGCCCAGCCCGGCAATGACGCCCGCCGCGCCGGGATGACCCAGTTGCCGCAGCGCCGCGGCTGTCAACAGCGCCAGCGTGCCTCCCACCGGCAGGTCCGAGCGGCGCAGCCGGGTTGGGCCGACCCGCTCGTCCCACCATGGAGAGATCGCGGCGCGGTGCGAGCGCCGGGTGACGACGATTCCGGCGGCCAGGCCGAGCGCCGCAGCCGCTACCGCCTTCATTCGTGCACATCCAGCACAGATGGAGTCACGTCGACACAGTAGGCCGGGGGAACACACCGGGGCGAGCGCCGGCTTGCTAGTGGAGAGAGAACCCGACGCGAACCTACGAACGACGACAACAACGAAGACCACGACGAAGGAGAGACATGCCCAAGGCATACGGCTTCAGCGAGTACGGCGGCCCGGAAGTGCAGGAAGTCCTCGACGTTCCCCAGCCCACGCCCGGCGCCGGTGAGGTACTCGTCGCGGTACGCGCCGCCGGCGTCAACCCGGTGGACTGGAAGATCCGGCAGGGCTACCTCGCCGAGCACATGCCGCTGGACCTCCCCGCGGTTCTGGGGCGTGAGGTCGCAGGCGCCGTCGAGGAGGTCGGCCAGGACGTCGCGGACTTCTCGGTCCACGACGAGATCCTGGGCAGCGTCGCACCAGGCTCCGGCGGGTACGCCGAGTACGCCCTGGTGACGGCCAGCACCGCCACGAAGAAGCCCCCGCAGGTGTCTTTCACCGACGCCGCCGCCTTGCCGGTCGCGGGCGGTACGGCGTACGACGCCGTACGACAGCTTGATCTCAGCGAGGGGCAGACACTTCTCATCAACGGTATCGGCGGCGGTGTCGGGGTAGCCGCCGCGCAACTCGCTCGTGACAGCGGCGTTTTCGTCATCGGCACCGGAAGCGAGGAGAAGCGCGAGCTGGCCGAGTCCCTCGGGGCGACGCTCGTGACGTACGGCGACGGCCTGTCTCCCATCGCCGACCGGGTCCGCGAGATCCTGCCTGACGGGGTGGACGCGATCCTGGATCTCGTCGGCGGCGACGCGCTGCGCGCGGTCGCCGGGCTCGTCAAGGAGACCTCCCAGCTGTTGACCACGGCCGATCCGGGCGTCGTGGCCGAACTCGGCGGAGGCAGAGTCGTCCGCGACGGCGGCGGTGCCGTCCTGGCCGAGATCGTGCGGCTGGTGGCCGACGGCAAGCTGGACCCGCACGTGAGCGACGTCGTCCTGCTGGAGCGGGCCGGCGAGGCGCTCGCCAGCGTCGAGTCTGGTCACATGCGCGGCAAGATCGTCATTGAAGTCGGCTGACTCTGGGGGCGGTCGACGAGAATTAGGCGCTGTTCGCCGTCATTGGATGCGGTTCCGGTCGTCGGGCGGCCCAAACGACATCCAATGACGGGCGAACGGTGGTCGGTGACGCCGACGATCACGCCAGATATTCGGTGGCCGCGTCCAGCAGCCAGGCGACGAGGTAGCGGGCGAAGGACGACCTGACCCAGATCCGGTACGTCGGTGCCTCGCCACGCGCGGCATCGTCGGTATGCGCCAGCACGACCTGCGCCTTGGCCAGCATGGTCCGCGCGGCGCGACCTGGACCGAATACCCGCGGGTGCAGATCGATCGAGCAGCCATGAGCCAGTACGGCGGGTGCATGCGGCCCGGTGACTTCCAGGACTGCGAAGCCGGCGGAGACCTCGACGGCAGACAGCCGTCCGCCCGCAGCTCGGAGCCGGCGGACCAACGGCGGGTCCAGCGCCTGCTCGGCCTTGCCGGGATCCACGCCGCCGGGATCCACGCCGCCGGGATCCACGCCGCCGGGATCCACGCCGCGGCGGTCCAGCTCATCCGGCCAGTCGAGCAGCCACCAGCCCGGGCCGAGCCAGACCGCCAGCCGCTCCCCGTCGCTCGACAGCCGACCGGCTGCGGGCAGGCGCAACCCGAGCGCCGACTCCACCGCGGCGGTATCCGCCCCCGACCCGTCCTGGGCGGTTGCCAGCCGAAGGTCCACCAGCGTGGTCCACCCCACGTCGCGGAGCAGCACCGTCGCAGGCGTTCCCGCGGGCAACCCCGCCCCCGCGACCAACGGGCTCCGTCGCAGCGACACCTCACCCGTCACGGCGCGACCCCTCCGGGTCATAGGGCACCGGGGACACCACGCGAACCGCAGTGGCCAGGCCGTCGTTCACCGCGTCCAGTACCTCGCCGTGCCGGGAGGAGCCGGCGTCGAGCAGGGCCAGTGCGAACGGCGTACCGAGGGCGACGGAGTCGTACGACGACGTCACGTGCCCGTGCATCGG